>DASPWN010000097.1:0-3304 GCA_035637835.1 Actinomycetota bacterium | reverse complement strand
CCGGACCGTTGCCGAGGGATTGAACCTGCGGGCCGCCTCGTGGGTTCGCTGAAGGATCTGCGTCGCCCACTCCGTGAACTCGATCACGGACCGATGCTAGCGAAGGTCAGACTCAGGCCGGCGGATGATGGCGCTCCCAATCCTGACCATCCCGGGAATCATGGCCGAACCGGACGGCGCCGTACCACGCCAGGACGACGAACATGAGGGCGGCCGCATACCCGAGCCATTCCACCGCCTTCACCCGACCTCGGCCCGCTCGATCCGGACGGGCTCGCCGAGTAGCCGGCAGCCCAGCCATACCAGGCGGACGCCGAGCGCCGCCCGCAGGCCGACCCGCCGATCCACCGCGGCGGCGCCCGCCCGTCGAGCCCTCGCGTCGCCCTCCCGACGGAGCTCCTCCACTCGGGCCTTGACCATCTCCGGTGCCACCATGGGGAACATGCCCCACCTCCTCGTCTGTGATCGCTCCCTACAGAACGTGTCCGGCCTGCAAAACGTGAGGGCGATCGACATCTGTGCCCTGCGTAACCGGCGTATCCTGTTTCACTGGTAAGACCCTACCCTCACGGATGTAACTAGTCAAGGCTTTTACGTCGGTGTAGGATCGCCGTCATGGAGCGACGGCGAGACACCGACATCAGCCCGCCAGCGCCGGGCGAGCTGGAGCTCGTTCGGAGCTTCCTCTCCGTGCACGACCACCTGGGGTCCGACCCCATGAGCCTTCCGCCGTCCCACGCGTCGCTCCGCGAGTTCTTCGTGGAGCACGGCCTGATCGACCCGGACGAGCTCGTGTCGGAGCGATCGCTCCGCTCCGCATCCCTGGTCCACGCGGCCCTGCACAGAAAGGTCGAGGGGCTGACCGGAGCCGAGCCGACGGCGGCAGAGCCGTCGGTCGTCGACGAGGCCGCCCGGGAGGCCGGGTTGGAGCTCCATTTCGGCTCCGAAGGTCCTCCCCGGATCGAGCCGACGACGCGAGGCGTCGCGGGCGCGCTGGGGCGCATCCTGGCGGCGGCATTCCTGGCCCAGCTCGACGGGACGTGGGAGCGCCTCAAGGAGTGCAGCGACGACACCTGCACCGGCGTGTTCTACGACCGGTCGAAGAACCACTCGGGCAAGTGGTGCTCCATGCAGTCCTGCGGCAACCGCAACAAGGTTCGGGCCTGGCGAGCCCGGCAACACGCGGGTGGCCCGGCAGCTTGAGTTCCCCCTCCGGGGGGCGGGCGGGGAGCCGGTGGACCTGTGGAGGACGCTGAACTCGCACGGGTTCGTGGACCTTCCGCCGATGCTGCTCCAGGAGCAGGCGCGCACGCTCGAGATCACCATCCCCATCGCCGGAGCCCGCCCCCGGACGGTCCTCGTCTCGGACGGGACCGATGGGCGGGGAACCGTCACGATCCTGGGACCCGCGCCGAGTGAGCGGACGGCGGCCCGGGCGCTCGCCGAGATCGAGCACGTGCTCCGGCTCGACGCGGACCTGTCGCGCTTCTACGAGCTGGCGCGGGGCGACCCCGACCTTGCCTGGGTGACGTCGGGTGCCGGCCGGATGGTCCGGAGCCCGACGGTGTTCGAGGAGGTGGCCAAGACCATCTGCACCACCAACTGCACGTGGTCCGCGACCAAGCGGATGGTCGGGGCCCTGGTGGAGCACCTCGGCGCGCCCGCCCCGGGCGCGCCGAGGGACGGCCCGTACGGCCGGGCCTTCCCCACCCCCCGGGCCATGGCGGAAGCCAGCGAGGGCTTCTATCGGGAGGTGGCCAGGGCAGGCTACCGAGGCCCGCACCTGCTCTCGGTGGCCCGGTCCGTCAGCGGTGGGGACCTGGATTTGGAGACGTTGGGGCGGGCCTCGCCAGAGGATCTCCCCGACGCGGAGCTCGAACGGCGGCTCCTGGCGCTCCCGGGGGTCGGGCCGTACGCGACGGCGCACGTCATGCTGACGCTGGGCCGTTATTCCAAGCTGATCCTCGATTCCTGGACCCGGCCGGCCTATGCCCGGCACGTCGGCAGGAAGGCCGTGAGCGACGCGGCCATGATCCGAAAGTTCAGGCGGTACGGACGGTACGCCGGCCTGGCCTTCTGGCTAATCCTCACCCGCGACTGGGTCTGAGCCGGGGCGAGGCTTGCCCCGCAAGCGGTCCGGGCGCATACTGCCACGGGCCGCCCCACGGCCGGCCATCGTGTCGGACCCCGAGAAGGAAGCGATGAGCGTGCCGTTATGGCGTTCCCACGTCGAGCCCGGCGCCTGTGGGCCTCGTTGCGGGCTGAGAAGCGAACGCTCCGTCAGGGCCTGGCCGCCCTCACCCTCAGCACGCTCGCATCCTTCGTTGCCGGCCTGACGCTCGGCCACATCACCAACACGCTCACGGACCTTCCCGGGCTCCTGGTCTTGATCCCGGCGGCCGTCGGGATGCGCGGCACGATCTTCGGGGCGATCGGTGCCCGCTTCGGCACGAGCACCCACGCCGGCCTGTTCGAGGTGACCCTGGACCGCAGCGGCGTCCTCTACCAGAACATCGAGGTAGCAGTGATCACCACATTCACCTCGTCGCTGTGGCTGGCCATCCTGGCCCGGTTGGCGACGCTCGCGTTTGGCCAGCGGTCCATCTCGATCTGGGACTTCGTGACGATCTCGGTGGTCGGCGGGGCCCTCGGCTCGGTGTTCATCCTTCTCTTCACCATCGGGGTGTCGGTGCTCTCGTACCGGCGCGGCTATGACCTGGATGCGGTGTCGACCCCCATGGTCACGGCCCTCGGGGACATGAGCACCCTCCCCACGTTGTTCCTGGCCACGTTCATCACCCGGAATCACGCGGTGAACGCCATCGTGGCGGCGGTGTGCGTTGCGGTCTGCGGCTATGCGATGGTCCGAGCGATCACGACCGATCTCAAGCCCGTGCGACGCATCGTCGTGGAGATGGTCGCGGTGATTCTTCTCACCCCACTCTTGGACATCGCGGCCGGCGCCGTGCTCCAGGCGAAAGAGCCCGTTCTGACCGCCCTCCCCGGCTTGTTGATCTTGATCCCGCCGTTCGTGTCGCAGGCCGGTGCGCTGGGAGGCATCCTGTCGTCGCGCCTGTCCTCCAAGCTGCAGCTGGGTCTGATCACCGCCCGAGGTCTCCCGGAATCCCCCGCGCTCCTCGACGCCGGCCTGGTCGTCGTGTTCGGCGTGGCCATCTTCACGTTCATCGGCGCCGTGGCGCTCGTCCTTTCGAACCTCACGGGCCTCGCCCACCCCGGGGCGGGCCCGATGATCGGTGGGACGCTCCTCGCGGGGATGCTCGCGATGCCGGTCGTCATCGGGGTC
>DASPWN010000096.1:0-8008 GCA_035637835.1 Actinomycetota bacterium | reverse complement strand
GCTCGAGCCCGACCTCAAGGAGGGGAGCGGCGGGCTCCGAGACCTGCACGCCCTGGGATGGCTGGCCATCGTGCTCACGGGCATCGGAGGTGTCCGGTCGCTCGAGGAACCCGGCCTCCTCGGGCAGGCCGAACGCGAGGCCCTGGAATCGGCCGAGGAGTTCCTGGTCCGGGTCAGGAGCGCGCTGCACTTGGAGACCCGCCGGCGAACGGACCGGCTGTTCCTCGACCATCAGCCTGCGATCGCCCGGGCCATGGGGTTCGAGGACGAGCCGGGCCTTCCCGTGGTGGACGGGCTGATGCGAGCCGTCTTCGAGCACGCGCGCCAGGTCGAGCACGTCTCCCGGTCGGTGTTCGACCGGTATCTGCGTGGCGAGTCCGATGCGCCGGCGTTCGAGGACACGCCGGCCGGGGTGCTGCGCGCCTTCGCCCGGGTGGCGACGGAGCGAGGCGTGATGGGAGCGCCCTCCCTGGACCGGATCGAGGAGATGGTGATCGAGGACGAGGTTGAGTGGACCGACCCCGTTCGTCAGGCCTTCCTGGCGATCCTGCGGGCCGGGGAGGAGGGCGCGCGGGCGTTGGAAACACTGGACCGGGTCGGGATCCTGACCCGGTTCCTCCCGGAGTGGGGACCGGTCCGATGCCGGCCCCAGCGCGACCCGTACCACCGGAACTCGGTGGACGTGCACCTGCTCCACACCCTGGCCGGGATGGCCCGGCTCCTCGATGGCGGCGACGAGGGTGACCCACTCGTCGCGGAGGCCGCCGCCGCGGCGCCGGAACGGGATGCTCTCCTGCTCGGCGCGCTGTTGCACGACATCGGGAAGACGGGCCGGGGTAACCACGTGCCGGTCGGGGTGGGCCAGGCGACTGCCGCGCTCGAGCGCATGGGCCTTCCGTCCCACACGCGCGATCTCGCGTTGTTCCTGGTCGCGGAACACCTCCTGCTGTCGGACACCGCGACCCGCCGCGACCTGGAGGACGACGACCTGGTGCTCGACGTGGCGGCCAGAGTGGGCGATCCCGAACGGCTGGCAGCGCTGTACCTGCTGACGGTGGCCGACGCGCTCGCGACGGGCCCGCTCGCGTGGACGCCGTGGCGGGCCACGCTCGTGCGCGAGCTCGTGGCCAAGGTCCAGCGGGTCCTGGAGCGGGGAGAGCTGGGACCACGGGCAGCGGACCGGTTGGAGGCTGTGGGGACCAGCCTCCGGGACCTCCTTCCGGACGAGGGGCCGGCCGAGATCGACCGTTTCCTTGAACGCGTGCCGCGCGGCTATCTCCTGGCGACGCCGGCAGAGCAGGCCGCGAGGCACTTCCCGCTGCTCCGCCCACCCGTGGGCAGGCACGAAGTCCGCACGCTCTCCGGCCCGGGCGCCCGGCCGGGCTCCTACGCGCTCACGGTCGTCGCATCAGACCGCCCCGGCCTGTTGTCGTGGATCGCCGGGTCCCTGTCGCTCGCCGGGTTGTCCATCCTCACGGCACAGGTCTTCACCACCGACGACGGGGTGGCCATGGACGTGTTCGAGGTGGAGGGGGCGTTCGAGACCCGGATCGGCGAGGACCGCTGGCGTGAGTTCCGGACCATACTCCGCAGGGCCATCGATGGGCGCCTGTCGCTCGAGCACCGCGTGGAGCAGAAGCGCAAACACTATCCCGGACCGAGCGCGGAGGTCCCCGTGGAGATCGGGGTGCACAACGATGCCTCGGACTTCTTCACGGTGGTCGAGGTCGGTGCCCCCGACCGGATCGGGCTACTGTTCGACGTCACGCGCACCCTCGCCGAGCTCCACCTCGACGTGCACCTGGCCAAGGTTGCGACGTACGGACATCGCGTGGTGGACGTGTTCTACGTCAGGGACGACCTCGGCCGGAAGGTCGAGGATCCCGAACGGATCGCCGAGCTCGAGCAGGCCGTGGCCGCCCGGGCGCGGACCTGACGGCGGCTATGCGAGAGAGGGGACCAGGGCCGCCAGCCGCTCGGCCATCCGAGGGCTCATGCCTTCTCCCTCGTGCTTGAAGTAACAGTAGACGTCGCTCCCCGCCGCGAGCGCCGGCGCGATGCGGTCGGCCCACCCCTTCAGCTCCTCGTCCGAGTAGTCGGTCTTGCGAAGGCGAAGGTAGCCGTACGGGTCCCACGAGAGGTCGTCGGGGCCGGGATCCTTCTCGTCGGTCTCCGCGACGCACCAGGCCACGCGCTGCTCGTGGAGGAAATCTCGGGCCTCGTTCCATGACGGGTCGCGGAACTCCATCACGGCCCGCACGTCGGGTGGGAGCGATCCGACGAACTGCTCGATGAGCCGGCTGTCGTACTTCAGGGTCGGCGGGCACTGGAACAGCACGGTCCCCAGGCGATCGCCGAGGAGCTTCGCCAGCCGCAGGAAGTCGCGGACGTCGTCGTCGGCATCGGCCAGGCGCTTGAAGTGCGTGATCCGCTGGTTCGCCTTGAGCGTGAACACGAACCCCTGCGGCGTGCCCTCCCGCCAGCCGGCCAGGGTTTTCTCCGTGGGGAACCGGCGGAACGTGTAGTTGACCTCCACCGAGCGGAACCTGCTCGCGTAGTACGAGAGCATGTCGGCGTTTTTCAGCCCCTCAGGGTAGAAGACACCGTGCTTCCACTCGTCGTAGGCGAATCCGGAGGTCCCCGTGTAGAGCGTCCCCGCCATCGGGGACAATCATCCCAGACATGGTCACGCCGGAGGTTCGCAGCGAGATCGACACGGGGTCGGTCCCCGTCAGTGCGGCGTGGATCTCGCCGGGCGGTGCCGTGGCGACGCTTGTCGTCGCCCACGGCGCCGGCGCCGGGATGGACCACCCCTTCATGGCCGGGTTCGCCAGGGCCATCGCCGAGCACGGCATCGCGACGCTCCGGTTCAACTTCCCCTATGTCGAGCGCGGCCGGCGGTCCCCGGATCCCGAGGCGGTGCTCCGAGCGACGTGGCTGGCCGCGTTCGAGCATGCCCGGTCTCGCTCGGACGGCCGCCCGGTGCTGGCCGGCGGCAAGTCCCTCGGCGGGCGGATCGCCTCGATGGCCGTGGCCGACGGGATGCCGGCCGCCGGCCTGGTGTTCCTGGGCTACCCGTTCCACCCGCCGGGCAAGCCGGAACGGGTCCGCGACGAGCACCTGTATCGGATAACGGTTCCGATGCTGCTCATCCAGGGGACGGCCGATCCGTTCGCCAAGCCCGAGATCGTCCGGAAGGTCCTTCGTAAGTTGGGGCGGGGGGTCGAGCACGTGCCGATCGAAGGCGGCGACCACTCATTCAACGTGAGGGGCCAGAAGCGCGACGCGCGGGAGGTTGGGGAGACCATCGCCGGCCTGGCCGCGCCCTTCGTCCTGCGGGTGGCGGGTGCCGGCTGATGCCGAGGAAGAACCGCCGAGCGCCGGAGCCGGTCGAGGCGGCCCGGGTGCCGCAGTCGGCCGGGCCGACCTGGGCCCTGGCCCCGGGGTTCGACGTTCGCCGGGTGAGCAGCGACAAGCCCTACCGCTGCCCAGGCTGCGACCACGAGATCCGCGCGGGCGTCTGGCACCTGGTGGTCGTGCCGCAGGACGAGCCGGACGAGCGCCGGCACTGGCACACCGAGTGCTGGCGGAGCGACCTCCGCCGGACCCGGGGAGGCTGAGCCGCCGTCGCTATCATCGACCGGTGCCCACTCGGCAGGTCCGGGCGACCCTCATGCCCGCGCGCGACGGCTGGACCGGCCGCATCCCCTCAGCCGGCGTCGAGGTCACGGGGTCGTCGCGGGCCCGCTGTCTGGCCCGGCTGCGCCGCGCCGCAGGAGCTGGCGTGTCGGTGATCGTCGAGGTCACGCCGGCGCTGGCCGGCGTGGCCGAAGCCGCGGCGATCCTGGGATGGGACCGCCGGCGGGTGATCACGTACGTGGACCGGGGATCGTTCCCCGAGCCGGTGGCGCGGCTGGCCTCAGGACGCGTGTGGCGGCGCGAGGACGTCGAGGCCTTCGCCCGGGTGTGGAACCGCAGACGGGCCGAGCGCCGGGCCCGGTGAACGCCTCTCGGATCCTGTTCCTGATCCGCCACGGGCGGTCCGACCAATCCTCGAACGATCTCCTGGACACGGCGAGGGGGCCACAGTGGGACCCGCCGCTCGACGAGGTGGGCCGGGAGCAGGCCGAGCTCCTGGCCCGCCGGCTGGTACTGATGGAGCGGCCGGCGGCCGTGTACTCATCCCCGCTTCGTCGTGCCCGGGAGACCATCGCGCCGTTCGCGGACGCCGCCGGGATCGAGGTGACCTTCGAGGACGACCTGATGGAAGCTCACATCGGCCGGTGGGAGAACATGAGCTTCGAGGACATCCTGGCGTCGGATCCCGAGCTCCTCGGCCTGGTCCGGAACCAGCGGGCGATCTGGCACCGGGCGCCGGGCGGAGAGGCCGTAGAGGCGTTCCGAAAGCGCGTGCACGACGCGATCGAGTCGATCCTGGAGCGGCACGCGGTGGGCGACGTCTTCGTCGTCGCCCACGGAGGCGTGATCAACGCCTACCTCGGGCCGCTGCTGCTGGTCGAGAACGAGATGTTCTTCCTGCCGGAGAACAGCTCGCTGAACTCGGTCGAGGTCGAGGGATCGAAACGGCGGGTCCGCTTCCTGAACGACGTGCTGCACATGTCGGACCCTCACCTGTTCCAGCCGTGACCGCTGGCTATACTCCCTGGTCTTCCGACCCCGGCGACCTCAGGAGGCCTTCGTGCCCGTGCAGTTCCTCTCCGAAGCGTGGACGACCGAACTGAAGGGCCGGCTGAACGCGACCGACTCGTTCAGGAAGGCGGCGGGGTCGGCCTCCGCGACGCTCCAGCAGGTGATCACCGGCCCCGACGGCGACCGTCGCTACTGGATCAGGATCCAAGGCGGCTCGATCGACATGGGCCAGGGCGAGATCGAGGCCCCCGACGCGACCGTCACGCAGGACTACGACACGGCGGTGGCGCTGGCCAAGAGCGAGCTCAACCCGGTCACGGCGTTCATGAGCGGCAAGCTCCGGATCTCCGGCAACATGATGCTGCTGATGCAGCTGCAGGGGGCCATCTCCGAGCTGCCGAAGGTCATGCAGGAGATGGACGTCGACTACTGACCCGCGCGCTCCGGTGACACGGCGAATGTTGCCGTGGCCCGGGCCAGGAGCTCTTCGTCCCGGCCGATGATATCGGCCTCCGCGTAGCCGAACCGCCCACCAGCCTTCACCACCTTCCCCCGGGCCGTCACCCTCCCCGCGCGTCCGGGGGAGAGGAACGTCACGCTCAGGTGGGTCGTCACGTGGCGCGTGCCCGGCTCGAGGACCGTGCGGTAGGCGAGACCGGTGGCGGTATCGGCGAGCGTGGCGATCAACCCACCGTGCAGGAGGCCCACGAGGTTCAGGTGATGCGGTTCGACATCGAGGGCGACGTCGACCTCACCGGGCTCCACGCGCTCGATGCGCATCCCGATCCAGGTGTGGAATCCGGATCGAGCGAACCGCTCCCGGACCTCGTCGACCTTCGAAGTGCTCGACTCCACGTGTCCCCTCAGCGCGTAGTGTCCCACGGGCATCCTCGTTGACGCCCCGAACCATAGGCGGCCACAATCGCACACCGAGGGGGTGCCATGGGCGTCGAGACGGAGCGGACGACGGGGGGGCAACCCGAGAGCGACCGGGTCTGGAGCATCGAAACCCACGGGATCGACCCCATCCCCGAGTCGGACCGGCATGGGGCGCCGATCGAGCTCTTTTGGGTGTGGTGCGCCGCCAACATCAGCATCCTGGGCGTCACCTACGGCGCGTTCCTGGTGGTCTTCTACAGCCTGAACCTTCCCCAGGCCGTGCTGGCGGCCGCGGTCGGCACGGTGTTGTCGTTCTTCCTCGTCGGCTACGTGAGCCTGGCGGGCAAGCTCGGCGGTGCTCCGACCCTGATCCTGTCCCGGGCGTCGTTCGGGGTGGTCGGCAATGCGCTCCCCACGCTGGTGAGCTACATCTCGTTGGTCGGTTGGGAGATCATCCTGGTCGCCTTGTCCACGTTCGCCGCGGAGACGGTGCTGGCCAGGCTGGGCTGGGTACATGGGGATCTGGCCCTCGCGATCTCGTTCGTACTCGTCGCGGCGGCCACGATTGCCATCGGACTACTCGGCCATGCCACGATCGTCAGGATCCAGACCTGGTTCACCTGGGCCTTCGCCGTGCTCACGGTTGTCTTCATGGCGCTCGTGTGGTCGGAGATCGACTGGGGCAAGGTGACGTCCCTCCCTTCCGGCCCGTTCTGGGGAGGACTGCTGGGGGGGACCTCGATCATCATGGCCGGCTTGGGGATCGGCTGGGTGAACGCGGCCGCCGACTACAGCCGGTACCTGCCCAGGTCCTCGAGCTCGCGGGCGGTGGTGGGGTGGACCGTGTTCGGCGCGAGCGTCGCCCCGATCATCCTCATCATCTTCGGGGTGCTCCTCGCGGCGAACAATCAGGCCCTGGCCACCTCGACCAACCCGGTTGGCGTGTTGGCCGAACCCCTGCCGACGTGGTTCCTCGTCCCGTACATGATCGTCGCGGTCGGCGGGCTGGTGGCCGGCGCGGTGCTCGACATCTACTCCTCGGGACTCAACCTGCTCACGCTCGGGCTGAAGATCCCTCGGTACCAGTCCGTCGCCATCGACGGCGTTCTCATGATCGCGGGGAACATCTACCTGCTCTTCTTCGCGCAGAACTTCGTGAGTCCCTTCATCGGGTTCCTGATCACGCTCGGCGTCCTGCTCGCGGCGTGGGCCGCGATCTTCCTCACCGACATGGCCCTGTTCCGGAGACGCGGCGGGTATTCGGAGCGCGATCTGTCCGCGAACGAGGGGATCTACGGCGCGGTCAACCCGGCCGGCATCGTCGCGTTCCTGGTGGCATCGTTCGTGGGATTGGGCCTGGTCACGTCATCCGCTCCGATCTTCTCGTGGGTCGGCTACCTGTTGCGGTGGTTCGGCTGGGAGGACTCCGCGCTCGCCTCGAGCAGCATCGGTCTGTTCATCGGGTTCATCCTGGCGGGGGCGTTGTACGCGGTCTTGAGCACCCTCATGCCGGCCCGTTCGGCCGCGAGATCCGCAACGGCAGGCGAGTCGTGAGCGAGCCGGTCTGGTCCCCGCTGCTCGTCGTGATCGACATGCAGCACGTTTTCCGCGATCGTGAGAGCCCGTGGGCGACGCCCGGGTTCGACGAGATCGTCGGGCCCATCGACAGGCTCGTCGGCGCGTTCGGCGACAGGGTCGTGTTCACTCGCTACCGGGTGCCCGAGCATCCCGAGGGGAGCTGGGTCGCCTACTTCGAGCTGTGGAGCGAGGTCACGAAACCGGAGCGACGACGGTGGATGGACCTGGTCGAGCCGTGGGCCTCGCGACGCCCGCCCACCCTGGAGAAGGAGTCGTTCTCCAAGTGGGGGCCAGAGCTCCGCGATCTGGCCGCCGAGTCGAAGACACTGGTCCTGTGCGGGGTAGCCACGGACTGCTGCGTGATCGCCACGGCTCTTCCAGCGGCGGACGCCGGAATGTTCGTGCGCATCGTCGCCGACGCGTCTCGGGGCGCGACCGCCGAGGCGCACGAGCGCGCGCTTGCCCTGGCGGAAGGGTTCGCACCGCAGATCACCCTGACCACGGTGGACGACGAGTTCCGTCGGATCGGGGAAGCGGCGGCAAACGCGATGCGGGCGGGGGCGGCTACTCCTTGATGTAGGGCTGTCCGTCGGCGGCCGGCGGCCTTGCCTTCCGCACGACCCCGGCCACGACCAAGATCGTCACGAGGTACGGAGCCATCTGCAGGAACTCCGAGGGGATGGGAACCTGCAGGATCGACAGCTTAGTCTGGAGCGAGTCGGCGAACCCGAAGACCAGGGCGGCCAGGAACGCTCCGACCGGATTCCACCGACCGAAGATCATCGCAGCCAGACCGATGAACCCGCGGCCGGCCGTCATGTTCTCGTCGAACCGTCCCACCGAGCCGAGCGTGAAGTACGCGCCCCCGATCCCGGCCACCATCCCCCCGAGGATCACGTTC
>DASPWN010000095.1:0-9819 GCA_035637835.1 Actinomycetota bacterium | reverse complement strand
GGACTCAGACTTTATCCTTCCACTCAGATCAAGGACGCACTCAGGAGGGTTCGCTCATGCCACGAGCCGTGGGAATCGACCTGGGGACGACCAACTCGGTGGTGTCCGTCTTGGAGGCGGGCGAGCCGGTGGTCATCCCCAATGCGGAGGGCTCCCGTACCACCCCATCGGTGGTCGGGTACTCCAGGAACGGCGAGATCCTGGTCGGTGAGGTCGCGAAGCGTCAGGCCATCACCAACCCGGACCGAACCGTCCGTTCCGTGAAGCGCGAGATGGGCCGGAAGGACTGGAACGTCGAGGTCGACGGGAAGCGATGGACCCCCCAGGAGATCTCGGCCCAGATCCTGATGAAGCTGAAGCGGGACGCCGAGGCTTACCTGGGCGATTCGGTCGCACAGGCCGTCATCACGGTTCCCGCCTACTTCGACGACGCGCAGCGGCAAGCCACGAAGGAGGCGGGCCAGATCGCAGGCCTGGAGGTCCTTCGGATCATCAACGAGCCGACCGCCGCATCCCTGGCCTACGGCCTGGACAAGCAGCACGACCAGACCATCCTTGTGTTCGACCTGGGCGGCGGGACGTTCGACGTGTCACTGCTGGAGATCGGCGAAGGGGTCTTCGAAGTCAAGGCCACCCACGGAGACACACACCTCGGTGGCGATGACTGGGACCAGCGAGTCATCGACTGGATGGTGAAGGAGTTCAAGAACGCCCACGGCGTGGACCTGGCGGCTGACCGCATGGCCCTCCAGCGGCTGAAGGAGGCCGCCGAGAAGGCCAAGATCGAGCTGTCCCAGGTGGCCGAGACCACAATCAACCTGCCGTTCGTCACCGCGACGGCCGAGGGTCCGCTACACCTGGAGATGAAGCTCACCCGGTCGGAGTTCGAGCGCATGACCACCGACCTGGTCGAGCGGACCGAGGGACCGTTCCGCCAGGCGGTGAAGGATTGGGGCAAGGACGTCTCGGCCATCGACCACGTGATCCTGGTCGGCGGGGCCACACGCATGCCGATGATCCAGGACTTGGTCCGCAAGCTCACCGGCGGCCAGGAGCCGCACAAGGGAGTGAACCCCGACGAGGTTGTCGCGGTCGGCGCCGCCGTCCAGGCGGGCGTGCTGAAGGGCGACGTCAAGGACATCCTGCTCCTCGACGTCACGCCGCTCACGCTCGGCGTGGAGACGAAGGGCGGGATCTTCACCAAGCTCATCGAGCGGAACACGACCATCCCCACCCGCAAGAGCGAGATCTTCACGACCGCGGACGACAACCAGACCACGGTCGAGATCCACGTCCTTCAGGGCGAGGCCGAGACCGTGTTCTCGCCGGGCGTGCGATCGCTCGGGAAATTCCACCTGATGGGCATCCCGCCGGCGCCCCGCGGCATGCCGCAGATCGAGGTGGCGTTCGATATCGACGCGAACGGGATCGTGAACGTCTCGGCCAAGGACCTGGCCACCGGCAAGGAGCAGCAGATGACCATCACCGGTGGGACGGCCCTGTCGAAGGACGACATCGACCGGATGGTCAAGGACGCCGAGAAGTTCGCGGCCGAGGACCACACGCGGCGCGACGCGGCCGAAGCCCGGAACGCCGGGGACCAGCTCAGCTACCAGATCGACCGGTCGCTCCAAGAATGGGGCGAGAAGGTTCAGGAGGGCGACCGCGAGGAGCTCAAGAAGGCGAACGACGAGCTGAAGGAAGCGCTGAAGGGGGAGGACGTCGCGCGGATCCGTTCGGCGACGGAGGCCACCATGCAGGTCTTCCAGCGCATCGGCCAGGCCATGTATCAGCAGGCCCAGGCTCAGGCAGGGCCCCAGCAGGGCCCGGCCGAGAGTGCGCCTCAGAGCGGCGAAGGAGATGTCGTCGAGGGCGAGATCGTGGACGAGGGAAGCGGTTCATGAGCGAGAACGACCGCACCGGCGAGCGTCCGGCCGGCCGGCCCAAGGTCAAGGTCACCGATCGCCGGCGAGTCCGCGAGGAGGGGGCCGCTCCGACGACGCCTCCGTCGACCCCGTCGGACACGCCGGGGTCGGAGGACCGACCGTCCACCCCGGGGTCGGAGCTCGCGGCGGCCCGCAAGGAGACCGCCGAGTACCGAGACCACCTGATGCGGCTGCAGGCGGAGTTCGCCAACTACCGCAAGCGCGTGTTGAAGGAACAGACCCGGGCGCTGGAGCTGGCCGCCGAGCCGATCGTCCGACGGATGCTCGAGGTCCTCGACGAGTTCGAGCTCGCCCTGATGGCGGCGGAGCAGAAGCCGGACTTCGACCGGTTCCTTCACGGGGTGGAGCTCGTGTACGCCAAGCTGCTCGAGACACTCGGGGCCGAGGGCCTCGAGCGGATCGACGCCGAGGGCAAGCCGTTCGACCCGGAGCGCCACGAGGCCCTCATGGGGTCGGGGTCGGGCGCCGGCGACGGCGAGCCCGTGGTCGCCGACGTCCTCCGCCAGGGATACACGTTGAAGGGCCGGGTGGTCCGTCCGGCTGGCGTGCGCGTCACGCACGAGCGCTGAGGGGTCGCCGATGAACGGCGACGTCCGGCGTGAGTGGTTCGACAAGGACTACTACCAGGTGCTCGGCGTGGCGAAGAACGCGTCGCAGGCGGAGATCAAGAAGGCGTACCGCAAGCTCGCGCAGCAGTACCACCCGGACGCCAACGCCGGAGACAAGTCCGCCGAGGAGCGGTTCAAGGAGATCTCGGCGGCCTACGACGTCGTGGGCGACGAGGACAAGCGCAAGCAGTACGACCAGGTCCGGGGCATGGCTGCCTCGGGCTTCGGGGGCGGCGGCTTCCCCGGTGGGGGCCGCCCGGGACCCGGTGGAAGGGTCAGGTTCGAGGACGTCGGTTTCGGTGACGTCGGCGACCTGGGGGACCTGTTCAGCGTGTTCACCGGACGGGGCCGGGGGCAGCGGCCGGCCGCACGCGGCGCCGACCTCGAGACGGAGGTCCGAGTCTCCTTCGACGACGCCATGCGTGGGACCACGGTCCCAGTGCGCATCCAGGGGCCCGCGCCATGTCCCACCTGCGGGGGGTCGGGCGCGGAGCCGGGGACGATGCCCGTCACCTGTCCCCAGTGCGGTGGCCTGGGATCGGTCAGCGTCAACCAGGGGTTCTTCCAGATGTCGCAGACCTGTCCTAGGTGCCGGGGTGCCGGGCGCATCGTGGAGCACCCCTGCCCGACGTGCCGCGGCTCGGGCAGCGTCCGGACGACGCGCAGCTTCCAGGTGAAGGTCCCGGCGGGCGTGAGGGACGGGGCCCGGATCCGGCTCTCGGGCCGCGGCGAGGCGGGACCCCCGGGCGGATCTGCCGGTGATCTGTACGTCGTCGTGCACGTCGCGCCCCACAAGCTGTTCGGTCGGAAGGGAAGTGATCTCACCCTCGCGCTCCCCATCACGTTCGCGGAGGCGGCCCTGGGTGCGAACGTCGACGTTCCCACTCTGAACGGGCCGGTGACGCTCAAGATCCCCTCCGGCACACAGTCGGGCAGGACCTTCCGGATCCGTGGGAAGGGCGCGCCGAGGAAGGGTGGCCACGGCGACCTGCTGGTCACGGTGAACGTGGAGGTGCCGCAGCGGTTGTCCCACAACGAGAAGCACCTGCTGAAGCAGCTCAAGGAGGCGGAGCGCGAATCGCCGCGCAAGGGGCTCGGGGTCGAGGCGTAGGGGAGGAGCGGAGTCCATGGTAGCGCGAGGGAATCGACGCGACCGGGCGGAGGACCGGGCGGTCTATATCATCAGCGTGGCGGCGGAGCTCGCGGGCGTGCATCCACAGACGCTTCGCATCTACGAGCGGAAGGGGTTGCTGAGTCCCAAGCGGACCTCGGGCAACACCCGGCGGTATTCCGAGCGAGACATCGACAGGCTCCAGATGATCCAGCAGCTCACGCAAGGCCAGGGGATCAACCTGGCCGGCGTGAAGATGATCATGGAGCTCGAGGCGCAGTTGGAGGACCTTCGGCGGCGGGCCGTGGAGCTCGAGGCCGAGCTCCGGCGGGTTCGCCGGGGGCGTCCCGTCGCCCTCGGCCCGTCCTCGGCGACCGTCGAGATCGTGCCGCTGCGAACGATCTCGGCGTTCCCCTGGCTGAGCGGGGGCCCGTCTCGGTGATCGTCCTTGCGGGAGCTCGCGTGCGCTTGCGGCCGCTTCGGTCCGAGGAGTTCGAGGTGCTGCGGGCTGCCAGGCAGCGGGCGGATGCCACCGTGTCCCCCGCAAGCTCCGGCGACCACGAGCTCCGCGAGCGCATCGAGCACTCCGGAACGCTGACGGGCTGGGGCCTGGTCCTGGGCATCGAGGCGGACGGTGAACTCGTCGGCCAGATCCAGGCCTATCGGGCGCAGCTGCCGCGGGGAGTGTTCGGCATCGGCATCGAGCTGTTCGACCAGCACCATCGGGGCAAGGGATACGGCACGGAAGCCGTGGGCATGCTCGTCCGGCACCTGTTCGATCGGGAGGAGGCGCGGCGGGTCGAGGGAGGCACGACGCCGGAAAACGCCGCGATGCGCCGGGTGTTCGAACGAATGGGGTTCGTCGAAGAAGGCGTGCAACGCCAATTCCTCCCGGCGGCCGACGGTGGGGGCGCCGATTGCGTGATGTACGGGATGACCAGGGACGATTACGAGGGAGTGAGGGACCGTTGGATCCGAACAAGCTGACGATGAAGTCACAGGCCGCGCTGGAGGCGGCGCGGGAGCAGGCGGTCGCCCGCAGCCACCAGGCCATCGAACCCGAGCACGTCCTGTTCGCGCTTCTTTCGGACCCCGACGGGGTGATCTACCCACTCTTGCACCACTTGGGGATCTCGCCCCGCACGCTCAGGGACCACCTCGATGAGGCGCTGGACCGGATCCCGAAGGTGTACGCCCAGGGCGCCGAGGTTCGGGTGTCGCCGGCCATGGGGATCCTGCTCGAGCGAGCGTTCGAGGAAGCGAAGAAGCTGACCGACGAGTACGTCTCCACCGAGCACCTGCTCCTCGCCCTCCTGGATGAGGACGCAGGTCCCAACCGGCTGCTCCGCGAGGCGGGCCTGAAGCGCGACGCGGTCCTGGCGGCCCTAGCGGAAGTGCGCGGCCGGCAGCGCGTGACCGACCAGAACCCGGAGGAGAAGTTTCAGACGCTCGAGCGGTACGGGCGCGATCTCACCGACCTCGCGCGGCGTGGGAAGCTCGACCCCGTCATCGGCCGGGACGACGAGGTGCGCCGGGTGATGCAGGTGCTCTCGCGAAGGACGAAGAACAACCCGGTGCTGATCGGCGAGCCCGGCGTGGGGAAGACCGCCATCGTCGAGGGACTGGCTCAGCGGATCGTGGCCGGAGACGTCCCCGAATCGTTGAAGGACAAGCGCGTGGTCGCCCTGGACATCGGGGCGTTGATCGCGGGCTCGAAGTACCGCGGGGAGTTCGAGGAGCGGTTCAAGGCGGTATTGCGGGAGATCGCCGAGAGCGAGGGCCAGATCATCACGTTCATCGACGAGCTGCACACGGTCATCGGCGCCGGTGCGGCGGAGGGTGCGGTCGACGCCGGCAACATGCTGAAGCCGATGCTCGCCCGTGGCGAGCTCCGAGCAATCGGCGCGACCACGCTCGACGAGTACCGCAAGCATGTGGAGAAGGACCCGGCCCTGGAGCGCAGGTTCCAGCCGGTCCTGGTGGAGGAGCCCTCGGTCGATGACACGATCGCCATCCTTCGGGGCCTAAAGGAGCGGTACGAGGTGCACCACGGTGTCAGGATCCAAGACTCCGCCCTGGTCGCGGCGGCCGTGCTCTCCAGCCGGTACGTGAGCGGTCGGTTCCTCCCCGACAAGGCGATCGACCTCATCGACGAGGCCGCGTCCCGGCTCCGGATCGAGATCGACTCCATGCCGACGGAGATCGACGAGGTCGAGCGCCGGATGAAGCAACTCGAGATCGAGCGGGCCGCCCTTCGGAAGGAGAGGGACGACGCGTCGAAGGAGCGACTGGCCCGTCTGGAGAGGGAGCTGGCCGACCTCCAGGAGCGTTCGGCCGCCATGAAGGCGCACTGGCACCGAGAGAAGGACCACATCGACCGGATCCGGAAGATCGGCTCGGACATCGAGGCGGCCAGGAGCGAGGCCGAGCGGGCGGAACGCGACGGGGATCTGGAGCGGGCGGCCGAGCTCCGATACGGAAAGCTCGTGGAGCTGGCCGGCTCGATGGACGAGGAGAACGCGAAGCTCGCCGAGATCCAGCGGGACCGCAAGATGCTGAAGGAGGAAGTCGACGAGGAGGACGTGGCGGAGGTCGTCTCGACGTGGACCGGCATCCCGGTCTCGCGCCTCATGGAGGGCGAGATGCAGAAGCTGGTACGGATGGAGGACGAGTTGCACCAGCGGGTCGTCGACCAACACGACGCGGTCGAGGCCGTGGCGAACGCAATCCGCCGCACCCGGGCCGGGCTCTCCGACCCCAGTAGGCCGATCGGCTCGTTCGTCTTCCTCGGTCCGACGGGCGTGGGGAAGACCGAGCTGGCGCGAGCGCTCGCGGAATTTCTGTTCGACGACGAGCGGGCCATGGTTCGGATCGATATGAGTGAGTACCAGGAGCGGCACACCGTGTCGCGGCTGATCGGGGCGCCGCCGGGATATGTCGGCTATGACGAGGGAGGGCAGCTCACCGAGGCGGTGCGGAGGCGCCCGTACTCCGTCGTGCTGCTGGACGAGATCGAGAAGGCGCACCAAGACGCGTTCAACGTGCTGTTGCAGCTGCTCGACGACGGCCGCCTCACCGACGGGCAGGGCCGGACGGTGGACTTCCGCAACACGGTGGTCATCATGACGTCGAATCTCGGTGGGTTCCTGTTCACGGACCCGGGCTCGTCCGCTGAAGAGCGAACGGAGAAGGTGATGGCCGAGGTCCGAGCCACCTTCCGACCCGAGTTCGTGAACCGGGTCGACGAGATCATCGTGTTCCAGCCGCTCGGCCGGGACGAGATCGCTCAGATCGTGGACATCCAGGTCCGCATGCTCCAGCGCCGGCTGGAGAGTCGCAAGCTCGTGGTCAGCATCACCGACGCCGCTCGCGAGTACCTGGCGAACAAGGGCTTCGACCCGGCCTATGGGGCGCGTCCGTTGAAGCGGCTCCTCCAACGGGAGGTTCAGGACGTGCTGGCGGTCAAGCTGCTGTCGGGCGAGCTCGTGGACGGGGACGAGGTTGAGGTCGACGCCGAGGGCGGCGGCCTCACGTTCGGCGTGCGGCGCGCGTAAAGCCCGACGCATGCCCTCCCGATACTCGCCCCATGAGGGGATGGGGCCTCGTTATCGGGCTGCTTGCCGCGGTCACGCTGCTCGGTTTCGCCCTGAAGGCCCTGCCGCCCGGCATCCTGGTGGTCGGGGCCCTGGGGGCCTCGGGGTACGGCGCCTACCGGTTCAACCTGCGCAAGAAGGCCGTGGAGAAGAACCTGGAGGCCGAGGCGCTGGGGTTGCAGGGTGCTGAGGGCGATCCGTTCGGCCTGGCCGGCCTGCCGCTAGAACTGCTGAGCCGTGGAACGGCGAGCCGGTGGGTCGATCACGTTCTGTGGGGGAGCTGGCGCACCGAGGACGTAAAGCTGTTCGACTTCCGATACACCTCGGGAGACGACGGCGACCGCCGGTTCACGTGCGCGCTGATGGGACTCGAGCGCGACGTCCCGCCGATCGTGATCGAGCCGAAGATGTTCTTCACCCCGCACGCAGAGCGCGGGCAGCTTTCCGTCGTCGAGGTCGATGACCAAGGGTTCGGGGAGGCTTTCGACGTGCGGGCCCATGACCCGAGGTTCGCCACCGGCCTCCTCGACGACGACACCAGGCAATGGATGGCGCGACAGAACGACATTGCGTTCGAGGTGAACGGCCGGATGCTGCTCACGTACATGCCGCGGGAGCATCGGGACCTGTTCGCGCTCCTCGAGGCCGGGGCGGAGCTCGGGCGGCGTCTTTCGGCCGAACCCGTCGGCTGAGGGCGGCGCTCGCGGCAGCCGATCAGGACCCCGGCCACCTCCCGACGGCCCGGCTTGAGGCCCCGTCCGGCGGGCCGTAGGGTGGCCGGGTGGCCGACGCACCCGGCAGCACGAGGCTCCTTCGCCGAAGCCGCACCGACCGCGTCATCGCCGGCGTGTGCGGCGGCATCGGACGCTATCTGGGCGTCGATCCTGTGCTCATCCGGGTCGCGTTCGTGGTGCTTGCGATCGTGGGAGGCGGCGGCATCCTGCTCTACATCCTGGGATGGATCCTGATCCCCGAGGAGAAGGAGGGGGAGCACCTCGGTGATGTCCCTCCACCCAGTGCCGACATGGCGCGGCTGGTGTTCGGCGGGGCGCTGATCGCGATCGGCGTCATCCTGCTGCTCGGCCTGTCGCTGCCGAGGATCGGGAAGTACCTGTGGCCGCTGGCCCTGATCGCGGTCGGGGTGGCCATGATCGTCCGGGCGTCCTCCAGGCGATGAGCGACCTCCCGGAACCTCCTGCTTCGCCGCCCCCCGCGTCACGATTCCACACCGGACGGTTGGTGCTCGGCCTGGTGGTCGTGGTGATCGGCGTGACGGCGCTGCTGCAGGCCGCGGGGGTCAGCGACGTGCCGTGGAAAGCCGTGCTGCCCGGCTCATTGATCGCCGTCGGGCTGGGATTGGTGATCGCCGGGCGCCGGTCCGAGAGCGGGCAGGGCGGGCTCATCGCCATCGGGATCGTCCTCACGGTCCTGCTTGCGGCGGCGTCGGCCGTGGACATCCCCCTCGAGGGAGGGGTGGGCGAACGGACCGAGCGCCCCACGTCCCTTTCCGAGGTGAAATCCGAATATCGCCTGGCGGTCGGGCAGCTCACCCTGGACCTCACGAGCGTGCCGGTGCCAATCACGGGCACGGCGCGCACGGTCCGGGCTCGCGTCGGCGTGGGGCAGCTGATCGTGGAGCTGCCGTCGGACCAACTAGCCGTCGTGCGGGGACACGCGGGGATGGGCCAGGTGACCATCTTCGGCGAGAGCGATGGGGGCTTCGGCGTCGACAAGGACGTCGCCCCGAGTGCGCCGCCTGGTCAGACCATCGTGCTCTCGCTCGACCTGTCGGTGGGTATCGGGGAGGTGCTCGTCCAGCATGGTTGAGGGGGGGAACCGAAGGGCGGTCGTGTGGGGCCTGTTCTTCATCGCAGCCGGGATCGCCTTCCTGCTCGACCGGCTCGACGTGGACCCTCCGAGCCCGGTACGTGCTGCCGATGCTCCTGATCGTGCTCGGGGGGGCGATCCTGCTTGGTGGTCGGGGATGGGTGCGTGGGGGCCGCGACTAGCCGGTCGCTCGCTTCACCCCGGCGGCTGGTGGTCCGACGGCCGGGTCGTGAGCGACTTCCTCCCCATCGCTGGGTTTGTCGTACGACTGGTACTACGTGGAGTCCACCGACTCCAAGGGCAACTGGAGCCGGACGAACTACCGATTCTCGTGCGCGGTCACGCAGATCGCCGCCCAATGCGCGCACCTCTCGCTCGATCGCGAGGGCATACTCACCCGGCTCGCCGACCACCTCGGCCTGCACCACATCGAGTTCGAATCCGGCGACTTCAACCAGCGGTTCAACGTGACGTGCACCGACCGGAAGTTCGCGAACGACCTGATCGATTTCCAGGATGATCCAGTGGCTGCTCGTCGCCCACGTCCCCCGCGTCGTGTTCGACCTGTACGGGACCGGAGCGGACCGGTAGGCTGTAGCTCGTCGTTCACGGGATCGCTCGCAGAAGGGACGTCATCGTGGCCTGGCTGTGGATCATCCTCGGCGTGGTGGCGCTCGTCGTCATCCTCGGCATCCTCTCCTACAACCGCTTCGTCTCCGGACGCCAGCTCATCA
>DASPWN010000094.1:0-2527 GCA_035637835.1 Actinomycetota bacterium | reverse complement strand
CAAGTTCGTCTCCCGCCTTCCCTATCCCCTGTCGATCGCCGGGCCGGTCGTGGCGATCTGGATGGTGGTCGGGCTGATCTACCTCGTGTACCTGATGGTCAAGGACCGCCGCCGGGTTGATGAGACGGCGAGGGTCTTCCTCGAGGAGGATCCGGAGGTCGCCCGGGCCGGTGCTGCCGGGCCCGACCCCGCGTAGGAGTGCGCATGGACGTCGTCACGTACCGGCCCGACCCGTCCGAGTTCGCCTGGACGTTCGGCGGCGTCCCGCCGGTGCGGAAGGTGAAACCGGGCGACCTGCTCGAGCTGTGGACCGAGGACGCCTTCGGGGGGAAGGTCCGGGGCGTCGACGATCTTGTCTCCAAGGTCATCGAGTTCCCGTTCGTGAACCCGCAAACCGGACCGTTCTTCGTCGAGGGTGCAGAGCCCGGCGACACGCTCGCCATCCACTTCGTCTCGATCGAGCCCTCCCGCGACTGGGCCGCCTCGTGTACCGTGCCGCTGTTCGGCGCGCTGACGTCGACCCACCAGACCGCGACGCTCCAGGAACCGCTGCCCGAGGTGGTGTGGATCTACGAGGTGGACGCGGGGAAGCGGACGGTCACCTACCGGGCCCGGGCCGGAGAGTACGCGGTGGAGCTCCCTCTCGATCCGATGCACGGGACGGTGGGGGTGGCACCCGCGTCGTTCGAGGCCCGGTCCTCGCTCGTCCCCGATGCCCACGGCGGCAACATGGATACGCCAGAGATGCGCGCCGGGACGACGTGTTACTTGGGGGTGAACGTCGAGGGCGCCCTGTTCTCGATCGGGGACGGCCATGGCCGGCAGGGTGAGGGCGAGACGTGCGGCGTGGCCGTGGAGGCGGCCATGGACACGGTCATCGCCATCGACCTGATCAAGGGGCGGCCCACGCCCTGGCCGCGTCTGGAGAACGACTCCCACGTCATGTCGGCCGGTTCTGCCCGGCCGCTCGAGGACGCGTTCCGGATCGCGCACGTGGACATGGTCACGTGGCTGTCCGAGGAATACGGATTCGAGACGCTCGACGCGTACCAGTTCCTGACGCAGGTGTCCGAGAGCCCGGTGGCCAACGTGTGCGACCCCAACTACACCTTTGTGACGAAAGTGGCCAAGCGCTACCTCCCTCGTGGCGACGCGTACGGCGGGATACACGGCCGGCTGAACGAGGTGGCCGAGACGTATCGACGGGGACGGTAGGGGACCGCCCTGGCTCAGGAAGAGCGGCTATGCCGTTCCAGCTCGCGGCGGAACCGGTACACGCGGTACCGGAACCAGTAGTACGCGAACAGCGACAGGAACGCGATCGTGAGCAGGATCGCCAGGGTGATGACGAGCGCCGTCTTCAGCACGATGCCGAGGATGCCGAGGACCGCGGCCAACAACAACAGGATGAGGATGAAGACGAACATGGAACTCATCCTACGACCTCCCGGGCGAACCGTTCGATCCGCTTCGCCACGGCGTCCGGGCGCTGGATGGGGATGTCGTGGATGCCCTCGATCCACTCGAACCGGACGGCCTGGTCGATGGCCTTCACCGCCTCGGCCGCCCGCTCCTTCTCCTCCATGAACCCGCCCGGATCGGCCTCACCAGGCGCCGAGCGCACCGCAAGGACCAGCGTGGGCACCCGTACTCGCCGGAGGAGCTCCTGGGCGTCTTGTTCCCACAGCGCGCGCAGGATTCGCAGGTGATTGGCCCTGGACAGCCTGGGGTGGATGTTCCCGTCGTGGTCGACGCGCATGAGTGACAGGAACACCGCCTCGACCTCGGGCGTGAGCTCGACGGCCCCTTGGGTGAAGGTGCGCATGCCCGCGCGGAATTGCTCGAGCGACATCCCCTTCAGCTGGGGAGGGGCCAGCATCGTCCGGGCCGTCCGCCAGTCCATCCGGTCGCGCATCGACAGGAATCCTCCGTCGACCAGGACGTCGCCCGAGACCAGCTGAACCCGATCCGCGGCGAGCTGGAGGGCGACGTTGGCTCCCCAGGAGTGGCCCACCGCCACGGGCCGTCCCAACCCCAGTGTCCGGATCACGGCGGCGGCGTCGGCGATCAGCCGGTCGAACCCGTAGCCGCTCGACGGCTTGCCCGACACGCCGTGGCCCCGCTGGTCGTACGCGACGACGCGGAACTGCGGCGTGAGGCGAGGCGCCACCAGATCCCAGATGTGCGATGAGGAGGCCAGGCCGTGCAGGAGCAGGATCGATGGATCCTCGCCCGGCCACTCCCGGACCGCCAGCCGGACGCCGCCGTCTCCCTGCACCGTGTGCGTCTGGACCATCGAGCGAGCCTATCGCGGGCCGCTCGGCGGGGCGTATGCTCCGGCGGTTCCGAGGGTGAAGGAGGCCGACGTGTACGGGACGGTAGGTCGCATGAAGGTGAAGCCGGGGAAGATGCAGGAGGTGCGGGACAACATGCTGGATCCCCAGGGGGCCTCAGCCAAGGGCTTCCGAGGACTCCATCTCCTGGTCGCCGACGAGGGGAACGAGGCCGTCGTCGCGGTCATCTTCGA
>DASPWN010000093.1:0-5758 GCA_035637835.1 Actinomycetota bacterium | reverse complement strand
TCCCGGCGCGACAAGGGGGTGGGCTTGGACCCGGTGCCCGCAGCGACGAAGCCGGTGACTCCGGGCGTGTTGCGGACCACGTACCAGGAGTCGTTGTCGTAGATCATCCTCACCAGCAGGTAGCCGGGGAAGACCTTCCGCTGGACGATCTGCTTCTTGCCCCCCTTGATCTCCATGACGTCTTCCATGGGGATGACGACGTCGAAGATCTTGTCCTCCATCTGCATGGTATGGATGCGTGACTCGAGGTTGGCCTTCACCTTGTTCTCGTATCCGGCGTAGGTGTGAACGACGTACCACTCACCGGGTCCCTTGAAGGGGTCCTTCACGGTGGTCTCGACGACCTGCTCTTCCTCCGAGGGCACCTCGGCCGGAGCCCGGGCAGCCTTCTGCGCGATGGCTTCGGCCTCGGCCAGGACCTCCCTCTCCGCCACGGTCTCGGCCGCGGCGACCTCCGCGGCCTCCACCACGCGTTCCTCGAAGACCTCCTCGTTCGCCGCCTCGATCCGTTCTGCCTCCCGGGCCACCTCGGTCGCAGCCTCCTCGAACTCCGTCTCGCTCTCCACCGTCCTCGCCACCTCCGCGACCGTGTCCTCGGCCGCCGATTCGATTGCCGTGTCGATCTCGTCCGCGTCCGCGGCCGCCTCCTCGACCCGTGCCTCGAACGCCTCCTCGGCCGGACTGGGAACCGCCTCTCCCTCGGCCGGCGAAGCCTCGTCGGGCTGGGCGGCCTCGTCGGGCTCGGCGGCCTCGTCGGGCTCGCGCGACGCAGAGTCCTCGGGCTCGCCGGACTCCGGATCTCGTGGGGCGACTTCGGATGAGGACATCTCTTCTTGGGTTCCGTTCATCGTGGTCGGAGGTGTCTTCCTAACTGCTCGAGAACACCCGCAGGACGAGCTTGGAGAACACGTAGTCCAGGCCGAAGACGAAGGCGGTGAGCACCGTTACCGATACGAGGACGACCACCGTGTACGCGACGAGCTCCTGGCGCGTGGGCCAGTTGACCCGCTTCAGCTCCTGGCGGACCTCCCGCAGGAACTGCCGGACCCCCGTCCGCTTCCGTTTCTCCTGAACGGCGGCACGTCGGGTGGTCGCCGCGGCGGCGGCGCGGTCCACGGTCGTGCCGCCCTGGCGGCGCTGCATCCTCTTCATCTGCCTGTTCATCGTGCTCCTTGCATGGCCCTAGCAGGGGCGGAGGGACTTGAACCCCCAACCGCCGGTTTTGGAGACCGGTGCTCTACCAGGTTGAGCTACGCCCCTCCGAGTCTTTCGTGCCGCAGGCCGGGGGACAACGATCGAGTATAGGGGGCTCCGGTGGGTGCGGCAAAGGAGGTGGCTGCGCCGATACCCAGGGAAAAGGGGCGCCGGATGCGTGATGTGGCGCTGGGGCTCCCATACACTTTCTCGGACGCGCCGCGCCGGCCCCCGAATGCGAGCGCCGTATGGACCAATCGAATCCTTCGTTTCCGCCCGAGAGCAGCGACCGGGCGAGGCACCGCGGCGTCTTCTCCCGGACCGCGGCGACGGCCGACGCCGCATTTGAAGCCGAGATGGCTTCCTACCAACAGGTCCTGGAGGACCGGCTGGAGAAGGGCCTGCAGGCCATCCACCAGAGCGCGAACGCCCTGATGCACGAGATCGCCTCCGAGGTGTGGCGGGCGGCGGGGGGCGACAAGGACCAGGTCGGTTCGCAGATCCTGGAGTCCCTCTCCCGCGACCAGGCCATCCGAAGCCTGGTGGCCCACTCGGACGAGCGGTTCCAGGACCTGGCGGTGCGGACCGCCCGGCTGGAGGACTCGGTGACCTCGCTGGCCGACGACACTCGTGCGGCCCGAGCGGCCTTGGAGGACAGCGTCCACGCGCTGGAACAGGCTGTGGGCACCCCCGCGGTGGCCGGGTACGAGGAGCTACGGGGTCAGCTGGAACGGGTGACCACCCAGGTGGCCTCGGCGTTCAAAGCGCTCGCCGACCGGGACCGGATCATCGTCGAGACCGTCCAGGAGCAGGTGAAGGGGCACGGGGAGTTGATCACCCGCGAGACGAGCCACGTGGCTCGGTCGATGGAGATGTACGTCAGGGAAGGGGTCAATGCGCTCGGGCTCCTGGCCGGACACATCGATCAGCAGGTCGAGGAGATGACCTCTCGCGAGACGGAGGTTGCCTCGGGCGTGGGAAGCGTCGTCCAGGGCCTGCTCGGCGAACACATCGACATGCTGGCCGAACGACTGGGGATCGAGGCCCGCGATATCGGATCGTCGGTGGAGACAGCCACCCGAGCCATCGAGGAGATCAACGGGACCCTGGATGCCCGGATCATGGGCCTGGGCCGGCTGGT
The DNA here is from genome assembly GCA_035637835.1 of Actinomycetota bacterium. Classification (GTDB taxonomy): domain Bacteria; phylum Actinomycetota; class UBA4738; order UBA4738; family HRBIN12; genus AC-69. The sequence continues at coordinate 3,423 of DASPWN010000093.1, read as the reverse complement.
CCGTTCCGACTCCGAGGCCCTCCACGAAGAGCTGAACCGCACGGCGGTGGTCACCGAGGAACGTGTGGCCAGGACCCTCGACGAGCAGACGGGCAAGGTCTCGGAGGCGCTCACCTCGGCCACCCGATGGACGGTGGAGGAGATGACCCGCCGCCTGCGCGAGGAGACAGCGCGGGCCGTGCAGGTGGAGCTCGACGAGGCAGTGGCCCGACTGGGCCGGGCGAACGAGGAGGCCATCGACGCCGCGATCGCGGGGCGGTTCGAGACTGCGCTCGACCGGCTGACGGCCGCGGCCCAGAACGTGCAGCGGGCCGGACGCGACGATGACGGACAGCTCGCCAGGGCGGTGGACGACCGGATCACCGCCCTCGGCCGGATGGTCCGCTCCGACAACCTTGCCCTGGCCGCCAAGATGCAGGCCGCCGAGGAACAGCCGGCGGCCAAGCAGGCACTCCGGGCGGTGAAGGAGCTCCAAGCCAACCTCCCCAACGAGATCCAGCAGATCGTCGAGGACCGGGTGCAGGCCATCAGCGAGCAGCTGCACCGCGACGTGCAGGCGTCGACCGAGTCCGTGGCCAAGCTCGGGGAGGGGCTGGAGCGGAAGTTCGAGCAAGCCACCACTCGGATCGGACAACGCCACGAGAAGGAGCTCCAGGTCGTGATGGATCGGATGGGCGACGCGATGCACGCGCTGGCAAGCCTGGGGCGTCAAGAGCCCGAGCGCGTGGAGCTCGACTAGCTTTCCGCGAAGCCCACGACGGCCTCGCTCTTCCTGATGGGGTACTCGGTGGTCCCTGCCCGCTCCACACGGACCCACACGTCGAGCACGGCCGTCCTCGTCCTGGGGTCCAGCGCCCTTACCCGCGCTTCCGCCACGATCGTTTCGCCCATGAACACCGGGGCCCGGAATTGGACCGCCAGCCGCTTCAGACCCGAGGGGTCCCCGAGCCGATCGGTGAGGGACGTTGCCAGATGGCCCATCGTGAACATGCCGTGCGCGATGATGCCGGGGAATCCCACGCCCATGGCGAAGTGCTCGTCCAGATGCAACGGGTTCTGGTCCCCGGAGGCGTCCGCGTAGCGCTTCACGTCATCGCTGGTCACCACCCGCGAGACGGACAGGACGTCGTCGCCCACCGCGAGGTCCTCGAATCGGACGGTGGTCTGGGGCATCACGCCGCTCGTTCGATCATCGTGGCCCGGGCGACGACGACGAGGTCCCCGCCCTGATCGCGCACCTCGGTCTCGATCGTCAGGAACCCATTCCCCGCCTTCTGCCGGATCGAAGCGATCCGCGAACGCACCGTGAGTACCTCGCCCATTCGGAACGAGCGTTGCCACTCGTACTCCTGCTCCGCGTGGACCACGCGGGTGAAGTCCAGGCTGAGCTCCGCATCCCCCACGATGAACGGCATCACGGCGAACTCCGCGACGGTGGCGAACGTCGGAGGCACGACGGGGCCGGCCTCGCCCACGGCCTGGCGGAACAGGGCCACCCGCTGCTCATCAACGGTGAAGGTGACGTCCGGATAGACCTTTCCCTCCAGGGCGGCGTTCATCGGCATTCGGGCTCAGGTCCCCAGCTGCCCGCCGGTGACCGGCAGGATCGCGCCCGTGACGTAGTCGGCCTCCGACGAGGCTAGGAACACGTGCGCGTCGGCAACCTCCTCGGGCCGTCCGAAGCGGCCGAGCGCGATGACCATCAAGGCCATCTGACGGAACTCCTCTGGCATCCCGAGCTCCTCGCCCTTCGCCTTGGGGGCGGTGAGCCGGGTCTCGATGAACCCGGGGGCGACCGCGTTCACGTTGATGTGGAACGGCCCGAGCTCCCGGGCAAGGGTCCTGGTCAGGCCGATGAGGGCACCCTTGGCCGCCGTGTAGTTGGCCTGTCCGGGGCTCCCGACAAGCGCGGCCGAGGACGTCGTGAATGTGATCTTGCGATGATGCCCCGGTGTCCCCCGCTCGGCCGTCTCCCGCTTGGCCGATTCCCTCATATGGCCTACTGCTGCCACAGTTGCATGGAAGGCCGTGCGCACATTCGTGTCCAAGACGAGGTCCCACAATTCGTCGCCGAGGTTGTGGAAGGTGCGATCCCGCGTGGTCCCTGCGTTGTTGACCAGGATGTCCAGGGCTCCGAACTCCTCGACCGTGCGAGCCATCAAGGCCCTCGCGGCCCCGAGCTCGGTGGTGTCATCCGTGGAAACGAGGGCGCGCCCGCCGGCGGCCTCCACTGCGGCCGCGGCCTCCTTCGCCGGCTCGACGTCGATATCGTTTACCACCACCGCCGCGCCCTCTTCGGCGAACCGAACCGCCGTCGCCCGACCGATCCCCCGACCCGCGCCGGTGATGACGGCGACCTTTCCCTCCAGTCGTCCCACGCGGCCACCGTACCCACGACGCTCCGAGAACGACAACATCATCCGCTTCCGTGAAATCTCACGTCCCGCGGCCTACGATGGTGCATCCCATGCCCGCTGAGGGAAAGACCATCAAGGTCCTGATCGTCGACGACCAACGCACCTTCGGCGAGGCCCTTCAGCTCGCGCTGGCCAAGGAGAAGGACCTGCGTGTCGTGGACGTGGTGACCGACGGGCCGGCGGCGGTAGAAGCCGCGACGGAGTTCAAGCCCGATGTCGTGCTGATGGATGCGGCGATGCCCGGCATGAGCGGGATCGAGGCCACCCGCCGAATCAAAGACGCCGACCCCGATGCACAGGTGCTCATCCTCTCCGGATACGAGGACGAGCTGCTCCTGGCCAGGGCGGTGCAGGCCGGCGCCGTGGGGTTGCTACGCAAGACGGAGGCGGTAACGAATGTCGCCGACTCGGTCCGTCTTGCCCATCGCGGCGAGCCGCTCCACGACGAGAAGGAGATCGAGGGCGCGCTCCGGCGCCTCCGGCACCGCCGGGAGCGCGACGCATCCGTGGAGAAGCGGCTTGCCCGCCTCACGCCTCGGGAGGTCGAGATCCTCGAGCTCATGGCGGCGGGTAACCAGGCCGACCAGATCGCGGAGCAACTAGGGATGAGCGTCTACACGCTTCGGACCCACACGCAGAACATCCTCACCAAGCTGGGCGTGCACTCCAAGTTGGAAGCACTCGTGCTGGCCATCCGGTTCGGCAGGGTGACGACGCTGGACCTGTCGGAGCGCGAAGAGCCGGAAGCGTGAGGTCGGGCGAGGCTCAGCGGGTCTCGCGGTGCAGCGTGTGCTTGCGGTCCCATCGGCAGTACTTCATCAGCTCGATCCGGTCCCGGTCGTTCTGCCGGTTCTTCACCGTGACGTAGTTCCGCCGCTTGCACTCCGTGCACGCGAGCGTGATCTTCGGCCTGTTGTCGGTCTTGGGCATCCGATACCTACTTCACGATCTTGGTCACTCGCCCGGCGCCCACGGTCCGTCCGCCCTCCCGGATGGCAAAGCGCAG
>DASPWN010000092.1:0-1542 GCA_035637835.1 Actinomycetota bacterium | reverse complement strand
GAACGGTACGCGCGAGGCGAGATCGATGCGGAGGAGTTCCGCATCCGGAGCGAGAGACTGGCCGCCCCCGATGATCTGGGACCTCGCACCGGCTGACCCCGAAGCGACGCATGAGGTGGTAGGCCTATCGTCCGCCCACTCGTCCACCGGGTGCTCGGAGAGGGAGGAGTAGTAGCCATGGCCGTGCGCAAGGAGAAGGTCCGACAGCAGTACGCCGAGGCCGTGCAGCAGCATCTCGAGCCGGGGGAGCAGCTCGTCTCCGGCGCCTACGGGGCAAGCGGCCCGAACCCGCTCTGGCTCACGGGGCTCTTCGGGCTGGTGGGGATGGTCGTGGCGAACGTGCGCTACTACTTCGTCTGGGTTACCGACCGCCGCGTGATCTTCCTGAAGGGGTCACTCCGGACCGCTCGTCCGACGGGGTTCGCCTGGTCGGATCTGCGGTCAGGCGTATCGATCACCGACGCCACGCCCGCGAGCACGTGGAGCTGGTTTCGGTACCACCGGCCCGCCGGCGGCAAGCCGATCCGCATGAACTTCGCGAGGCCCTGGCGCGAGCAGTTCGCCCAGATCACGGCGGCGCTCTCGGGCCCGGCGGCCACCGGCGAATAGGCTCGTGCGCGAGTTCGGGGACGTCGGCCAAGTCGAAGCCTGTAGGGCCGTTGTGGCGGCCGCGTCCATTTTGTGGCGAGTTCCGGCCCGTAGGGGAGGCGGAATCCTAACGTCCGAGCCCAACGTTCGGGCGGACGTCGTCCGCCAATTTTTACAGCGCGGGCTGAGTTGGCCGAACAGCTTATGGATCTGGAAGCGCGGTCGAGACGTACGCTGAGTGGACGAACACGATAGCCGGCCGGACCCGGCGACTTGGTACGCGATCGACACGCCGTTCGGCTGTCATGGCGTATCCGGTCTCGGGGATCTCATGGGCTTATCCTCTGGTCAGGCTGTCCTCTCTCGCAAGCTGAGCCTGTGGGGGTCGAAAACTCCACCGCGGTTGCGTGTTGCCCGGCACGGCTCATTCTTGGAACTCGTCGTCTTCAAGTGGAGACTCACCGCTGTCCACCACGACGGTGTGCAGCTCGAATGAACACCACCTCTGCAGCACCTTGAGCGGCCGGTCCCGCGGCCACAGCGCCGGGTCCGTGTACCAGCCCTTCAGCTCTTGTTCGAAGATCTCCTGGTGATGACGCGCAAGCCACTCAGCGAGCTCGTTCTCATCTTCGACCTCAACCAGGTACACGGTGTGCTCTTGGTTGGCCTCGGCCAAGGTGAGGGTGCGCAACGTGGGGGAGGGATCGGCGGCATTGATCCAATCGACGAAGGCTGCTTGTACCGAAGGATCAGGGCTGCTCGATTGAGCATGATCGTTCCACCGGGGGATCATCTGCCAGGTCCAGGCCGCCCTCGTTCATGCCGCGCGGGCATGGTACTCGTGGATCAGCCCACCCAGGATCTCGCGCCGCTTGATCGCCTCGGGCCGCGCTGGCCCTGGGCCTGGGATCGGCTCCCCGACATCGCGCGGACGGCGAAGACCGAGCCCACGAT
>DASPWN010000091.1:0-4002 GCA_035637835.1 Actinomycetota bacterium | reverse complement strand
CCGGATCCTTCCCCAGCACCGAGGCCTCTCCACCCGTGCGCTGCCGATAGCCCTCCAGGATCTCCACGGTGGTGGTCTTTCCTGCCCCATTCGGGCCGAGCAACGCGAAGACTTCCCCGCTCTCGACTGTGAGGTCGATTCCGCGAACGGCGTCGACGTCCTGGTACGACTTCCGCAGATCGCGGACCTGGATGACCGGCTCCGCCATGGGCGATGAGCCTATCAAGGCGAGGGCTCGACCACGTACCCTTCGCGCTTGTCCACCACGTTCAGCAGCGGCTGGCCCGCCACGAACCTCCGGAGGTTATCCACGAACAGCCGGACCACCGCCTCCAGCCAGCCCTGGAAATCGCCGGACATGTGCGGGGACACGATCGTGTTGGGCAACTCCCAGAACGGGCTGTCCGGCGGGAGCGGCTCCCGTTCGAAGACGTCGAGGGCGGCGCCACCGATCCGTTCCTCCCGGAGGGCGTCGATCAGCGCCTCCTCGACGACCGTGGTGCCCCGGCCCACGTTGAGGAACCGAGCGCTCGGGTGCATGGACCCGAACACCGAAGCATCGAAGACGTGACGGGTTGCCGGGGTTGCGGGCAGCGCGTCCACCACGTAGTCGGCCCACCCGGCTGCGCCGGCCAGACCCTCCGTCCCGGCGATCGACTCGAAGACGTCGTCCCCCGACCTCGCTCTCCGCCCCACTCCGCGGACCTCCATCCCCAGATCCCGGCCGGCGCGGCCTATGGCCCTGCCGATGGGCCCCACCCCAGCGACCAGCAGCCGCTTGCCGGCCAACAGCTCCGTCGGCCGGTGCCGCCACTCCCGCTGCCGTTGGCCTTCGACCACGCCGAGCAGGCCCTTGGCGAAAGCCAGCAACAGCCCCACGACGTACTCCGCGATCGCCTGGTCGAAGATCCCGCGGGCGTTCGTCACCACCACGTCGCTGTCGACCAGGTCCGAGAACAGGAGCCAGTCGACACCGTCGGACGCCGACTGGATCCACCGAAGTCCCCCCGCCTTGGGCCACACCTCCGGGAGCAGCTCGCGAATCGATCGCCAGGCGAAGACGGCGTCCGCGTCGGCGATGGCCTCGGCCAGCGCCGGGGCAGACGCCGCGTACGACAGATCGGCCATCGTCGCCGCCGCATCGATCCCCGGCGGTGGATCCTCCACGGTCGCCCCCATCACGACCACCGCGGGACGCCGGCGCCGCTGCTCGCTCACAGGCGCTTTCTCCCGCCGAAGCCCGATTCGAGGTCGTGCCAGTGCGCCACGTGATCCTCCCCGAGCCGCCAACACAGGAAGATCCGACGGCCTTCGCGCTCGCCGGGGAAGTCGACCAGGCCAGTCTCGGGGTCCCGCAGCAGGATGTCTCGGCCGGCCAGGGCCTCGATGTCGGCCTTCAGCGACGCCCTAGCCTCCCAGTAGTCCGTGCCCTCGGTGCCGCCTCCGTCGGCGGCCACCTGCCCGCGGATCCGTTCGGCTGCTCGCAGGATCACCTGTCGGTTCGCTCGCACGCGCTCAAGCACGACCCGGAGCTCGGGGAGCGAGGCGTCGGCTTCCTCGACCGAGTACGTCCGCTCGGCGGCCATCACAACCCCAGCACCGCCGGGAGTTCGTCGAGCGTCGTGATGCGCGTCGCGTTCGCGTCGGGGAACCGCTCCCGCCGGTCGAGCAGGACGGGGAACATTCCGGCCGCGGCGGCCGGCTCCACGTCGAACTCGGGGTTGTCCCCCACGTAGGCGGAGCGGTCAGGGGTCACGTCGGCCCGTTCCATCGCCAGCTGGAAGATCCGAGGGTCGGGCTTCTCCAGGCCCTCGATCCCGGAGATCACCCGCACGTCGAAGAAACCGGTCACGCCGAGCTGATCGAGCAGACGTTCCAGCCATTCCTCGAAGTTCGACACCACCCCGAGCTTCGGACCGGCGTCGCGGAGCTTGCTCAACACCGGGACGACGTCGTCGAAGAGCGAATAGTTGGCCAGGTCGGTGAACTCGCGATACACCGTGTCGATCAGCCCGTCCGAGTCGGTGATCCCGATCTCACGGAAGAAGACGGCGTAGACGTCGTGCCAGAACAGGCGAGACTTCTCGGGGGTGGTCGTCCACAGTTCCTTGGTCCTGGCCGCTTCACGAAACCGATCGAAGACTACGTGGATGCGGTCCGTGATGGTCTCGGGCCCCACGTCGAAGCCCTCACGCTTCAGGATCCGCGAGAACAGTTCAGCGAACGTGGGATGGGGGTGGACCAGCGTTTCCCCGGCGTCGAAGAAGATCGCTTCGAACCTCACGGCCCGATGATATCGACCGGCTCCGGCTCACCTCGCGCCGGCCCGTGCCAGGGCGACCACGTCCCGCCACACCCGCTCCACCCGGCCCTCGAGGTCCTTAAGCGTCCCCTCGTTGTCCACCAGGACGTCGGCCACCTCTGCCTTGGCTTCCAGCGGCAGCTGTGCGGCGATCCGAGCCTGGACGTCGCGTTCCGCCATGCCCCGATCTCGCATCAGCCGCTCGATCTGGGTGGCCACCGGCGCGGATACCACGATGAGGAAGTCGAAGGCCGTGTGCATCCCGGTCTCGACCAGCAGGGGCGCGCTGAACACCACCACCCGATCGGAGCCTCGGTATTCCTCACACCCTTCGGCGAACATCCGTCGCACCTCCGGGTGCACGATGCTCTCTAGATCGCGACGGGCAGCTGGGTCGGAGAAAACGATGCTAGCCAGCGCCTCCCGGTCCAGCCCCCCACCGGGAGCCAGCACATTGGGGCCGAACCGCTCGACGACCTTGTCGAACCCGGGGGTGCCCGGCGCCACCGCCCGGCGGGCCAGGACGTCGGCGTCGAAGACGACAGCACCCCGCTGCTCGAGCATCCGTGCGACGGTGGACTTGCCGGTTCCGATCCCGCCGGTGAGGCCGACGAGCAGCATCGGAACTGTTACTCGGCGCGGCCCTCGCGCCGGCGAAGGTCCTCCAGGATGGCCTCGAGCGAGACGTCCTCGTCGGCGGCAGCCGCCTCCTCTGCCGGCGCGGCCTCTCCCGGCGCTTCGGGCGTTTGCGGGCCCTCGCTCGGGGCCTCGGCCGCTTCAGCCGCCCCCGACCCGTCCTGGGTCGGACCGGGCGCCTGGGCCAACGGTTCCGCGGATGCTTCGACGACCGGCTCCTCGCTCACCGGGGCCGCCTCGGGCACGGTGGACGGTGCGCCTTCGGGGCGGATCTCCTCTTCGTCCGCCTCGATCTCCCTCTCCGTCACGGCGGGCAGGGCCCCGCCCACCTGGCGCATCGACAGGCTGATGCGGCGGCGGGCCACGTCGACCTCGATGACCTTCACCCGGACCTGGTCACCGACGGACAGCACGGACTCGGGGGAATCCACGTGCTGCTCGGAGAGCTCGGAGATGTGTACGAGGCCCTCGATGCCGGGGGCGACACGGACGAAGGCGCCAAAGGGCACGAGCTTCGTGACCTGGCCCTCGATGATCTCGCCGGCCTGGTACTTGCGCTCGAACTCCTTCCATGGGTCTTCCTGGGTGGCCTTCAGCGATAGCGAGACGCGCTCCCGCTCCAGGTCCACGTCGAGGATCTCGACCTCCACCTCCTGCCCGACCTGGACCACCTCGCTCGGGTGGTCCACGTGCTTCCACGACAGCTCCGAGACATGCACGAGACCGTCCACCCCGCCCAGGTCCACGAACGCCCCGAAGTTCACGATGGAGGACACGGTCCCCTTGCGCCGCTCGCCCTTCTGGAGCGACTCCAGGAACTTCTTGCGCCCCTCGCTCTGGGATTCCTCCAGGAACGCCCGGCGCGACAGCACGACGTTGTTGCGGTTCCTGTCGAGCTCGATGATCTTGGCCTCGATCTCCTGGCCCACGTACGGATGCAGGTCCCGGACCCGACGAAGGTCGACCAGGGAGGCCGGCAAGAAGCCGCGGAGGCCGATGTCCACGATCAGGCCGCCCTTCACCACCTCGATGACGGGGCCCTTGATCGTGCCACCGGACTGCAT
>DASPWN010000090.1:0-4028 GCA_035637835.1 Actinomycetota bacterium | reverse complement strand
CGAACGCGACGTCGTGCTGATCGGCGGTGGCCACAACGGGCTGGCCTGCGCCGCGTACCTGGCCCGGGCCGGCCTCGACGTGTTGGTGCTGGAGCGCCGGGACGTCGTGGGCGGAGCGGCCGTGACCGAGGTGCCCTGGCCGGGTTATCGGATCTCCAGCGCGAGCTACGTGGTGAGCCTGATGCCGCCCCGGATCGTGGAGGAGCTCGACCTCGACCGGCACGGATACCGGGTCTCGATCATCTCCCCGGACTACTTCGTGCCGTTCCCCGACGGGACCTCGCTCACGTTGTGGGGCGATCTGTCCCGCGACGCCGAGAACATCGCCCGGTTCTCGAAGAAGGACGCCGACGCGTACGTGGAGTTCGACCGTTCCTTCGACCGGGTGGCCGGTCTGTTGAAGGACCTGCTGTACGTCGTGCCTCCGAACGTCCGAATCCGGGACGTGGCTCGGTGGGTTCGCACGGCCGGGAGGATCCGAAGCTGGACGGGACGGGACGTGCACGAGATGGTCCGGCTGTTCACGATGAGCGCCGCCGACTTTCTCGACGAGTGGTTCGAGGACGACCGGGTGAAGGGCGCCCTGGCCACCCAGGCGGTGATCGGGGCATGGTGCGGACCGATGTCCCCCGGATCCGCCTACGTACTGATGCACCACTGGATCGGCGAGGTGGCCGGCCATGCGGGCGCCTGGGGTTGGGTTCGAGGTGGCATGGGCGGGGTCTCCCGAGCCCTCGCCCGCGCAGCCGAGTCGGCCGGCGTGGAGATCCGCACGAATGCCGAGGTGCAGCGGGTGGCCATCGACGGAAGCGGCCGGTCGGTGGGCGTAGAGCTCTCGGACGGCTCGCTCGTCCGGGCCCGGCGTGTGGTGTCGAACGCGCATCCCATCACCACGTACCTCGATCTCGTCGGGGAGGACCGCCTGCCCGACGAGGTGGTGCGCGACATCAAACGCTACCGAACGCGGAGCGGGTCGGTGAAGGTGAACGTCGCGCTGTCCGAGCTGCCGTCGTTCCCGTCGTGGGACCAGGGAGGCCAGCTCCACCGGGGCCTATCGGCGATCTCGCCGTCCATCGAGTACCTCGAGCGGGCATGGGACGACGCGAAGTACGGGCGCCCCAGCGAGCACCCGTACGTGGAGGTCGTGTTCCCCACGGCCCACGAGGGCGGCCTGGCCCCGCGGGGCAAGCATGTGATGCTGGCGTTCTGCCAGTACGGCCCGTACAAGCTGCGGGCGGGCTCGTGGGACGACGAGCGCGAGCGGTTCGGGAGGTGCGTGATCGAGACCATGGGCCGGTTCGCGCCGAACCTCGCCGGCGCGGTGGAGCAAATCGAGGTCCTAGCCCCGCCCGACATCGAGGCCCGGTTCGGGCTGATCGGTGGGAACATCATGCAAGGCGAGCTCTCGCCCGACCAGATGTTCTCATTTCGGCCCATCCCCTTCTACGGCGACTACCGGTCGCCGATCCCCGGCCTGTACCTGTGCGGCGCCGGAACCCATCCGGGTGGTGGCGTCATGGCCGTGCCGGGGCGAAACGCGGCCGGGGTCGTGCTCCGCGACCACAAGCGGGGAACCGTCGTGGACCGCCTGCGGATCCGAGGCCGATCCTAGATGCTCGCTGAGCTGGCGGGGGCGGTCCGCAAGGGACGTGTGTCGGCGAAAGAGCTCGTCGGGCTGGCGTACGAGCGGATCGCACGGCTGAACGGGGACCTGAACGCGGCGATCGCGCTTCGGCCCGAGGAGGAGGCCGTCACCGAGGCGGAGAAGCGGCAGGCATCGGCGTCGGAGTCAGTACCGCTCCCGCTTCTCGGACTTCCCCTGCTGGTGAAGGACAACACCGACGTGGCCGGGATGCGAACCGTGAATGGCTCGCGCCTGCTCCAGGACGCCGTGCCGGCGGAGCGGGACGCCCGGGTGGTCGAGTGCCTCCGCGCCGCGGGCGCGATCGTCGTGGGAAAGACGAACGTCCCCGAGTTCTCGTTCGCCGGCTTCACCGATAACTCGGTGTTCGGCCCCACGGGGAATCCGTGGGGACTCGAGTGGTCGCCCGGCGGCTCGAGCGGAGGCTCCGGCGCCGCGCTGGCCGCGGGCATCGTGCCGCTGGCCACCGCCACCGACGGCGGCGGCTCGGTGCGCATCCCGGCGGCCTTCTGCGGATTGGCCGGGCTCAAGCCCACGAACGGGCTGGTGGGTCGGCGCCCCATCCACTCGTGGATGGACCTGTCGGGTGATTGCCCCATCGGGCTCAGCATCGCGGATGTGCGACTCCTCTTCGACATCATGCGAGGGCCGGAGCCCGGAGACTTCGGCGCGGTACCATCGTGGGCGCCGCTCTCGGGTCATGCGTCGAGAGTCATCGCAGCACCCCGCACGTTCGACTGGGGGCCGTTGCCACCTGCCGTCGAGGGGCGATACCGCGCGGCGCTCGAGCGCATCGAGCGCGATCTCGAGCTGCCGGTCGAGGAGATCGACGCCGGATCGATCTTCACGTTCGGCGGGGACCCCGGCGAGGACTGGTTCGTGCTGGTGGCCGTGGAGGAGCTGCAGCTCATCGGCCGCGAGCGCGTCGAGGCGAACCTGGGCGTGCTCTCACCGCCGTTCCGGGCGACGATGGAGGACGCCCTCGGCATCACCCTCGACCGGTACGTCGAGGCCCGCCGCAACCGGTTCGCGTATGCCAGAGCGATGGACGAGCTGCTCGGCGTGGATGCCGTGTTCGTGTGCCCGACCCTCGGCCACGAGGGCTGGCTGGCCGACGGGACGCTCCCCGGGACCGGCGGGCCGGCGGTGAGCGACGGCTACAACACGGGCGAGGCGAACCTCTCGGGCCACCCGGCCCTGTCGGTTCCCGCGGGCCTGTCGCCGAACGGCATCCCCTTCGGGCTCCAGGTCACCGGCCCGAGGTTACGCGACGACCTTCTGTTGGCGTTCGGCGAGGCATGGGAGGCGGCCACCCCGTGGCCGCCGACCGCTCCCGGTTACGAGCCGTTCCAGGTGCCCGGCTAGGGGCCCAGGTTGTAGCCCAGGCGGCGGGGGAGGCGAGCCAGGAGGTCGACGAGCGGGTTCGGCCGCCGGTAGTCGTCGTCGACGTCGTCCTTTCGCATGATCGCCCGAGTGACGAGGAGCGCCCCGGGCGAGCGGAGCGGCTCCGGAGGGAACGGCTTCGGCTCTGCACCGACGATCGGCAGCCGAGTGAAGTCGTCCTCAGCCCCGAGAGCCAGGCCCGACAAGATCCGCCCCGCGAGGTGGCACGGCCCCACGCCGCCGCCGGTGAAGCCCAGCGCGTAGTGGAGGTTCCCCGACGGAAGCGTGCCGAAGAAGGGCAAGTGCAGCCCGGTCACGTCGATGGGGCCACCCCAGGCGCACTCGACCGGCACGTCGTGGAAGCTCGGGAACCACCGATGGAGGTCGCGGACCAACCGGGTGACGGCCGCCTCGTCGAAGTCCATGCGCGGGCCGAGGCCGGTCCCGAGGCCCGTGCGCGCTCCGGCCCCTCCGAACGCGATCCGGCCGTCGGGTGTGGTCCGGAGGTAATGCAGCGTGGAGCGGTAGTCGTAGACGCCCTCGCCGCCCGTCCAGCCGACGTCCTCCAGCCTTTCGGGAGCCGGCGCGGTCAGGACGATCGTGCTGGACCGAGGAAGGATGGCCCGACGGAACCTCGGGAGCGAAGCGGCGTACGCGCCGAGGCCGATGACGGCGCTTCTCGCCGTCACGCCGCCTCGGGGCGTCTCCGCCTCAGCGCGCGTACCCCCACGAAACCGCAGCACCGGCGTTCCCTCGAAGATCCGGACGCCCCGCTCCAGCAGCACGCGGCGGAGTCCCCGAGCGAGGCGTGCGGGCTGGATATGCGCGGCGCCGGGCTTGAACACGCCACCCCGCGCTACCGGGGACCGGAATCGCTCGGCCATCTGGGCGGGCGAGAGCTCCACGTACTCCTGGTCGGCACCGAGCTTTAGCGCGATCTCGGCGTTCTCCGACCACGCACCGTCCTTGGCCGGTGAGGTCGAGATGCCGAGGTCCCCGGCCC
>DASPWN010000089.1:0-2738 GCA_035637835.1 Actinomycetota bacterium | reverse complement strand
CTCGCCTCGATCCTGCTCACCGGCCGCCCTACGTCCCTGACCATGGAGATGAAGAAGGGGGGCGTGGCGCACCTTTGGCTCGACGACGGCCTCCGTCGCGGGACGGCGTCGCTTCGGTGGCTCGTCACCCCGAAGGTGCTGCGCGCTCTGAGCGGGTGACCTGGAGGTCCTCCGGCGCGGACGCCACGGTCTGGTCGGCGCCCGCCACGTGGAGCTCCCTCATGCCCCGTACCGCCTCGTCGACGACGTTCCGGAGGGCCTGGTGGATCTCGGTCACGGTGCCTCGGGCGTCGATCACGGTGAACCCATGGCGCCGGGCCAGTCGGCTGAACTCCGCGAGCAGCATCTGCTGATACTGCACGAAGGTCTCGTACACGTTCGATCCCCTGAGGAAGTCCTGGCCGGACTCCCAGTAATCGAAGCCCGTGCTCGACAGTACCCGCGGCAGCAGGTGCGCGACGTCGATGTCCAGGTAGATCACCCTGTCGGGGACGAGGGCGAAGCTGTACAACTCCTCCATCCACTCGAGCGAGACCCCTCGCACAGCCGCCCGCGCGATCAGGGAGAACACATAGCGGTCCGCAAGCACGACCATGCCCGCTCGTAGGGCTGGGATGATCTGTCGCTCCAGCCGGTCCCAGAAGTCCGCGGCATAGAACAGGTTCAGGGTGATCTGGTCGAGGGTGTGACCCCCCTTCGCCCTCCGGATGCCCGGCCCCGCCAGATCCGAGCGGCGAAGGCCGGTGTCCATGACGGCGTAGCCCTCATCCTCCAGCCATTCCTTCAGCAAGGCGACATGGGTGGACCGGCCGGCCCCGTCGGTGGCCTCGATCACGATGAGGCGGCCCGGTAAGGTTTCCCCCTCGATGCCGGGTGGCCGGAATCCGTAGAACGAGAGCTCGGTCATGGGGTAGGCGGCCTCCCCGAGACCTCACCGAGGTACCGTCCGAGGAGGTCGGCATCCCGGAGGGCCTGGTGGATCTCGCCGCCATCGAACCGCATCACACCCGAGAGATGAGGCCGGACGAGATCGCGCATCCGTTGTTGCTGACGGATGAGCGCCTCCGTGGCGTCCATGCGGACCAGCCCGAACTCGTCGACGAGCCGTTCGTACTCGTGCTTGATCAGGCCCTGATAGAGCCGAAAGGACTCCTCCGGGTCGGAGGAAAGCTCCATGTCCAGCCCGGCCTCGTAATACTTGAGCTTGGGCCGGCCATCCATGATCCGTCGGATCGACTCGGCGAGTGGGCTGTCGAAATAGAACGCCAGGCTCGGCTTCACCGCGAACGAGTAGAGACGGTTCAACCAGTCGCGGCTCACCCCCCTGACGGCATCGCGAGCGAAAGCCGTGTAGACGTATCGGTCGGCCAGCACCACGGCTCCCGCTTGCAGAGCCGGGAGGATCTGCGAGTGGACCCGGCTGGCGAAGTCAGCCGCATGGATCAGGCTGAACGACATCGGTGAGAGCAGCCGGCGTTTCTTCCCTCGCCTCGTCGTCTCCTTCACGATCGGGGAGGAGTTCCACTCACTGAACACCACCAGGTAGCCCTGGCTGATCAGCCACTTGTGGAGAAGATTCAGCTGGGTGCTCTTGCCCGAGCCATCGATGCCCTCGACGATGAACAGCCGGCCTGGAACCCCGAGGTCATCACGCATCGCCATCGGACTGTAGCAGCAGCCTCTTTCCGAACGCGACCCGGAACCGTGTCGAGAGGGCCTCCCGGCGCCACGGGTCGTACACCGGAGCCTCCAGCACCACGCGCTTGCCCTGGACCAGGCAGCGGATCTCCCCCCCGTGACCCGGGGGCAGGCGGTGCTCGATCTCATCGGCCAGGGCGAGCATCGTTGCCGACCGTGCCACCGGGACGCGGTCGTCCCGGCCGAGCAGGGGACGGTACCGGGAAACGCTCATACCTTCGTCCCCGGCTTGCCGGACCACCGCCGACAGCAGTGCAAGCTTGCGATGGGAGAAGCCGTCGAGGTCCGCCTCAGTGATGATGTCGGCGGTGTGCTGGTACCGCCGGTAGTAGTCGACGCTGCGCCCGATGTCGAGCAGGTTCGTGGCCTGGGTCAATCGCTCGTGCACACTTGCCCCCGCCTCGGGCTCGAGCGACCGCAGCATGCTCCCGGCCACGTTGGCCCGGCGATCGGCCCGGTTGGGATCCCAGGTCGAGAACCGGGAGGCCAGGGCAAGGACCGAGGCCGTCCGGACCTCTTCGACCGGTGTCTCGCGGAGCCCCACGGCATCGAAGGCAAGCCCCTCGCGGAGGCCCTGGCTCGAGACCGTGAGCTCGGGGGCCCCCAGATGCTCCATCAACGAGAGCAAGGCCAGGCTGCCGCCGACGATGGAGTCCGCGCGCTCCCGGGAGAGGCCGGACACGAGCCGGCGCCGCGAGAGCCGGCGTGACGCCAAGAGATCGGCCAGCTCCTGGACGCGCTTGCGGGTGAGGACGTACCCGTGGAGCCGGGGGATCGGGTACCTCCTCGACGCCTGGTCCATCTTGGCGAGGTTTCGGATGGTCCCGCCAGTGCCGACCACTCGCTCGCCGGCCTCGAGCGTGCCGACCTCGGCGCCCTCAAGCGTGGTGTGCGCGTACTCGGTCAGCGCCTCGATCTCCTCCCTTGCCGGCGGATCACTTTTCAGGAAGCGGTCGGAGAGACGAAGGGAACCGAGGGGGAGTGTCCAAGACCGAAGGGCCCGGCGCTCGTCGAATTCGGTGAGCTCCAAGCTTCCGCCT
>DASPWN010000088.1:0-1818 GCA_035637835.1 Actinomycetota bacterium | reverse complement strand
GATCTACGACCGCAAGGAGATGAAGACGACCTTCTCGGACGTGGCCGGGCTGGACGAGGCCGTGGAGGAGCTTCGCGAGATCGTGGACTTCCTGAAGACTCCCAAGAAGTACCAGCGTCTGGGAGGGCGGATCCCCAAGGGCGTGCTGCTGCTTGGGCCCCCCGGGTGCGGCAAGACGCTGTTGGCCCGAGCCGTCGCGGGTGAGGCCAACGTCCCGTTCTTCTTCATGTCCGGTTCGGAGTTCGTCGAGATGTTCGTGGGCCTGGGCGCTGCCCGGGTCCGAGAGCTGTTCAATCAGGCCAAGGAGCGTGCCCCGGCGCTGGTGTTCATCGATGAGCTCGACACGATCGGTAAGGGCAGAGGCGGCGCGCTGGGGGCCGGGTTCGGCGCGCACGACGAGCGGGAGCAGACCCTGAACCAGCTGCTCGTCGAGATGGATGGGTTCGACTCGTCCAAGGGCGTGATCATCATGGCGGCCACGAACCGGCCGGACGTGCTGGACCCTGCGCTCACGCGCCCCGGCCGTTTCGACCGCCAGGTTGTCGTGGACCGGCCGGACCTGCGTGGTCGGGAGGCCATCCTGCGCGTGCACGCACGGGGCGTGGCCCTAGACCCCAACGTGGACCTCCGGGTGCTGGCGTCTCGGACACCAGGGTTCACCGGCGCCGACCTGGCCAACGTGATCAACGAGGCGGCGCTCCTGGCCGCCCGGCGCGAGAAGAACTCCGTGACGATGGAGGAGCTCGAGGAAGCCATCGACCGGGTCACGGCGGGGCTGGAACGCAAGAGCCGGATCATGTCGGAGCGGGAGCGCGAGATCGTGGCCACGCACGAGATGGGCCACGCGCTTCTGGCCCTTGAGATGCCGACCGCCGATCCGGTCCACCGGGTCTCGATCATTCCCCGGGGCGCAGCCGCGCTCGGCATGACCATGCAGCGGCCGCTGGAGGACCGGTACCTGCTCACCGAGCCCGAGCTGAAGGACCGGCTGGCGATCCTGCTCGGCGGGCGGACCGCCGAGGAGATCTGCTTCAAGCAGGTCTCGACCGGCGCCCAGAACGACCTCCAGCGAGCCACCGAGATCGCCCGGGCCATGGTGACCGAGTACGGCATGAGTCACCGCGTGGGGCCGCTGTCCTTCGGCAACGACGGGTTTCGAAGCCCGGAGGGCCGCCTGCTGTTCCCCGGGGCCGCGCAGGAGCTCTCGCCCGAGCTCGCGTCACTCGTCGACGAAGAGGTGAAGCGGCTGGTGGACGAGGCCCACGAGCGGGCGAATCGGGTGCTCGAGGCCCAGCGCGACCTGCTGGACCGGCTCGCCGACCTGCTGATGGTAAACGAGGTGATCGAGGGATCCGACCTCAGCGGGTACGTCGGGGGGACCAAGCCCATCCCCACGGCCGAGGAGGCCCGGGCGCGCCTGGCGGAGAGTGGCAACGGCCGGCGAACCCCATCAGGGCCGGACATCATCGGACAACAGCAAACCCAGGCCATCCCCCCGCCACCGCCGGCCGCGATCGACGGCTAGGAACGGGGCGGCTCCCCTCCGACCAGCAGGTCGTACCGTCCTCGGAACCTATCCAGGAACCGGTAGTAGTTCCGCTTCGACCACTTCGCCCGCTCTTCCGGGGGGGTGTTGAACCACATCCGATGCTCGTGTCGGATCACCGGCACCGTCACGACCATCGCTTTCAGATCGGCCTCCTTCAACCGGAACGAGTACTCGATGTCGGCCGTCCGATACCACTTGAACTTCTCGTCGAACAGCCCCACCTCGAGCAGGACCTCCCGCCGCATCGCCATGAGATAGCCCTCGATCGC
>DASPWN010000087.1:0-1796 GCA_035637835.1 Actinomycetota bacterium | reverse complement strand
GTGGGACTGAGGCCCGGCCGCCTACAGCTGGGCCGACCAGCCAGCGGCCTACCTCACAGGCTCACACCGCGACCGAAACCATCGACGGACACCGGAGCTATTCCTCCTCGGGGCCGGCCAACTCATTCAGCGCGTATGGGGGTATTCATCTGACCGGACCATCCCAGGTCAGGCTGTTCTCCAGGGCCGGCCCGCTCGAGGGCGGTCCATGGTCGGCGGGTGGCCCCGTCTCCCGGGCGGCGTGGGCGGGGCCTGCTTCGCTTGCGGGTTGACGACCAAGTCGCGATAGCGCACCGGATCGTGGGCCACGGCAAGCTCGAGCACGCGGTAGAAGATCAGCCCTCGGCTCCGGGATCCGCGCCGGTTGAAGCGGAACACGAACTCGTCGAGGTAGCTCTGCAGGTGTACCTCCTCGACCGAGCCCTGGTGCGTTCCCAGTAGCCAACGCTTGGCCAGGGAGGCAACGCGGTGGACTGCGGGCAGCAACTCGCCGGGGTCGTCCCCGCGGGCACGAGCGGCCCGTTGGCTGCGCGGTTCGTGGGTGTAGCCGAGCTCGTCGATGCCGTGGTAGCCCATCCAGCCGTCGGTGATGACCCGCGCACCCGGCTCGACGTGGGCGGTGACGAAGGGGTGCAGCGAGGCCGCAGAGCCGTCGCGGAGGATCGCCATCCGGCAGCGGCCGTACCCTCGCGGTTCCTTGACCTCGACCACTACCCCGACCAGGGCTTTCTTGCCCTTGGCCCGCCCGCCACGCAATCCCGGCTCCTCGCCGCCGATGTAAGTCTCGTCCACCTCGACGGTGCCGGTCAGCCGGTCCCGGCCGGGACGCACGAGGACCGTTCGAAGCCGGTGCAGCATCGCCCACGCCGTCGGGTACGAGCCGATCTCGAGCGAGCGGTGCAGGCTCTGGGCGGAGATGCCGTCCTTCTGCGCGGCGAACATCCAGCAGGCCGTGAACCACACGGTGAGCGGCGATCGCCTGCGATCGAAGAGGGTCCCTGCCGTCACCGAGGTCCGGCCACCGCAGGTGGCACACTTGTAGCGGCCATCGGCGACCGCCCATCCGCCAGCGTGACCGCACCGCGGGCAGACGAAGCCCTCGGGCCACCGCAGCCAGTCCAGGTAGTCCAGGCAGTCGGCGTCGGTCGCGAACCAGGACTGGAACTCCCCGATGGACCTCGGGTAGTGCCGGCCCGCCCGGGGCTGGAGCGCACCATCCATGCCCTCAGCCTAGTCCGGTCAGATGAATACCCCCCATCGCGCAAATGCCGCCTGGTTCTTGGCATCGACCCCTTCAAGCCAGTGAATAGCAGTGGTCGCGTTGCCCTCCAGCATGAACGCGGAAGTGGTGTTCCGGATGGTCACGATCGACCGCTTTCCATAGTGGCATTCGACCACCCCGGCCTCAGAGATGGTCTCACAACCGGGGGTTGCCGAAGCGAGGTCAGCCCACTCCCCCTCTGTGGCCGACTCATCCACGAGACGCTCCACGATGACAAACCGCGAGTACGTGGGATGTTGGAAAACCCAAGCGATCTCACGATCTGCTTCAGCAGCATGGTCTGGCGATGTCGCAAGGATTGCCTCAGGGGCGCCCAGACCCTCTGGGACATCCGGCTGAAACGCAAGCTCAGCGTCCTCGGCTCTCAGTACGGCGACGCCTCCTGGGATCGGTTGATCCCAGTTGAGATGCTCGCCATCACCCTCTCCCACCCTAGCGCGGCACGACGTCAAGACGATCATCGTGATCAGGCCAGCTGCGCCGAGCGCAGTGGCCCGGCCCATCCTGAACATCA
>DASPWN010000086.1:0-2234 GCA_035637835.1 Actinomycetota bacterium | reverse complement strand
CGAGAGGAGGTTGTTGACGGCGCGCTCGGAGATCGCGCAGGTGAACCGGTCGGTGTGCCCCACGACCCATGACGTCATGTAGCCGCCGTAGGAGCCCCCCATCACCCCCAGCCTGTCGGGATCGACGAAGTCGAACCGTTTGATGGCCTCGTCCACCACCGCCATCAGGTCTTCGTAGTCGACGGTTCCCCAACCGGGCCCGCCCTCTACCGGTCCCCGGATGGCCCTACCCCACGACTCGCTGTAGCCGGACGACCCCCGGGGGTTCGCGTACGCCACTGCGTAGCCCGCGCCCGCGTAGATTTGGAACTCGTCGAAGAACCTGTTCCCGTACTGGGTGAACGGTCCGCCATGGATGTTCAGCAGGAGTGGGTACCGGGTCCCCTCCTCGAAGCCGACGGGGCGCATGATCCAGGCCTCGACTTCAGTGCCGTCGGGAGAGACCGCCGCGAAGTGCTCCGGAGTCGCCAGCTCGCGCCCTTCGGTGAAGGCCTTGCCGACATCGGTGAGCCGGTGCTCCCCGATGTAGAGCTCGGAGAGCGAGCTCGGAGTCGTCACGGCATGCGCGATGCGTCCCGCGACCGCATCGTACCCGGTGACAGCGAACTCCCCGTCCACCACGGGCTTTGGCGGCGCCGAGCCGTCGGAGGCGACGCGGTACAGGGGCACGTTGCCCTGGTCCTCGATGGCGAACAGGAGGGTGTCCCCGTCCCAGATGGGTTCGCGGATCTCTGGATACGGCCGGCAGTTGCGGTCGAGCGAGGACGTGAGGACCTTTCGATCCCCGGTGGACTGATCTACCACCGCGACCTGCGTGTGCCGCGGGTCATCGAATACGCTCGGCGTGAAGTAGTACGCGATCGTCGTCCCATCGGGAGACCATGAGGGACCGGAGCACTCACCGTCGAGCATGGTGACGCGCGATGGCTCGCCCCCGGCGGCCTCGACCACGTAGACATCGGTGACGGGCGTGACGTCCCAGTCCTCGTGCCGGGCGGAGACGAACGCGATCCTGGTCCCGTCGGGTGACCAGGCCGGTTGCACGTCCTCGTGATCGCCCGACGTCAGCGCCCGGGGAGCCTCGGACCCATCGGCCGGCACTACGAATAGGTGATGGGGGCGATCGGCCGTCCAGCCCTCCTTATCGAGCTTGTACTGCAGCCGTCGGATCCGCCGGGGGAGCCGCTTCTTCTGGTCCTTCTCCTCGTATGCGGGGTCCGGGTCGCGCGAGGCGAACACCAGGCCGGAGCCGTCGGGCGACCATGCCACCTGCTCGACGTCCTCCTTGAGGTCGGTGAGCATCCGGGGCTCGCCAGGCTCGCCGAGGGGCATGACGTAGAGCTGCATCTTTTCGGCCGCCCGGTTGGACCTGAAGGCCAGCCACTGCCCGTTCCCGGACCAGCGCGGGTCCGCATCGCGCTTCTCACCGGAGGTGATTCGTCGGGGCGGAGCCGACCCGTCGAGCGGGACCAGCCAGATGTTGCTCCGGTACTCGCTGGCCTCTCGGTCCATCCGCCACCTGACGAAGGCCACCTGGGAACCGTCCGGGGATAGCCGCGGATCGGCCACTCCGGTCAGCTCGTAGACGTCCTCGGGGCTCATGCCGGACATCCGCGCCTCCTTAGGTGCCTTCTCCATCGAGTGCTCCGGCGGAGCCTATCGCTTCGTGGAGCCCATTAGGCTAGGAGCTTTGGTGAGCGCGCCGCTAGGATCGGCCGCCTCAGCGCGCGGGCCGACGGTTACCTCGTAGCGGAACGCTCACCGAACTGGAGGTGAACGAGCCCGGTCTGTGTGTCTGTTCGTGACGAAAGCGAGATCCAGCCGGTCGGCGGTGCCGGTTCCCGCCGAAAGCGACAGTCCGAGACCCGGCGAGAACCTAAACTGACCCTACGAGAGGTCGGGGCGTAACGTGAGGCGTTCGACGTCCATCGTTCTTGTGGATCTCGCGCTTGTCTCGGCGACGCTGAAGCAGGCCAACGAACCGGGTGTTCGATAGACGATGAAACCGCCGTCACAACCGAATAGCGACTATACGCGAACGTGGTCGCCTCCCGGGGTGATCGAGTACGCCACGCTGGCCGACGGGTCGCGCTTGCGGTACTTGAAGACCGGATACGGCCCGACGCCACTGATCTTGCTGCACACGGTGCGAACGCAGCTGGACCACTTCCAACTGGTGATCCCGAGGCTCCTGCACGCCTTCACCGTTTATGCCATCGACATGCCAGGCATGG
>DASPWN010000085.1:0-2481 GCA_035637835.1 Actinomycetota bacterium | reverse complement strand
CGACCGAGTGGCCTGGTCGCGGTGTCGCGTGACGTCACCAAAAAGGTCACCCTGGAGGAGGCGCTCACGTCGGCCAAGAAAGAGGCTGAGCGAGCGCGGGAGGATGCCGAGCGGGCAAACCGCGCGAAGAGCGAGTTCCTCTCCCGCATGAGCCATGAGCTGCGCACGCCCCTCAACGCGATCCTGGGATTCGGTCAGCTCCTGGCGATGGACGGCCTAGAGCCTCAGCATCAGGAGAGCGCGGAACAGATCCTGAAGGGCGGGAAGCACCTCCTCGATCTGATCAACGAGGTGCTCGACATCGCCCGCATCGAGTCCGGGAGGATGACGCTGTCCCTGGAGCCGGTCGTGCTGGCCGATGCGCTGTCGGAGGCCATCGGCCTCATCCAGCCCCTCGCCGCGGAGCAGGGCATCGAGCTGAAGGCGGAGGACGCCCGGTCAGCCGATCGTTACGTCCGGGCCGACCGTCAGCGGCTGAAGCAGGTTCTGCTGAACCTGCTGTCCAACGCGGTCAAGTACAACCGCTCGGGAGGAAGGGTGATCGTTCGGTGCCTGGAGGTCCAAGGAGAGGGGCTGCGCGTCGAGGTCAGCGACCAGGGCGCGGGGATCCCGCCGGAGATGATGGACCGGCTGTTCCTCCCCTTCGAACGACTGGGAGCGGAGGGGACTGGGGTGGAGGGCACGGGCCTCGGATTAGCCCTGTCCAAGGGCCTGACGGAGGCGATGGGGGGGAGCCTGGGGATGACGAGCATACCGGGCCAGGGGAGCACGTTCTTCGTCGAGCTCCCTCGTGCCGAGGGACCGGGAGTCACGGATGAGCAGGGGGAGGCCGGGGGGCGTCTAGGCGCTCCGGCCCCAGATGGTTCCCACACGCTCCTGTACATCGAGGACAACCTGGCCAACCTCAGGCTCATCGAGCGAGCCCTCGACCACCGGCCCGGCCTCATCCTGCTCAGTGCGATGCAGGGGAGCCTGGGGTTGGACCTCGCTCGCCAGCACCAACCCGACCTCATCCTGCTGGACCTGCACCTGCCCGACATGTCCGGCGAGGAGGTGCTGCGGCACCTTCAGAGCGATCCAACGACCCGGGGCATCCCGGTGATCGTGATCAGCGCGGACGCCACCCCCGGCCAGATCCGGAACCTCCTGGTCACCGGAGCGCGGGCGTACCTCACCAAGCCGATCGACGTGTCCCGGTTCTTCGAGGCCGTGGACCAAGCACTTGCGGAGCGAACACTCGACCCTGCGGGTTGACGAGCCGGTCCCGGGCCCGAATCCTGGTCGTTGACGACCAGCCCCCTTCTATCAGGCCACTGGTTGGCTCGCCGCGGGGAGAAATACTCGGAAGGAGGCGCCGCCACCGGGCCGCTCTTCGACCCAGGCCCTGCCATCGTGCAGTTGGGCGAATCGGGACACCAGAGACAGTCCGATCCCAACACCAGGAGCGTGCTCGACGCGATGCTCTCCTTGCTGGAAGGGCTCGAAGATGCTCGTTCTGAGGGCCTCGGGCACACCCGGGCCGGCGTCCTCGACCACGATGAGAACGCCCCCCTCCTCACGGCAGGTCCTTACCCAGATCGGAGTCCCGGGCGGAGTGTGGCGACCCGCGTTGGCCACGAGGTTCTGCACGATGCGTTCCACTTTCGGCGCGTCGATGTCGATCATCGCCGGATCCGCTTGCACATGGACCGCGTGATCTCCGGGGACTTCCGACTCGGCAACCGCCCCCCTAATGAGGGCGCCGAGGTCGGTTGGCGTGCGCGTTGGCTCGGCGATCCCTCTGACCAGGCGATCGATGTCCAAGAGGTCGCCGAGCAGCCGATCGAGCCTTCTCGCGTTGGCTGCGACCCCGTCGATGAGCCCGTCACGATCCTCGTCGCTCAGCCCGGCACCTTGCTGCTCCAGGGTCAGGGCGCCCCCGAGGACAGACGTCAGAGGCGTGCGAAGTTCATGCGACACCGCCGTCAAGAACGCGCTCCTCAATTCATCCAGCTCGCGCAGCCGCTCCGCGGCCAGTCGCTCCGTCGCGAGAGCCCGCTCGAGCTCCAGAGTCCGAATTCGGACCCGCTCTTCCAGCTCCTCGTTCTGCTTCCGAAGTTGCAGGTGAAGCTGTCGAATCTCCAGTATGTTGCGAATCCGGAGGAGGACCTCCTCCAGGTCGAACGGTTTGCTGAGGAAGTCCTCCGCTCCTCGGGCCAGAGCTTTCCGCTTGGTCTCGGCCGTGTCGTCGGCGGTGAGTACCAGGATGGGCAAGTAGGTACTCGACGGAACTAGGCGTGTTAACTGGTCCATCACCTCGAAGCCGTCGAGGTGAGGCATGAGCAGGTCCAGAAGGATCAGGTCCGGCTCGAACCCTGTCAACAGACCAGCCACTCGGCGCGAGTCGATCGTCGTTTCCACGTTGACGTACCCGGCCTGCTCGAGGAGGCGCTGTAAGAGGCGGACATTCGGCGGCTCGTCGTCGACGACCAGGATTCGGGC
>DASPWN010000084.1:0-3507 GCA_035637835.1 Actinomycetota bacterium | reverse complement strand
GAAGGCGGCCACGATCTCGACGTTCGACACGTGGTACGGCCCGAGCTGCGCATGCATGAGGCCCGGCACCCGGTCCTCCGGGTCCGCGTCCTTGTAGTACTCGAGTCCCTGGACCAGCGACGAGGCGCAGTTGCCAACGCCGACGATCGCGAGGCGGACCTTGCTCATATCGTGCGCTCCTTTCTGCGAAGCGCTCGGGTCTTGCCGCGCCTCGTCCCCTCCCTCAACGAATCGGACTGGCGTCGCTCCGCCGCAATGAGGCCGTTCAGCCAGGCGATGTCCTGCTCGGTGGACTCACGGCCGTGCCGCATCAGCGAGAGCGTGTACGTGTCGAAGCGCTCACGGGTGGCCGTGAGCGACGCGGTGATGGTCGAGAGCCGTTCCTCCAGGTAGGCCCGCCGTCGCTCCAGCAAGCGGATCCGGGTATCGGGCGCCAGGTACTTGAAGAACGCGAGGCGGACCCGGAACCGGTTGTCCTCGGAGGAGGACTCGGCGCCGGCCTCCTCCAACAGCCGCCGGAAGAGCTCCTCCCCCTTCTCGGTAATGCGGTACACGTTCTTGCGCCGGCCGACCTCCTGCTGGTCGAAGACGCGCTCCACGGCGCCGTCGCGCTCCAGGCGCCGGAGCGTTGGGTACAGCGAGCCGTAGGAAACCCGCCAGAACCCTCCGAGGCTGTCGGTCAGCCGCTTGGAGAGCTGGTAGCCGTGCATGGACCGCTCTTTCAGCAGGCCCAGGATCGCGAGCTCGAGCATCCGGTTCCTTCCCTTGAGTTACGTCTCGATATATCGGTTGTCTATATCGGACCGATATATCGAACCACTATGTGGGTGGGACGTCAAGTTCGGGGAGGTGCAGGGTCAGGCCTGAGAGGGCGGGCGGCGGTAGCCGGTTACGTTCGGAGGGGGCTCCAGCCCGTGGCCGAGGCGCGGGTCGTCCTGGGGCGTCTGGGGAACGGTCGATATGGGCAGGACGCCGGCCCAGACCGGAAGGTCGTAGTCGGCCTCGTCGTCCTTCGGCGGTCCGGTGCGGAGCTTGGCCGAGGCCTCCTCGAGCGGGACGGCCAGGATCGTGGTCTGGCGGAGCTCGTCCTCGGTCGGCATGCGGACCTGGTCCGAGCGACCCGCGCAGACATGATCCACCAACGCCTTCTGAGCCATCCACTTCTCCTCCCGCTCGGAGACCTCCCGGGCTCGTCCGTAGACGACGACCGACCGGTAGTTCATCGAATGCATGAACGCCGAGCGGGCGAGGACCAGGCCGTCGAGCAGCGTGGTGACGATGCACACCTCTTCCCCGTCCTTGATCATGCGAAGGGTCCGGCTGGCGTTCGAGCCGTGGACGTACAGGGTGTCGCCGACCCGGACGTGGATGGTAGGGATCACCCGGGGGTGGCCGTCGGCCACGTACCCGACATGGCAGAACAGTGCCTCGTCAAGGATGGCGTCGGTCGTCGCGCGGTCGTAGGCGCCGCGCTCGGGGTGGCGCTTGACCCGCGTCCGCTCGCTCGGCGGCGTCTCCGGCATGCCGACATGCTAGCCGCGCGTTCTGGGCTTCGACGTCCGGGCTTTCCCGGTCTTCGCCTTCGACGTTCGGGGAACGAAGCCCTTGGGCCGGTGCGACTTCATCCACTGCTCGTGGGGCGGCACGGGCTCCCCGACCACGTGGAGGAAATAGTAGGAGCCCGTGTCGCCGAGGAACTTGAACCGCTTGACCAGGTCGGCCGAGAGGGCCTCGAAGTCCTCATGCGACCGAAGGTACTTCTTGAACCCGCCGAACTCGTCCTCCAGGGCGAGCATGGTCTCAGCGTTCTCCACCGTGGCCTCGATCTTCCGACGGTTGCGGATGAGCCGCGTGTCCTCCGCCAGCGCGTCAATCTGCTTCGGCGTCAGGTTCGCCACCTTCTGTGGGTCGAAGCCGCGGAACGCCTCGCGCGTCCCGTCCCACTTCGCCTCCACCACGCGCCAGCTGATGCCCGCCTGGAACACGGCCTTCGTCAGCACGTCGAGGTAGTCGGCCAATCCCTTCGGCTTGATCTGCGTGGGGCCTTCCACCGCGCCTCCCCTCAGAGGACCGTGCTTCACCCTATCGACGAACGGATGGGCATGGGATCGACCCTTCCCGAATGGTCATCGCTCGCCGCGTGGCCCTGATCCGCCTTCGCCCCCGCCCTGCTGGAGGAACCGCTCGATCTCCGAGACCAGGTCCTCGCCCGAGGGCTGCCCCTGCTCGTCGGCCATCTGCTCCAGGCGCTGGACGTACTCCTTTGACTCCTCGCTGTCCGCCACCGCCTGATCGAGGCGCTGGCGTTGTGCCATGGCCTCGTCGGGGAGCGGGCCGAGCGGCAGGTCGACCCCCAGGTGCCGACCGGCGTGCTCCAGGAGCCCGATGGTGGCCGAGGCGAACGGACCGCCGACATAGTGCGGGACCTGTGCGTAGAAGCCGACCGCAGGGAGACCGGCGCTCGAGACCGCCAGCTCGATGGTGCTGAGGGCGGCGGAGGGGACGCGGAGCAGGCCCTCCGGGCCCTGCTGCTCGTCCTCCGCCAGGAGCCCCTGTTTCGAGGCGGTGGCCAGGATCGGTACGGGCCTCGTGTGGGGGACGGCCGCCGGGATGGCGCCCAGGCTGACCCATTCCACCACCCCGAGCTTGAGCGTGATCTCCAGAACGTCCTGCGACAGCTCGCGCCACCGGAAGTCCGGCTCGGGGCCGGTCAGCACGAGGAGATCACGCGGTCCGTGCCGGGCTCGCTTCAGCGTGAGGTCGGGCCACACCAGCTCGGTCAGCTTCCCGTCGAGGACGTCGAGGACGGGCCGGCGCGAACGATAGTCGTACAGGGCGTCGGGGTCGAAGGTGGCGACGGCCTCGCCGTCGCCACCGACCAGCACGGTCGCCGCGGTCGATGCGCCCGCGGCGTCGATCCACCCATCGAACGCCGCGACGATGGCGGGGGAGACGAGTTGGTCTACGGGCTCCGAGAGCCGGTGCAGGCCCATCGACTGAGGATAGCGGGGGGCGGGCCGACCGAGGTGGTACCTCCACTCGCGACCACCGTGGGCTTGGCTCACCTAGCATGGCGTCATGAACGGCCCCGTCTCGATCCCGTACGCGGCTGCCGACATCGAGCGGCCGTTCGAGCCGCGGGACCTCGTTGTGGCGAACGACGCGGTGGTGCGCATCGCCGCCATCGAGGGCGAATTTCCGTGGCACCACCACGATGAGGACGAGCTGTTCCTGTGCTGGGAGGGTGAATTCCGGATCGAGCTCGAGGGCCTTCCTCCGGTCGAGATGCACACGGGTGATCTCTTCACGGTCCCGCACGGGGTCGAGCACCGCCCGGCCGCGCCGACACGCGCGATCGTTCTCCTGGTGGAGCGCCCCGAGACCCTTCAGTTCGGGAACCGGTGATGCTCGCCCGCTACACGGCCCTGCGGTAGCGCCGGACCGCGAGCGGCGCGGCCACCGCAATGATGACCACGATCCATGCGAGCGCCTGGAGAACGTAACTCG
>DASPWN010000083.1:0-13204 GCA_035637835.1 Actinomycetota bacterium | reverse complement strand
AGCCTGGTGGCCAAGGCCTACGGCCAGGGCAAGATCGTCGGGCTGATCTGCCATGCCGGGCTGGTCGGCATCTCCGCCGGCATCGTCGGCGGGCACCAGGCGACCGGGAGCCTCGGCATCAAGGACGACCTGGTGAACGCCGGCGCAACCTGGGTGGACGAGCCGGCCTTTCGCGACGGCGCCATCGTGTGGGGGCGTGTGGTGGAGGACATCCCGGCGTTCTGCCGCGAGCTCGTCGCCGCCATCGAAGAACGGACTTCGTGAAGTACCTGAGCGAGCCGCCGGCATCGGCGGAGCTCGTCATCATCGGCGGCGGGGTGATCGGTGCGGCCACAGCGCTCCACGCGGCTCGGGCCGGCCTGAAACCGCTCCTCGTCGAGGCACGGCCGGCGCTGTGCACGCTCACCACGCCGGTCGCGGCGGGCGCCTTCCGCCTCCAGTTCGACGACCTGGAGGAGCTGACGCTCGTCCGCGAGTCGGCAGAGCTGTTCCTGAACTTCCGGGAGGCCACCGGGCAGGACGAGTACGACCTTCACGTCCGCCAGCAGGGCTATCTGTGGCTCACCACCGACGATCGCACCGCCGAGCGCCAGCTCGCGCTGGTCGCGAGACTGCACCAGTGGGGGCAACGCGACGTCGAACTGCTCCCGGGCGACGAGGTGCGCGGCCGGTTTCCATACGTGGGGGAGAACGTTGTCCAGGCGAGGTGGCGCGGCGGGGACGGGTTCCTGGACACGACGCAGCTGACGTTCGGCCTGGTCCATGGTTCGGGAGCCAATGTGATGCTCGACTGCGCGGCGACGGGCTTCATCGCATCGGGTGGCAGGCTCACCGCCGTCCGAACGACCAAAGGGGTCATCCCCACCGATGTCGCGGTGATCGCCGCGGGGCCCCTGTCGGGACCACTCGCCAGGGCCGAAGGAATCGAGCTCCCGATCGTCACAGTCCGGCGTCAGAAGCTGATCCTGCCCGAGGTGCCCGAGGTGCCGGCACACGCCCCGATGACGATCGACGAGGACACCGGGGTCCATTGGCGCCCGGCGCTCGCCGGCGCGTGGCTCCTGTTCACCGACCCGGCCACCCCTGAGAGCCCGCCCGCCGACAACGTCCCCGTCGACCCGGCCTTCGCCTTCCAGCTTCTCGATCCAGCCAGCTCGTTCTCCGTGGCGAGGGTGGTTCCGTTCTGGCGGGAGGTGTGGGATCGGGGAGCTGCCCCGTGGCTCCTTCAGGCGGGGCAGTACACGATGACGCCCGACCATCGGCCGCTGATCGGCCCGTCGTTGATCGAGGGACTCTGGGTGAACACCGGATACAGCGGCCACGGCATCATGCTCGGCCCGGCCGGGAGCCGGCTCCTGGTCGATCTGCTCACCGGGAAGGCCGGCGAGAACCCGTTCGCGCCGGGCCGGGCGTTCGAGAAGCGCGAACCGCCCGCACTCTAGTCGGATGCCCCGACGAACGGGCCGGGTTCCCTGATCACCACGAAGTCGGCGAGGCCGTCGTGAGCATCGAACTGCAAGGCTCCCAGGAGCACGAAGTCGGCGAGCTCGCCGGGCAGAGGAGGGTCCGCATCGGGATCGCGGAGCCCAAGCACCAGCTCCAGTCCGGCCGCCGCGGCCGCGCGCATGAGGGTTCTCACCGTGGGCATTCGCCAACCGGTCTCCAGCTTCGCCACCGTTGGCTGCGAGGTCCTCATGCGGGTCGCCAGCTTCCGCTGGGAGAGCCCCGACACCTCCCGGGCAACGAGGATCACGTAGCCGGCACCGGTGGGGAACGGGCGGTTAGTCGACACCATGTCCATTTCGATATCGCCCTTCTCCGAGCGGTCCTGGCAATTGCTCTGATGCCTCGAGAGGCATGAGTATCGACCTGGATACCCCCGTGGCAGCTGGATGCCAATTCCGATATCCCTTTCGCCCGTGGACCGTAGCTCACGCGGCTGACATCAGCCGATAGAGTCGAGGCCATGCTGCACGGAGCCATCGCCGCCTCGGTGACGCCGCTCGCCGACGACGGCACGTCGCTCGACGAGGACGCCATCGGCTCGCTCGTCGAGTTTCTGGCCGCCGGAGGGATCGACGGCGTCTTGGCCTGCGGCACCACCGGCGAGGGGATCCTGCTGTCGCTCGAGGAGCGGAAGCGCGCCATCGAGCTGTTCATCGCCGCTCGCCCGCCGGGCTTCGCCGTGGCCGCGCACTGCGGAGCGCAGACCACCGCCGACACGGTCGCGCTGGCACGCCACGCGGGCGCAGCCGGAGTCGACGCCATTGCGGTCATCGCCCCGCCCTACTTCGTGCTCGACGAGCCGAGCCTGGTCGAGCACTTCCGAGCTGCCGCGGACGCATGCGCGCCCCTGCCGTTCTACGTCTACGAGTTCGCCGCGCGAAGCGGGTACGCCATCCCGGTTACGGCGATCGAGCGGCTCCGCGACGCTGCTCCGAACCTGGCCGGGCTCAAGGTGTCCGACGCGCCGTTCGAGCGGGTGGAGCCGTACCTGCTCGACGGCCTCGACGTGTTCATCGGATCCGAGCCGTTGGTCGTGGAGGGCCTGGAACGCGGCGCGGCCGGTGCGGTCTCCGGCCTGGCCGCGGCGTTCCCGGAGCTGATCGCGACCCTGGTTCACGAGCGAAGCCGTGACGCGCACCGCGCCGTGATCCGGATCCGCGAGGTCCTTGACCGGCTCCCGTTCCATGCGGCGCTCAAGGCCATCCTGGCCGAGCGTGGCCTCCGCGTGCGGGCGGACGTACGGGCTCCACTCCGCCCCCTAACCGAAGAGGAGCGGCGGGAGGCCGTGGGCCTGCTGGCCGGGGCAGCCGATCTCTCCGCGGCTCGGCAGGCCCCCCACCTCCCTTGACACCCCCCGCAGGCCCGGCTGACTTGCACCTGCAAATCAAACCGAGAAAATCGGGACATGATCCGCACCCCGACGCAGGGCACGTGGCCCGCCCAGCAGCCGAGGTCCCTCCCGGGCGATAATCCCGCGGGACGCTCGCCGAGGAGGTCGTTATGGCCGAACCGAACTGGGAGCGGTACGGGGCTGGAGCCGGGTTGGGGGCGGCCGTGCTCCTGGCGATCCAGGAGTTCTTCGCCCCGCTCTACCCGAGCTTCGAGGATTCACCCTTCGCCGTTGCACGGTTCTACCGAGAGAACGCTTCCGCGATCCGCGTTCAGATCCTGTTCACCGGACTGGCGGGGGTCCTGTTCCTGTGGTTCCTGGGGAGCCTGCGTGCCCACCTCCGACGGTCCGAGGGAGACCCCGGCAGGATCTCCGCGGTGGCCTTCGGCTCGGGGATCGCGGCGGTGGGGCCCATCGCCGTGGGGGTGCTTGCGACGGCCACTGCGGCGCGCATCGCCGAGGGTGTACTCGGCGAAGGATGGTTTGGCTTTGCTCCTCTCCAGCAGACCGTCCAGTTCCCGGGCGTGGCCGCCGTCGTGCCGCTTCACGACATGCGACTGCTCTCGTATGCCCTCACGTGGTTCGCCCTGGCTCCCCTCCTCGCGGCGACGGCCGTCGTCTCGGCCCGCCACGGGACGTTCCCACGGTGGTACATGAACGCGAGCTATGCGGTGTTCGTGCTCTCGCTCGGCACCGGCCTGTCCATCCTCATCGACACGGGGCTGTTCGCGCCGGGCGGCTTGTACGACCTCATCCTGTTCGGCCTGTTCGTCGTGTGGTTGGGCGTCACGAGCTGGCTGATCATGCAGGCATACGCGCCCACCCCCGCCGAACCGCCGACCACGCAGGAGCTTCCGGAGATTCCACCCGAGTCCTGACCGAGGGGAGTCGGTCAGGAGGACTGCCCGGCCGCGGCCTCCTGCTTCTGGCGCTCCTCTTCCTGGAGGACGCGGCGAAGGACCTTCCCGATCAGAGTCTCCGGGAGCGAGTCCCGGAACTCGACCTGTTTGGGCACCCGGTACCCGGACAAGCCCTGCAACGGGTCCCGCGCCCACTCGGTGATCTCCTCCGCCGTCGCGTGCTCGCCGGGACGAAGGACCACGAAGGCCTTCACCGCCTCACCGGTTTCAGGGTCGGGGACGCCGACCACGCTGACCTTCTGGATCTTGGGATGGTGGTACAGGACCTCCTCGACCTCCGTGGGGTACACGTTGAACCCGGAGACGATGATCATTTCCTTGATCCGGTCGACGATTCGGAAAAACCCGTCGGGGTCCATGGTCGCGACGTCGCCGGTGTGCAGCCAGCCGTTTCGGATCGTGAGGGCGGTCTCCTCCGGCCGGTTCCAGTACCCCAGCATGATCTGCGGTCCGCGGACGCAGAGCTCACCACGCTCTCCGAGCCCCACCTGTCGGTCCGGGTCGTCCAGGTTCACGATCTTGCAGTCGGTGTCGGGGATGGGAAGCCCGATCGTTCCTGGGCGCGCCCCGCCGACCACCGGGTTCGCGTGCGTCACCGGCGATGCCTCCGTCAGGCCATAGCCCTCGACCAGGTTCGCGCCGCCCGTCACCTCGTGGAACCTCTCCGCCACGGCCTGCGGCAGCGGTGCCGCGCCAGAGACGCACGCCTTGATCGAACGCAGGTCGTACTTGCCAGTCTCCGGCGCCTCGTTCAGCTGCATGTACAGCCGGGGGACCCCGGGGAACAGCGAGGGCTTCTCCTTGGCCAGCTCCTTCAGGACCATATGTAGCTCGAACCTTGGGACCAGGACGAGCTTCGCACCGTTCAGCACGCCGAGGTTCAGCTCCGTCGTCATCCCGTATGAATGGAAGAAGGGAAGGACGCACATGACGGCGTCCTCGCCGGGGACGATCGTGGGGAACCACGCGGTTGCCTGCGTCGCGTTCGCCACCAGGTTGAAGTGCGAGAGCATCGCCCCCTTCGACAGTCCGGTGGTCCCGCCCGTGTAGATGAAGCCCGCGGGATCGCGCGTGGGATCGACGGTCGCCACCGGCGGGATCGGCCTGGCCTGCTTCATCAGCGCGGCCCACCACTTCACCTCGGCGTCTTTTGGCACCGGGGGCCAGGGCCTGCCCTCGTGCTGGGCCTCACGGCGAAACTTGAGCGGCGCGAGCTGCTTCAGCGGGAAGCGCATGTAGTCGGTGACCTTGGTCACGATCACGTCGCGGATGCCGACGGAGGTGAACACGGGGGCGAAGTTCGGGAACAGCTGGTCCAGGACCACGACGACCTGGATCCCGGCGTCCTTCAGCTGGTGCTCCATCTCCCGCTGCGTGTACAGGGGGTTGTTGCCCACGACGACGGCTCCGATCCGGGCGATGGCGTAGTACGCCATCACGTACTGCGGTGAGTTCGGCAGGATCAACCCGACTCGATCGCCTCGGCGAATGCCGAGGCTCGCCAAGACGCCGGAGAACCGCTCCACCTCTCGCAGCAGGAACCCGTATGACATGTGCCTGCCGAACCAGGCCATCGAGGGCCGATCGGGGAACCTCCTGGCCGAGCCCTCGAGCATGGAGAACACGGAGACCTCGGGGTAGGGCTCGAGCGTATGGGGAACCTCGGCCGGGTAGCTCTTGGACCACGGGCGGTGGTCGGTCACCGCCGCATCATTCCAGAACCCGCCCCCCTGGCTCAACGCGCCAGGCCAGGTGGCCTCCCGTTCGATACGCTCGCCGCCGTGGCGGGCTGGGTGGACGAGGTGCGGGAAGCGGCGAAGCGAGCGCTGCCCCCGATCGCGGGTGAGATTCGGGTACCCGGCCTCCGCGAGCCGGTCGAGGTCATCCGGGACCGGTGGGGGGTCCCGCACATCTACGCGGGGACGCTCGACGACCTGTTCGTGGCCCAAGGGTTCGTTGTCGCGTCCGAAAGGCTGTTCCAGCTCGACTCGGCGCTTCGCCTGGCAAATGGGCGCCTGGCCACGATCTTCGGTGAGTTGGTGGTGCCCATGGACCGCTTCGCCCGGACCGTGGGCTGGAACCGCGCCGGCGCGAGGATCGCCGCGCACCACGACGAACCGTCGCGGCAGATCACGTCGGCGTACCGGGCCGGTGCACGGGCATGGCTCGAGTCGATGCCGGCGAAACCGGTCGAGTACCTCGTGCTCGACCTGGATCCCGACCTGCCCGATGACGAGGGGTACTGGACATCCGCGGCGGTCCTCATGGCCTGGGGCCTCTCGGGGAACTGGGACAACGAGCTGCTTCGAGCGGAGATCGCCAACCGCTTGGGATGGGACGCCATGCTCGACCTGTTCCCGGACCTGCCCTCTGAGGCGCCGTCCGTGATCGCCGGCACTCGTCCGCACCCCTCGGCGCTGGACCTGCTTCGAACCTCGCCTCGAATGCCGGCCGGCCAGGGCTCGAACAATTGGGTCGTGGCCGGGTCGCGGACGCCCACGGGCAAACCGCTGCTGGCCAACGATCCGCATTTGGCCACGCAGATGCCCTCGATCTGGTTCGAGGTACACCTGTCTGCCCCCGGATATGAGGCGTCCGGCGTGGCCCTGCCGTTCTCACCGGGCGTCCTGATCGGGCGCACCGCCCACCACGCATGGGGGTTCACCAATGTGTGCGGGGACACGCAGGACCTCTATGTCGAGCGGCTCTCCGAGGACGGCCGCGCAGCCCGGTACGGGGGGCAATGGGAGCCGCTGACGATCCATCGCGAGGAGATCCTGGTCCGGGGCCGCGACGAACCGGAGATGCTGGAGGTTCGGGAGACTCGGCACGGCCCTCTCCTCGACTCGTACCTGGTGGGGAGGACGAACCCGGTGGTCATCGAGGGAGGGGTCCACGAGACCTATGCCCTCCGGTGGACGGGCCACGAACACGCCGTCATGCCGTCGGCCGTTCTTCGCATGGCCGGCGCTGGGAGCTTCGAGGAGTTCCGCGAGGCCGTGCGGGCCTGGGAATGCCCCGGCCAGAACGTCGTCTACGGCGATGTGGAAGGCACGATCGGCTACCAGTGCACCGGCCTGTACCCGGTGCGGCGAACGGGCGACGGGACGCTTCCCGTTCCCGGCTGGACCACCGAGCACGAATGGGAGGGTTACGTGGAGTTCGAGGAGCTCCCATGGAGCGTGGATCCGGAGCAGGGCTTCCTGGCCACGGCCAACAACAAGGTCCACGGCGACGCGTACCCCCACCTCATCGGCCGTGACTTCCTCCCCCCGTTCCGGGCCAGGCGCATCGTCGAGCTCCTGACCTCGACGGAGCGGCACACTCGAGCGACCTTCTCGGCCATCCAGCTCGACACGGTCTCCATCCCGGCTCGGGAGAACGCGCGGCGGCTCGTCGAGGTGGAACCGGCGACCGACCGGCAGAAGGAGGCCATCGCCCATCTCCAGGACTGGGGCGGTGACCAGGCCGCCGGATCGGTTGCCGCCTGCATCTACCAGGTGTGGTTGAAGCACGTCGCCCGGCAGGTGCTCCTTCCCAGGCTGGGACCGGAGCTGTACACCCACTACTACGGTCGGCGCGACGGGCCCAACGGCTTCCAACTCCAGGCGCTCCCCAACCTGCTGGCGAACCCGACGGCCAGATGGTTCGGGGCGAACGGGCGTCGGGCCCTCGACGACCTCCTCCGCCGCGCGTTGGACGACGCGATCGACGAGCTCGAGGAGCGGCTCGGCCACGACATGGACGCTTGGCGGTGGGGGGTGGTGCACCGAGTCGTGTTCGCCGGGCCGCTCGCCCTGATCCCCGACCTGGCTGAGCTCTTCACCGGCGGTGTGGTCGAGGCGGGCGGGGACGAACAGACGATCAGCCAGGGAGGGTTCGAGCCCGACCACTCCTACGACGTCGCGGTGGTGTCCTCATGGCGCCAGATCCTGGATCTCTCGGACGTGGATGCCGCAGTGGGGGTCCATACGACCGGCCAGTCCGGGCATCCGGCGTCGGGACACTGGAACGACCTCCTGCCGCTGTGGGCCAAGGGCGAGCATCACCCGCTGGCGTTCACGAGGCAGGCGGTGGAAGCCCACGCCGAGGCAACTCTCACCCTGGTGCCGCGGTAACCTAGCGGAACGATGCCGGAGTCTCGAGGCCGACAGAAGCAGCGGCGCCGGCCGTATGTGCCGCCGCCCCAGAAGAAGAAGCGCAAGCCCAGCCCTCGTTGGTTCGGTGTCTTGATCCTCGGCCTGATGGGCGTCGGCGTGGCCATGATCGTCCTGAACTACATGGGGTTGCTGCCGGGCACCGAGTTCGGGGCCCGCAACCTCTATCTGTGGCTCGGGCTGGGCCTGATCGCCCTGGGCTTCGCCGGCGCCACCCAATGGCGCTGACCCCGGCGCCCCCCAGCGCCCGAATCACAGGCGTGTGATCTTCCACAGCGTTCTCCACAGGTGTGGAAAAGCATCAGCCGGGGGTCAGATCCCCTGCGGCGGGACGTCGAACCACCTGCATGAGCTCGCCGCAGTGCCTGGGGATCTGGAGCTCCCCCAGTCGGGTCACGCGGAACTCCGTGCCGCATTCCCGGCACACCAGGAAGACCTCCAGCTCCTCGACGTCCTCGACCTCTGGGTTCTCCCTGGGCCCAGGACCGGAGGCGGCCCGGAGCGCGATCATGCCAACCCAGGCGATGGCCAGCCCCATCAGGACCGCCGTGAGCACGACCCACCAACTCACGGGATGCGCTCCAGGACCGTCGCGTTCGCCATCCCTCCGCCCTCGCACATGACCTGGAGCCCATACCGGCCCTTGCGCCGCTCCAGCTCGGCGACCAGGTCGGCCATGAGCCGAGCGCCGCTCGCCCCAACCGGATGACCCATGGCAATGGCGCCGCCGTTCGGGTTCACGTGCTGATCGAACCAGGCTGCCGGGATCTGGAGCTCCCGCTTCCACGCCAGGACGACCGAGGCGAAGGCCTCGTTGATCTCCACCACGTCGATGTCCTCGAGCACCAAGCCGGCCCGGTCGAGCACCGTGCGAGTGGCCGGGATGGGGCCGGTCAGCATCAGCACCGGGTCGTCGCCGACCACGGCGAAGGACACCAGCCGGGCGCGTGGTCGAAGCCCGAGCTCCTCGGCCCATTCTGCTGAGGCCACCATCACCGCGGCTGCGCCGTCGGAGATCTGCGAGGAGTTCCCGGCCGTGACGGTCCATCCGAGCCGGCCGGGGAACATCTCCTCGAAGGCCGGGGATCGAAACGCCGGCTCCAGGGACCGCATCCGATCCCGGTCGGGCTCCATCCGGACGCCCTCGTCCCGGTCAAGCGATTCTCCCCCGCCGTCGGGCTTCACCAGCAGGAGGTGCTCCCGGAACCACCCTTCGCGGGTGGCGCGCGCGGCACGCTCGTGCGAGCGGTAGCCGAGGTCATCCTGCTCCTCTCGCGAGATCTGCCACCTCGAGGCGATCAGCTCGGCGGAGATGCCCTGGGGGACGAGCTTGCCCTCGTACCGGACCGACAGCGAGGGCGGGAAGGGGTTGCCGCCCGCCGTCGAGGAGCCGAGCGGCACGCGGGTCATGTGCTCCAGGCCCGAGGCAACGACGAGGTCGTAGGCCCCGGCCATGACCCCCTGGGCGGCGAAGTGGATCGCCTGCTGCGAGGATCCGCACTGCCGGTCCACCGTGGTGGAGGGAACGCCCTCCGGCAGGCCAGCCGCGAGCCATGCGTTGCGGGCCACGTTGAGGGATTGATCGCCGATCTGCGACACGCATCCGGCGATGTGGTCGTCCACGAGCGCGGCGTCGAGGCCCGTCCGGTCGATCAGGTCCCGAAGGACGGCGGACAGAAGGTCCACCGGATGGACGTCCGCGTAGGCACCGCCTCGCCTGCCGATGGGAGTTCGGATGGCCTCGACGATGACCGCCTCGCGCACGGCGCCTCCTCAGGTCGCGCTCCTCCGAGTCTACGCAGCGGGGGTCGATCCCAAACCGCCGGCCTCGTGACACAATCCTTGGGGATCCGACGACAGGAGGCGGTCTGGGCCCGTACGAGGCGGTGCAGGGGTTCTTCGAGGCCGCCGCGGACCGGCTGGGGCTCGATGCCTCGGCGAGAGCCCTGCTCGATACCCATCGCCGGTCAACGACCGTGCAGGTACGCGTTCCGATGGACGACGGCGCGCTGGCCACGTTCGAGGGGTACCGGATCCAGCACAACAACGCGCGGGGCCCGTACAAGGGCGGCCTTCGCTACCACCAGACCGTGGCCCCAGACGAGATCAAGTGCTTCTCCGCGCTCATGACATGGAAGTGCGCGCTCCTCGACATCCCGTTCGGCGGCGGCAAGGGGGGCGTGGCCGTCGACCCCAAGAAGCTGTCGGAAGGAGAGCTCGAGCGGCTCTCGCGCTCCTTCATCCGTGAGATCGCCCCCGTGATCGGGCCGTACACCGACATCCCCGCTCCGGACGTGAACACCGGGGCCCGCGAGATGGGGTGGATGTACGACGAGTACAGCCGGATGTACGGGGACACGCCGGCCATCCTGACCGGCAAGCCCATCGCCCTCGGCGGCTCGCTGGGGCGCGAGCAGGCCACCGGCCGGGGCGGGTTTCTGTGCCTCGACCGCATCGCCCACCACCGGGGGTGGACCCGGGAGAAGATCCGCGTCGCGGTCGAGGGCTACGGCAACGCGGCGTCCTGGTTCTCTATCTTCGCCAGCGCCGCCGGCTACCGGATCGTCGCCGTGTCCGACAGCAAGGGCGCCATCCACAATCCTGAGGGCCTCGATCCCACTGCCGTCTTGGAGCACAAGCAGGCCACGTCGAGCGTGATCGACTACAAGCAGGCCGAGACCACCTCCGGCGACGACCTCCTTGCGCTGGACTGCGAGGTCCTGGTACCCGCGGCCATGGAGGAGCACATCCGCGACGACAACGCCGACGCCGTGCAGGCGAACCTGATCCTGGAGGTCGCCAACTACCCAACAACGCCGAAGGCGGACGAGATCCTGAAGGCGAAGGGCGCGACCGTGATCCCGGACATCCTGGCCAGCGCCGGAGGCGTGGTGGTCTCCTACATCGAGTGGGTCCAGAACCTGGAACGAGAACGGTGGAGCGAGGACCGGGTGAACGGGCGACTGGCCGAGCTGATGTACGGCGCCACCGACGCCGTGCTCGGACGAGGCCATGAGAAGGGCGTCACCAATCGCGAGGCGGCCTACGAGATCGCGGTCGACCGCGTGGCGGAGGCCGAGCGCCTCCGCGGCAACTGGTGACCGCGGAGCTGAGCGGACGCTGACCTAGGGCTTGAGGTGGCGAAGCAGGAACTCGAGCTTCGCGCGGACCTGCCGGACCTCCTCGTCGAGCACGTAAGACACGTGGCCGGCGTCGAACCGGTAGACCTCCACCTCACCTCCGCGGGACCGCACCGCCTCGACCCAGTGCATGGCCTGGCCCGGCGGGCATCGCGTGTCGTGTTCGCCGATCATCACGAGCGTTGGGGCCTTCACCTGGTCCGCGTACGTCATGGGTGACCGCTCCCGAACCAGGTCGGGGACCTCGTACACGGTGCCGCCGAGCAAGGAACGATCGTACGCTTGGAGCGAGGGAGCGGAGTCGTCGTAGGAGGCCGCGTAGTCGCCGACCGGGACGCCGGCGATACCGCACAGCCACCGATCGGGGTGCAGGCCGAGCGCCAGCAGCGTGACGTAGCCGCCCCAGGACCAGCCGCCGATGGCTGTCCGCTCGGGATCGGCGATCCCCTCGTCGATCAGATGGTCGAGCCCGGCAACCGTGTCCTGCACCTCCGGGAAGCCGATGTTGCCGATGATGGCGTCCCGCCAGCTTCGACCGTACCCGGTGGAACCGCGATAGTTCACCATCGCCACGGCGATGCCGTGGTCCACGAACGCCTGGACCTCCGGGGTCCACGTGTCCATATACAGCCAGTTCGGCCCGCCGTGGACCTTCATCAGGGTGGGGAAGGGTCCGGGCCCTTCGGGGGTCACGACGAAGCCGTGGACCCGACCGCCACTGCGATCGGTCAGGTGGAAGGATCGATACGGTCGCCCCTCGGGAGCGCGATCGCCTTCAGGAGCCAGGACCTCACGGCCTGTTTCGTCGACCAGCCGGGAGGCGGTCTCGCCGCTCGAGACGCGGAACCAGGTCTCGCCGCCCGGTCGGACGCCCGCGCCGTGAATCTCGCCCCTCGCATGAGGGATATCCGTGTACGTGCCGGAGACCAAATCGAAGCGAAGCGCTTGATCTCGGCCGTCGTGGAGGTGGAGCAATAGGAGGGCCGTCCCGTCCGGCCACCAGTCGATCGGGAAGACCTCGCCGGGTAGGTCGAGCTCGATGTCGGTGCGCTCCCCGGTGGCCAGGTCCCAGATCGCGGGACGATGGAGATCGCGGCGCTCGTGCGCGATGGCCAGGCGCCGGTCGCCCGGGACGGGCGACCAGGCGTAGGCGGAGAGCCCCAGGCCCGGTCCGTCGGCCTGCTCCCCAACCACGTCGCCGGTACGGGGGTCGAGCACCACCAGCCCGTGATGGATGTCGTCACCATCCTGGGAGACCAGCAGGCAGACGAGATC
This sequence comes from Actinomycetota bacterium, assembly GCA_035637835.1. Taxonomy (GTDB): domain Bacteria; phylum Actinomycetota; class UBA4738; order UBA4738; family HRBIN12; genus AC-69. The sequence continues at coordinate 816 of DASPWN010000083.1, read as the reverse complement.
CTCGTCGGCCGAAAGCCCTGAGCGGGTGAACCCCTCGAGCTCCAGATCATCGGACGGGGCGATCGACATGCGGTCCGGTCCGCGGAGCATCTCCCTCGCGGGCCCGCCGTCTTCGGAAACGAACAGGCCGAAGCCGCCGCGATCGCCCAGCACCGCGGCCACCAGGTTCCGCCCCATGGCGATGCCGTCCGGCCAGCCGGGAGCCGCGCCCGCGAAGAGCGGGCGCGGCTCCCCTCCCTCGAACGGAACCGCCATCCACTCGCCGAACTCGTCGCCGGTCGTGTCGCGGAACCACGCCACACGACCACCGTCCCCGGTGATCGTGCAGTGGATCACGCCGATCGGCTCGTCGGACACGCGCCGCCGCGTCGCGGCGGCGCGGTCCCACGCGTAGGCCTGGTCAGAACCGCTTTCGTTCGAGATGATCGCCAGTCGGTCGGGAGCGTGCCGCGACCATGAAGGGAACTGCAGATACGGTGCCCGGAGGCGCCTCTCCCACAACGGCATCGGGTCGGTCATCGGTGCGCAGGGTAGCAGGGCGGAACGGCGCAGACGCCAACGGCGCGACGTACCATGCGATCCGTGGCAACCCGCACCGGCCACCACCCGCACCGGCACACGCTCCGGGGGTTCGGGTATTTCCGGCGGCTGGGACCCGGGCTGGTCACCGGTGCCTCCGACGACGATCCGTCCGGCATCGGCACCTACTCGCAGGCCGGGGCGGCCTTCGGTTTCGGATTGCTGTGGACGGCCTGGGTCACGCTCCCGCTCGCCGCTGCCGTCCAGGAGACCGCCGGCCGTCTGGGCCTGGTGACG
>DASPWN010000082.1:0-2884 GCA_035637835.1 Actinomycetota bacterium | reverse complement strand
GTCGAGGTACGGCTGGAGTCCCGCCGCATCCAGGTAGTCCGTGACCACCCGCGATCCGGGGGCGAGCGAGGTCTTGACCCACGGCTTGGTCTCCAGCCCGGCCTCCACCGCTCGCTTGGCCAGGAGGCCCGCCGCGATCATGACCGTTGGGTTCGAGGTGTTCGTGCAGCTGGTGATGGCCGCGATGACCACCGATCCGTGCCGGATCTCCGCGTTGTTCAGCTTGACCGGCTGTGCGTTCTCCGGGTCCACCGGCCGGGATGTGTCGACCTCCGGCTCCTCCTTCGTCCCGCCCTGCGCTCCCCCCTCGTCGGTCAGCCTTCCCAACTCGGTGGGGTCCGGATCGGGTTCCAGCCGGTCCCGGAACGCCTCGATGAACGACTCCCACACGGCCGACAGCGGCACCCGATCCTGGGGGCGCTTGGGTCCGGCCACCGACGGCTCCACGGCCGACAGATCGAGGTCGAGGACCTCGCTGAACACCGGCTCGGGGTCGGCGTCGGTCCGGAACAGCCCCTGCTCCCTCGTGTACCGCTCGACCAAGTCCACCCGATCCTCGCGTCCGGTGAACCGGAGGTATCGCAGCGTCTCGTGATCAACCGGCCAGAACGCGGCGGTCGCCCCGTACTCGGGGCACATGTTCGAGAGCGTGGCCCGGTCGGCCAGCTCGAGCGTCGAGCAGCCCGGGCCGAAGAACTCGATGAACTTCCCGACGACGCCGTGCGCCCGCAGCATCTGGGTCAACGTCAGCACCAGGTCGGTGGCCGTCGTTCCCGCCGGCAGGGCGCCGGTGACGCGCACGCCGATCACGATCGGCTGAGGCAGGAACATGGGCTGTCCGAGCATGGCCGCCTCGGCTTCGATCCCACCGACTCCCCACGCCAGCACGCCCAGGCCGTTGATCATGGTGGTGTGGGAATCGGTTCCCACGAGCGTGTCGGGGAACGCCTCGCCGTCCTTCGTTGCCACGACCTTGCCGAGATGCTCCAGATTGACCTGGTGGCAGATGCCGGCCCCCGGGGGGACCACGCGCATACCGTCGAACGCTTGCTGGGCCCATCGAAGGAGCGCGTACCGCTCACTGTTCCGTCGGTACTCCCACTCGATGTTGGCCTGATAGGCCTGCGGGCTTCGGAACAGGTCGACCTGAACCGAGTGGTCGATGATGAGGTCCACGTCGACGAGTGGGTTGACCCGTTCCGGATCGCCGCCGGCGCGGGCCATGGCCGATCGCATGGCCGCCAGATCAACTACGGCCGGGACGCCGGTGAAGTCCTGCATGAGGACCCGGGCCGGCATGAACGCGACGTTCGTCTGCGGGGCCGGCGCCGGCCAGTCGGCCAGGGCCCGGATGTCCGCGTCGGCCACGTCGCGGGTCCCGACCCGGCGGAGGAGGTCCTCGAGCACGATCTTCACCGTGTGTGGCAGGCGGGCGACCTGGCCGATCCCGTTCTCGGCGAGCCAGCCGAGCCGGTTGACCGTGACGTCGCCGCCTGCCGTCGCCAGGCGACCCCTGGCGGCGGCGAACTCCGTGGCCATGTGAACCCGACCCCCTCGAGGACGACACCTCCATTGTCCCCGATGTGGCGAGGTGCGACCCGCAGATCGAGGGGCGGCGTGGCCCCTCCCTACATACGCAGGTGACTGCGCCTGGCGAACCCCTCGTCGTCCTGGGGCTCGTCCTCGTTTGGCGGTGCCACGACCTGCTCTCCTCGCACCTCGTCCCGGTGCTCCTGGATGGCCTGCTTGTGGGCCAGGCGCGTCTGGCGACGGATCTTGGCCTCCTTCTGGCGGCGCCGCTGGCTCTGGCCCTGGGCGATCACCGACGGCACCGGGCGAGGCTTCCCCTGCTCGTCCAGCGCGACGAACACGAGGTAGGCGCTTCCCGTGTGTGTGCGCTCTCCGGACAAGACGTTCTCGGATTCCACCCGAACGCCAACCTCCAACGATGTCCTGCCCACGTCATTCACCGAGGCCCTCACCGTGACCGTGTCGCCGATCCTGACCGGTGCGAGGAAGGACATCGTGTCCATCGACACCGTCACGGCCGGACCCCCGCAGTGCTTCATCGCGGCAAGGCCGGCCGCGGTGTCGACGAGCTTCATGATGGTTCCGCCGTGCACGATCCCGGCGATGTTCGCATCGGTGATCTCCATGAGCTGAACCAGTGTCACGTGAGACGCGGACACCGGCTTCGGCTCGAGTTCCCTTCCGGCCATGCGCGAACTGTACTCCACGCCACCGGGCATCCGGGGGAGGACGGGCGGGTAGCATGCCGGCCATGCGCCGACTCGCCGCCTTGAGCATCCTCCTCATCCTGGCGACTTCGTGCGGTGTCGAATCGGCGCCCGTGCCGAGCCCCACCCGAACGGTCGAGCCGACGGCGACGTCGCCGCGCCCCACGCTCACCGGCCCGGCGACGCCGACGCTCACTCCGTCGCCCGTCATCGACGTGCCCCTCGACGCCCTGACGACGTACGGCCGCCGCCAGGCCTCCGACAAGGTCGCGGTTGCCGACCTCGTGCCGGTCGGAGCGGAGGTGACCACGGCCTGGAGGCTTCCCCCGACCTCGGATCAGACTCCCCAGATCGCGCTGGCGTGGACGCGAGGCGTCGATCCGTTCTCATCGGAACACGGGTTCGAGCTGTGGCAACTGTTCGGCGACGCACCGCCGTGGCGGGTGGTCTATGCGTTCACCGATCCTCCCTCCGAATCGGTCCTCGGCGTGCGGTTCGACGTGGGCGACGTGACCGGCGACGCCATCCCCGACGCGCTCACCTTCGAGGACAAGGGAGGGAGCGGGGGCTGCGGCATCTGGCGGGTCGTGCGAAGTGGTGCTGGGTTCGCCACCCCCATCTTCCATCGCTCGACGTGCGATACCCAG
>DASPWN010000081.1:0-3651 GCA_035637835.1 Actinomycetota bacterium | reverse complement strand
GCCGAGGATGCCCGTGTGAGGGTCGAAGCCCGCGTCGCCGGGGCGCTCCCCGACATCGACGTCGATCCGGTTCGGATCGGCGAGGTGCTGGCCAACCTGCTGTCGAACGCGCTCCGGCACACGCCTCCTGGCGGGTCGGTGGTCATCGCCGCGGAGGCGGCACCGGAGGGCGTCCAGTTCATCGTGACGGACACCGGCGACGGGATCCCGGCGGATGCTCTTCCGCACGTGTTCGATCGATTCGTGAAGGCCAAGGACTCGAGCGGGGCCGGGCTCGGCCTGGCCATCGCCAAGGCCCTCGTGGAGTCGCACGGCGGGCGGATCACCGCCGAGAGCGACCCGGGTCACGGCGCCACGGTCCGCGTCGTCCTGCCTCGGGCGTAGTCTCGTTCGGACCGGGTCGCTCCTCCTACTGGATGACCACCCTCGCCGTGTAGAGGTCGAGCTGGTGCAGGGTTCCATCCGGATTGTCGCCGGTGCTGTTCGAGTTGTCCGACCACGCCGGATAGAACGTGCCGGACTGGAAGGCCGCGTGCGTGTAGTCCCCATAGTCGAAGGAGCTCTCGGCACCGTTCACGTTCGACGTCCCCTGGCTGACTTGGAAGTTCGGAGTGAAGGTCGCACCGCCGTCCTTCGAGTACGCGGCCCAGATCTGGACGTCGTTGTTCGGCACGCCATCGGTGTCCCCTGGGCCGCCGGCGCCGAGGTCGCCCCTGGCGTCGTACCACGACACGGCGACGTAGCCGGTGCCTTGGTCGACCGCGACCGCCGGGTTGAACTGACTGTTGAGCGTGACGTCGTCGTTCAGCTTGACCGCTGGGGTCCAGGTCGCGCCGTTGTCGTCGGAGTACTGGAACATGATGTCCATGTTGTCGCTCTCGTTCTTCGTCTCCTGGGTCCAGATCGTGTACACGCGGCCGTCGTGTGAGCCGCCACTCCTGTCCCATGCCAGGCTGGACTCGGCGTCGACGGAGCGGTGCGGCTGGGCCGCGATGTAATCGAACCCTCCAACCCTGCTACGGGCCAGGAGCCGCGGGTCGGTGAACCCGGATGTTCCGAGACCGTCGGGATCGACGGCGGTGTAGATGTGCGATCCTCCCTGACCGTTAGTCTGGTCCTGGTAGACGACCATAACCTCACCATCGGGCCCCACGGCCGTGTCTCCGTAGTTCCCCCGCCCGTCCGACGTGGGGACGCTCTCGGGTTCGGTGAAGCTCCCGAACTGGCCCAGGCCGCTGACGCTTGCGCCCGACGCCTGCACGACGGCGGATGGGTAGCTCGTGTAGCTCACCCACACGCTGTTCGCACCGACCGAGATTGATGGCTGATCGGCGCTCGCGCTACCCTTGGAGCCCGGGTTCGTCGGCGCGTTGCTCCCCGTCGGCGTCGTCGGCACGATCTCCGTCACCTTGGTGAACGTCAGGCCGCCATCCGTTGACACTGCGATCGGCACGTTCCCGCCGACGTTGAACAGGTAGACCATCCACAGGTTTCCGAACCTGTCCCAGGCTAGCTGCTGGTCGCAGCAGATCTCGCCCAACGGTTCGCCCGTGCCGATGACATGCCTCGTCCAGGTAGTCCCGCCGTCGAACGACACCCCTTCGAAGAGCCCGCTGACCACGCCGGGCAACGTCGCCATGGTCACGATGTTCGAGGGGTTGGTGGGGTTGACGGCGATCGCGTCCTCGGCTTCGTTTCCGAGGGCTGCACTCGTGTTGATGTTCGTCGGTCCAACGGCACCGGTCGCCGGCACGGCCATCGTGAAGATGGCAGCGAGCGCTACGATGACCGGCGAGGCAGCCGAGACGATCCCGAGCAGTCGTCCGCGCATCCGTCCCCCTCCTTCCAAACCCGCCCCATTGGCGGCGGCTGATTGTAGGCGGAATGGCCTACTTCTTGCCCACCGCTCGACGCCTTGTCGTCCATCCCTGCGCCTGGTCGACCCACCTTGCCTCGTCCGACCGAACATGCCAGCCTGCGAAGTCCGCGATCGAACGGGGGGCGATGGGCCGGTCGGCTGCCAATCGGGTGTTCCTCGTCGGCCTGGGTGGGCTCCTCCTGATCGCAGCGGGGTGCAACAGAAGCGTCAGCGGATCCGGCACGGTCACCAGCACGCCGATCCCGGTCCCGGCTTCCGGATTCTCCAGGCTCGAGGTGAGCAGCTCCTTCGACGTGAACGTCTCGTTCGGGGACCAGGAGAACGTCACCCTTCGCGTGGACGACAACGTGGTCGGTCACCTGGACGTGGGCGTGTCGGACGGGACCTTACACGTGGGCCTGGAGTCCGGAACGTCCGTGCGCCACGCGACCCTCCATGCCGACGTGACTGCACGAACCCTCTCGAGCATCGACATGAGCGGAGCCTCACAGGTCCACCTGTTCGACGTCCTCACCGGCGAACGGGTCGAGGTGGTCGTGTCGGCGCGGGCCGCCTGGATGGGACCGCCCACGTGGACCTGGCCAAGCTCGATCTCTCGGGGGCATCCATCGCCGACGTATCGGTGACCGGAACGATCTCCGCAGGGGCCTCGGGCGCCTCCTCGCTCCGCTATCGGGGTTCGCCAACGTTCACTTGCCGAGAGGTCTCCGGCGGGTCGTCGATCGAGCCGGCATAGTTGGGTGTGGGGGGCCGGCCGCGAAGGCGGCCGGCCCCTTCATATCGATCGTTACCCTGACGCGTATCGCTTTCATCGTCTTCTCATAGACCGGTGGTCATGATGTCTCGACGCATCTCGAAGGAGGCCCCCCATGCCACGGTTTCCTCTGGCAGCGAAGGTGTTCGCAGTCCTCGCAGTTGTAGCCGGCGCTGGCGCGGTGACCTGGGCACCGTGGGCCTCGAGCGCACCCTCGAGCGCCTCGGCCTGCGGCACGACGTACGCGCCGGTGCTCGACCCAGCGAACTTCGTCACCGTGATCGACAACCCCTACTTCCCGCTGCCCGTGGGGAGGAAGCTCATCTACACGGGCATCAAGGAAGGGCAGTCGCAGACGGATACCGTCACCATCACCGATCAAAGGAAGGTCATCCTGGGCATCTCGGCCACGGCGGTGAAGGACGTCGCGACCCACGATGGGACTGTCCTCGAGAAGACGTTCGACTATTACGCGCAGGACAAGCAGGGCAACGTGTGGTATCTGGGCGAAGACACGACCGCGTTCCTGCCCAACGGGAAGGCGGACACGTCAGGGTCATTCCAGGCGGGGGTCGACGGCGCCCAGCCGGGGATCATCATGAGGGCCAGCCCGCAGATCCCGGACGCGTATCGGCAAGAGTGTTACGCCGGAGAGGCGGAGGACACCGCCTGGGTCGTGGCCACGACCGGGTCGGTGCGGGTCCCCTATGGAAATGTGCGCAACGTCCTCACGACACTCGAGGCCACGCAGATCGAGCCTGGAGCTTACGACCAGAAGGTCTACGGTCCTGGGATCGGCATCGTGAGCGAGCAGTCGCTCACGGGGCCGAACGAGGTCGCGCAGCTCGTCAGCGTGACTGGGTGAGCCTCACTCGGCGATCACCTGGAAGTGCCTGACCGTCGAGTCGCGTTCCACCAGGTACCGATCGTCCTTGGGGTAGAAGACGGCTCGCTCGATGTCGTCACCCGCGAACCCCACGATGGCTTCTCTCGACTCCCAGAAGCTGAGGGTCAGGAA
>DASPWN010000080.1:0-2891 GCA_035637835.1 Actinomycetota bacterium | reverse complement strand
GCCGGACCGCGGGCTGGCCATCGGCGGACTCGATTTCCTGGGACTGAAGGGCGTGGGCGCCGCTCCAAGCGCCCTCGCACCCACCGTGCCCGCCAGCGCCTTCATGGCCTTCCAGCTGATGTTCGCCATCATTACGCCGGCCCTCATCACAGGAGCGTTTGCAGAGCGCATGAAGTTCTCGGGGTACCTGCTGTTCCTGGGGTTGTGGTCGGTGCTGGTGTACGCGCCGCTCGCGCACTGGGTGTGGGGGGGTGGATTCCTCGGAGCGAACGGGGTCGGGGCCATCGACTTCGCCGGTGGGACGGTGGTGCACATCAATGCTGGGGTCGCCGCGCTGGCCGCCATTCTGTACCTGGGGAAGCGACAGGGCTACGGATCGAGGGCCTTCGTCCCCCACAACGTGCCGATGGTGATCCTGGGCGCCGGCATCCTGTGGTTCGGATGGTTCGGGTTCAACGCCGGCAGCGCGCTCGCCGCCGGCGGCCTGGCCAGCAGCGCGTTCGTGGCCACGCAGCTCGGGGCCGCGTCGGCGGTGCTCGGGTGGCTGATTCCCGAGTGGCTCCAGCACGGCAAGGCCACCACGATCGGCGCGGCCACCGGTGCCGTGGCCGGGCTCGTGGCCATCACCCCCGCGTCCGGCTACGTCGGCCCGCTGCCCGCCATCGGCATCGGCCTGGCCGCAGGGGCGGTGTGCTACTTCGCAGTGGGCCTGAAATCACGACTCGGCTACGACGACTCGCTCGACGTGGTGGGGGTGCACATGGTCGGAGGGATCGTCGGAGCGTTGCTGACCGGCGTGTTCGCCAGCCTGGCCATCAACCCTGCGGGTGCGGCCGGAGGTATCGCGCAGCTCGGCAGGCAGGCGGCCGCCGTCGGCGTGACCCTGATCTTCTCGTTCGCCGCGACGTGGCTGATCCTCAAGGTCACCGACCTGCTGGTCGGCCTCCGCGCAAGCGAGGACGACGAGGAAGTCGGGCTCGACCTCTCACAGCACGGCGAGGCCGCGTACGCGTGGACCGAGCGCGTGGCCACGCCGGTGGGCGCCGCCGGCGACGCCACGTACGTGATCCGCGACGGCGACCGCGAGATCGAGATCCCGGAGGTCATCTTCCTGGAGACGGCCAGGCGGGTCCTGGAGCTGTCTCGGGCCGGGAACGGAGAGGTCGCCGGGACGGGAACCGAGTAGGGGCGCGGCCCCGGCACGGCCGGTAGCATCCGGCCGTGCCGGGGCCCGGGTCGGAGCTGAACGGCTGGTGGCGGAGCGGCCTCGCCCTGGTCGGACCCGCCCTCCGGCTGCTGTTCCGGATCCGGCCAACCGGGTTGGAGCGGATCCCTCGAACCGGCCCGGCCATCCTGGCGGCCAACCACACCAGTGCCCTCGACGGCATCGTGCTTGCGTACGTGGTGGCACGGCAGCAGAGCCGCCCCACCAGGTACCTTGTGGCGGCGGAGTTCTTCGCCCGGCGGTTCCACGGCTTCTGGCTCCGGACCTTCAAGCAGATCCCGATCCACCGAGGGACGGGCGACACCGGGGCCCTGGACGAGGCGGTGGCCACCGTTCGCTCGGGTGCCGTCGCCGGGATCTTCCCCGAGGGCACCGTGAACCCGGACCCCGGCGGCCCGATGCTTCGGGGACGGACCGGCGTGGCCCGCATCGCGCTCGCCGCCGGCGCGCCCGTGGTCCCCGTCGGCATCTGGGGAACGCAGGCCCGGTGGCCCCGGACCGGGCTGACCTTCCGCCGCCCCTTCCGACCCGCCGTCGCCCTGGCCTTCGGCCCCCCCATCGAGCCGGAGGGCGACCCGTCGTCCCTCGACGACATCCAGGGCTTCACCGCGCTCGTGATGACGCGCATCGCCGAGCGGACCGCCGCCGCCCGGGACCTCGCGGAACGGCCTCCCCCACCCCGCGCCTAGAAGTGCGCCTAGAAGTGACGGAGGAACCAGTCCGCGGCCAGCTCGGCGACGCGTTCCAGGGCTCCCGGCTCCTCGAACAGGTGACCCGCGCGGGGGATCACCTCCAGCCGCTTCTCGCACCGGAGTGACCCGAAGGCTTCGCGATTCACCTCCACGACCACGGGGTCTTCGCTCCCGACGATGAGGAGCGTCGGGGCGGTGACCTGCTCGAGCGCCGCGCCCGCCAGGTCGGGGCGCCCTCCGCGAGAGACGACAGCGGCGATCCCCGCCGACAGGCGCGCCGCGACGACCAGAGCCGCGGCCGCGCCGGTGCTCGCGCCGAACAGGCCGACGGGGAGCCCCGCCGATCCCTCCCCGGTCGCGGCCCATCGCGTGGCGGCCTCCAGCCGATCGGACAGGAGATCGATATCGAACACGTTCCCCCGGTCGTTCGCCTCCGCCGGCGTGAGCAGATCGAACAGCAGAGTGGCGATCCCCCGTTCGTTCAGCGCCCGGGCCACGGCGACGTTCCGGGGGGACAGGCGGGTGCTGCCGCTACCGTGCGCGAATACGGCGATCCCGACGGCGTCGGGCGGGACCGTCAGCTCGCCGGGCAGCGAGACCCGGCCGGAATCGATCTCGACCTGACTCATCCGATCCTCAGCGAACCACAAGCCAGTGTTGCGCGCGAACGGGACATTGAAACGGAGCGTTCGAGGCGGTAGTCAGGCGGTACAGTGGCCGAGGGGTACCGGTGAGATCGGGATGGCTCCGAGTCGCTCTTGCAGTCTCGTTCGCGGCCCTGGCGGCCTGCACCTCATCGACCGGTACGACGGGCGGCCCGACCCAGTCCGCAAGTCCGGGATCCCCGACCGGAACACCAACCGTCCGGGCCCTCCTCGCGTCGGGCCAACCACTCCCAGGCGGGTGCGCCGACCGGCACTCCGAGCCCACCCAGACGGTGGCATTCGTGGCCGACGGTCGGGCCTGGGCGCTCG
>DASPWN010000079.1:0-2378 GCA_035637835.1 Actinomycetota bacterium | reverse complement strand
TGGGCCAGTGTTCGCGAATGTCACCCGACACGTGCCCGTCGAGGCTTCTTGGCGGGTGAAACCGTTCTGCGCATCACGCAATGGTTCTTGCCCTTGGGCCGGTCATAGCTGAAGCCGGTCTGCTCATAGAGGCTGCGCGTGGCGTTGTAGAGAAACGTGGACGAAATCTTCTTGCCCTGCGTGTCCTGCGGATAGCCCTCCACCACGCCACCGCCCGCCTTCGCGATCAGGTCGAGGGCACCACGAAGCGCGACACCTGCGACGCCTTTCCGTCGATAGTCCCTGTCGACGAAGATGCACGTGATGCGATAGTCGGGCGGCTCATCCGTGCGGGTCGCCTCGTATTCCTTCCGGTGATGGATGTTCGGGAGCTCGTCCGGAGAGCCGTATTGGCACCAGGCCACCGCGGCGTCGCCGTCGAAAACCAGGGCCGCGTGAGCGTTGCCCTCGCGAACGAGACGCTCCTTCCAGGGGCGGCCTTTTTCGCCCTCGGGCCTGCCGACCCGCGAATGGAACCAGGTGCACCAGCAGCCGCCGAACCCAATGCCCTTGTGCTTCTCAGCGAGACGCGCGAAGGCATCCCACGTCGTCGCATCAAGCGCCCTGATCGCATACTCGCTCACTGCACCCACCATTCACCGGCTCTGGTCAGCCGACGAGCGAGCGAGTTTACGCGCGTCCTGCCTGGCATGCCCCAGCGTTCGGGAATGTCACCTGAGCGAGCGCTATGAGCGTGCAGCTAGGCCCAGGGAAGCTGGTCCCAGTACGAGGGACGCGCACGACGTGACGGCTCGAACCGCGGGTACACCTGCTCGAAGTCGGACGTCTCCTCCTCCACGCTCGCCCCGTAACGCGCCGCGAGCTCCGACACCGGGTAGTGCAGTTGCTCGTTCTTCAACCGTGCACCGGCCATCAGGATCACACACGGCCCGTCGCCGGCGCCCACGAAGATGTGCTCGGTTCCGGGGGGACTGTGGAAGAAGTCCCACGGTCGAAGGAGCCGCTCCTCACCCTCGACGAGCAGCCTGCACTCGCCGGAGAGGACGAGGAACGCCTCCTGCTGATTCTCGGAGTGGTAGAGGCCGTTCGGCTGGCCTGGCTCAACGACGCGGAGCTTGATACCGACCTGCGGGAACGAGAACTCGCGGCTTTCGAAACGGCAATCCGAACCGGGCGGCCGCTTCTCGGCGTTTTCCGCCGTCATCCACTGGGCGTCCCGCACGTTGACGACGAACCAGCCGTCGCCGGCGGGTACGAGCCCTGAGCCGGATTCTTCGAGTGGCGCCTCGGGCATGCCGCGAGACTACACGGCTTTCGAGCCTCTCCCTACGCTTTGCCTCCGCTGGCGTTGGGTGGAACGGACTGAATCTCGCCTGCGCCAGCGTGCGGGAATGTCGCCCGAGGCCGTGTGCTTCACTGGTGCAGTGCGTGACGTTGATCCCGCCTACGCAATCATCCGCGTTGATCTCGACGTGAAGGACGACGAGGCGCGGTTTACCGTTCGCCGCATTGTCTGGAGCGAGGAGCTGGCGGAGGCAGAAGTTCAACGACTCCAAGAGCTGAACGCTGACAAGGGCTGCCGATACCTCTGGCAGTACACGCGCGTGGATCGCCGTACCCCGGCCTAGGGTCCGGGGTCAAGGCTTGTCGACTGCGCCAGCGTTCGGGAATGTCCCTCGAGTCGGACGGAACCGTCATCGGAGAATTGGCTATCCGGTATGACCGGGGTTGCCCACGTCCCGATAGAGTGCCTCGACGTTGTTGTCATCGGGGTCGAGGAGGAACGCCGCGTAGTACCCCGGCGCGTAGTCGCGATAGCCGGGCGCGCCGTTTGAGCGATATCCCGCCTCGACCCCGGCTCGGTGGAACGCCTCGACCTCTTCGCGCGACCGTGCAACGAAGCAGAGGTGGAGTTCGCGCGTCGGCGGGTGGCGATCGACCACATTCACGCGCGTGAAGCACGTCACCTGCTCACCTCCTGAATCTTCCGACCAGCTCGGGATCCCGAGCGGCGCGAGGACTGTCGCGTAAAAGGAAATGCTCGCCCTGGATGCGACAAGCAGTGCCACGACCGATCGTCAGCTGCGGAAGGATGTTCGCCTTCGCTGTGTAGGGACGAAGGCCGACGACCACCGTGACGTTCTGAACATCCCATCCCTCGCGGAGCATTAGGACGCTGACGATCGCGTTGACCGGGTTGTCGCCAGCTTCGTCAAGCTCCTGGCTTGACCGATGACTTCTGACGCGCTGGGCGGTCCTACGAGCATGTCGACAGAGGGAGGATCGATGAGCAAGCTGAAGCTGAACATCACGATGTCGATCGACGGCTTCGTCGCCGGCCCGGACCAGTCGCCAGAGCATCCGCTCGGGGTCGGCGG
>DASPWN010000078.1:0-13119 GCA_035637835.1 Actinomycetota bacterium | reverse complement strand
TGTGTGTACTGGTTCGGACCCTCTCGATACCGGATGCTCCCGCCGAGACCGGCCACCCGGAGGCCGGCCACGTCCTCGATCCGCCCATCCACGTTCGTGCACCCGAGGGGCCCGACGGGATCGCGGGCGTCCTTCAGCTCGATGCTCGGCGGCCAGGCCAGCTCCTCTCGCCGTGAGTGGAGACTCGGGTCGTGGTTCCCCGGGACGTACAGCAGTGGCACATTCAGCACCGTCACCAGGTACTCCAGGTAGTCGAACGGGAGGTCGCCGGCGGACAGCATGAGGTCGGGCCGAAGCTGCGCCAGCGCCTCGCCCCCCAGCGACTCGTCAACCTCATCGGCCACGGCCAAGATCCGCGGCATCTTCGTTCCTCATCTCTTCGAGCATCGGCCTGCTTGCCCCAACCATAGAATGCAGCGGTGGTCCCGGAAGGCGGCGGGCCGAGCCTCCAGGTGAGCGATCCCGGGGACGTGCCGGCCGCATTGCGGCGAGACGTCGGGTACCTCGGGCGCCTGCTCGGCCGGGTCCTGGTCGAATCCGGAGGCGCCGACCTCCTGGACGACGTGGAGCGTCTCCGGCTCGCGTCGATCGAATTTCGGAAGGACCCCACGGAGGCCAGACGCGGCGCCGTCAGCGAGATGGTGGCGGGCCTCGACGTCGAGCGCGCCGCGCTGGTGGCACGGGCGTTCACCATCTACTTCCACCTGGTGAACCTGGCGGAGGAGCGCCACCGCGTCCGGGCTCTCCGGGAGCGCGCCCGCGGAGCGGAGCCGGTTCCCGAGTCGATCGAGGCGGCAGTGGTGGAGATCCGATCGCGTGAGGGCGAGGACGCACTCCGGTACGAGCTGGACCGGCTGGCTATCAGCCCAGTGGTGACGGCCCACCCGACCGAAGCCCGGCGCCGATCGGTGGTGGACGCGCTCCGGCGCATCGCCGGCCTTCTCTCGACACTGGAGCAGGCGGGTGAGAGCCGTACGGCTCGGGCACACGTCGAACGACGGCTGCTCGAGGAGATCACGCTCCTGTGGCGCACCGACCACCTCCGGAGCCGCCGGCCCGGACCGCTCGACGAGGTCCGGACGGCGATGGTCGCCTTCGATGAGACCATCTTCCGCGCGGTGCCCCAGCTCTATCGGGAGCTGGACCGGGCGCTCGGACCGGACGACGTTGGGGCGCGCGAGCCGGCTTCCCGCGCGTTCGTTCGATGGGGGAGCTGGGTCGGAGCGGACCGGGACGGCAATCCGGAGGTGACGGCGGAGGTCACGAGGGCCGCGGCCGGGATCCAGGCCGACCACCTGCTCCGAGGACTGGAGGTTGTGGCCCGGCGGATCGCGTCGGCCCTCACCGCGTCGACCGCGTCCACGCCCGCCAGCCCGGAGCTGCTGGCCTCGTTGGCTCTGGACGAGCAGCGGTTCCCCGACGTGGCGGCGTCGCTCCGGGAGCGGTTCCAGGACCAGCCGCACCGTCGGAAGCTCGCGCTCGTCGCCGAACGGCTCTCCGCGACACGACGGCAGATGCCCGAGGGATACGAGGCGCCCGACGAGCTGCTCCGAGACGTGGGACAAGTCCAGCGATCGCTCGTCGCGGCCGGCGCACCTCGTGCAGCCTTCGGAGAGCTCCAGCACCTGCGGTGGCAGGTGGAGACGTTCGGGTTCCACCTGGCCTCGCTCGAGGTCCGTCAGCATTCGGCGGTCCACGCGCGGGTGGTGGCGGAGCTGGTCGGCGGTGGCGGGAACGTGCTGAACCTTGCCGATCTCGCGACCCTGGACCGTCTTGCCCGCGAGGGCTGGCCCGAGGGCGCCGATCCGTCATCGGAGGAGGCGGCGGAGGTGATCGAGACCCTTCGGGCCATGGCCGAGATCCAGTCCCGGTACGGGCCCGAGGCCTGCCGCCGCTACGTCATCAGCTTCACCCGATCGCCCGCCGACGTGGTTGCGGTGCACGCGCTGGCGCGCCTGGCGGTGCCGGACGGGTCGCTCCAGCTCGACGTGGTGCCGCTGTTCGAGTCCCGGGCCGACCTCGCGGCCGCGCCTCGAGTGCTCGACGAGCTGTTCGCGCTGCCCTCGATGGCGAACCGGCTCGAGGCCCGGGGTCGCGAGGTAGAGGCCATGTTTGGCTACTCCGACTCGGCGAAGGAGGCCGGGTTCCTGGCGGCGAACGTCGCGCTCCACCGGGCCCAGGCCGACCTCGCCGCGTGGGCTCGGGCGAACGACGTTCGGCTCACGCTGTTCCACGGGCGGGGCGGGGCAGCCGGCCGGGGCGGGGGGCCCACGAACCGGGCCATCCTCAGCCAGGCGGCGGGCTCGGTGGCCGGCCGGTTCAAGGTGACCGAGCAGGGCGAGATGGTCTTCGCCCGATACGGCGACATCGAGATCGCGCTGCGGCACCTCGAGCAGGTCGCGAACGCGGTCCTCCTGGCCTCCACGCCGGAGGGCGAGAAGGCGGCGAAGCCGGGGGAGGACCGGTTCGCCGCACCGATGGACCGTATGGCGGCGGCGTCCGAGCGCGCCTACCGAGAACTGGTCGAGCGACCGGGCTTCGTCCGGTTCTTCGAGCGAGTCACGCCGATCGTGGAGATCGAGGGCCTCCACGTCGGGTCCCGGCCCGCCCGGCGCGGTGAGCGTCGGGACGTCGAGTCCCTCCGGGCCATTCCGTGGGTGTTCGCCTGGACCCAGAGCCGGGTGAACCTCTCAGGCTGGTACGGGCTCGGGTCGGGGCTGGCGACGATCGCGGCCGAGTCGAGTGGCATGCGCACGCTCAGGGAGATGCATGAGGGATGGCCTTTCTTCCGCTCGCTGCTCGAGAACGCTGAGCTCAGTCTGGTGGTCGCCGATATGCCGATCGCGGCGCTCTACATGAAGCTCGGCGAGGATCCAGAGATCGCGGGCCGCATCTTGGATGAGCATCGGCGGACGGTCCAGCTCATCCTCACGGTGAACGGGAACGATCGGCTGCTGGCGGAGCGACCGATGCTTCGGCGTGCCGTGGAGCTTCGGAATCCCTACGTCGACGCGCTGTCGTTCATCCAGGTCCGCCACCTCGCGGCCCTGCGGAGGGGCGACCTGGAGCCCGACGAGGCCGCCCGGATCGGCCGAAACGTCCTGGTCACGGTCAACGGGATCGCCGCCGGCCTCCAGACAACGGGGTGAGCGGCAGTGGGTCAGTTCGGCCTACGGGCGTGACTCGGGCTTACTCAGGCTGCATGAGTTCTAGCCGGTTACCAAACGGGTCGGACGTGTAGAAGCGTCTGTACCCGGGAACCCGCCGGTCGACAATGGCCGGGAACGCGGCTCCGGCCAATGCAGCCCTGAGCCCGTCGAGGTCGTCAGTGATGAGCGCAACGTGACGCCTAGACTCGGACACGATGTCCTCGACTCCGCAGTGGAGTTGCTGCTCACCACAGGCGAACCATACGCCGCCCCGGTCGGACAACGAGTCCGGCTTCGGCACCTCCTCCATGCCAAGGATCGACCCATAGAAGAAACGCGCACGGTCCTCGCCCCCGGCAGTGATTGAGACCTGAACATGGGCGATGCCCTTTATCGGCATGTGCTGATGTTACTCAAGGGGCGAGAAGAACTCTTCTTACCCAACTGACCCGTTGCTGGGTGAACGGTCGGTTTCCTCGAACGACCCCTCGTGGGAGGATCCGCGGATGAAGGGAAGACGGATCCGAATCGGCCGTGGCGCTCGCAGTGGGAACCACGGTCGCCCTGCTCGTTCCCGATGCGCTCCCGAGCCGTTTGGTGACGTACGCCCCGGTATCCCCAGCGCCACGCACTATCGCCTCGCCCTCCGGCTGGCAGTCTTCGGGGTGGCGCTCCTCATCTCGGTGCTCTTGTTGGCCGCAAGCCGCATGACCTGGAATCGACGCCCGGCAGCTGAATAATCGGAGCCTCGTCGACGTTGCGAAGGCGTGGACGACGGAGGCGGGGTTGCTCGTTCTCTGCGCGACACGGAAGGAGTGGCGGACATGAAGGCCTTCGCTATCGATGAGTTCGGACAGCCCGGCTCGCTCCACGATGTTCCCGTTCCGGAGCCGGCCGATGGACAGGTGCGGGTTCGAGTGGCCGCGGCCGGACTGAACCCGTTCGACAACGCGGTGGTCCAGGGCTACCTGAAGGATCGGATGGAGCACCGCTTCCCGCTCGTACCCGGTATGGACGGCTCGGGGACCGTCGACGCCGTCGGCTCGGGCGTGAGCGCCTGGTCGGTCGGGGACGAGGTGTTCGGCTCGGTCGGCAAGGGCTACCTCGGGGAGGGCACCCTGGCGGAGTTCGTCACCATGTCGGCCGGCACGATCGCGCGCAAGCCCTCGATCCTCGAGCACGCAACCGCTGCGGCGATCCCCACCGCCGGCGTCACGGCCCTGATCATGGCCGACGCCTTAGCCGTCGGCGAGGGACAGACCGTCGTCGCGATCGGCGCCACCGGTGGGGTCGGGAGCTATCTCGTCCAGCTCGCGGCCAGACGAGGGGCTCGGGTGGTGGCGGTATGCAGTGGCGGGAACGCCGAGTACGCGCGTCGCCTCGGCGCGGCGGACGTCGTCGACTACACGACCGAAGACGTCGCGGAAACGGTTCGTTCCAGGTATCCGGACGGGATCGATGGCATCGCCCACATGTTCGGCGACAAGGAAGGCCTGGCCCATCTGGCGGAGCAGGTGCGGTCGGGCGGTCACGTGGCCTCGGCCGTGGGGGCTGCCGATGCCGAAGCCCTCGGACAACGCGGGATCGAGGCCACGAACGTCATGGGCCGGGTGACGACGGAGTCGCTCGAGACGCTCTCGGGCATGGTTGTCGCGGGCGAGATCGCCGCTCCGGAGATCCGTTCGTTCTCGCTGGCGGAAGCCGGGGATGCGCTAGCCGCCGTGGCGACCCAGCACGTTCGGGGCAAGATCGTCGTCACCGTGTCCTGATAGCCGTTGGTCGGCCGCGGGGATTTGGCCCTACCATCGACCCCGTGAAGATGCCAAAGATCGGCGAGGAGACCCGGGCGCACTTCGAGCGGGTGGCCGAGAGCTTCGTCGAGCGAGGGGCGAAGCGGTCCCAGATGTTCGGCATGCCCGTGTTGAAGATCCGGGACAAGGTGTTCGCCGGCACCTATGGGGACGCCATGACCTTCAAGCTGGCCCCCGACGACGTGGTCGCCGCGTTGAAGCTGAAGGGAGTCGAGCCGTTCGAGCCGATGCCGGGACGAGCCATGAAGGGGTGGGTGATGGTGCCGCTCGAGCACTCGAAGCGGTGGGCCGGCCTCGCCGAGCAGGCCTGGACGTTCCTGTCATGACCAGGAGCGTGTCGTCGCTGATCGGCGGCCGCGGCGCTGAACGAGCGCCCGGCGGCCGGCTGACCGTGTCGAACCCCGCGCATCTCGACGAGGTGGTGGCGGAGGCGTCGCTCGCCGACGCTGCAACGTTCGTCGATGCCTGTGGGGCCGCGATGCGCACGCAGGACGCGTGGGCGAGCGTGCCCGCGCCGGCGCGAGGGCGAGCCATCCAGCAGCTCGGCCGCCTGGTCGAGGAAAACAAGCGGGCCCTGGCCACGCTCCTCACGCAGGAGATCGGCAAGCCGTTCGCGGAGTCGCTGGGCGAGGTCCAGGAGGTCATCGACACCTGCACCTTCTTCCTGTCCGAGGGCCGCCGACTGTACGGGCAGACGGTTCCCTCGGAGCTCGCCGACAAGCAGCTGTTCACGTTCCGCGCGCCGGTCGGCGTCTCGGTGATCATCACGGCGGGGAACTTCCCGGTGGCCGTGCCGTCCTGGTACATCGTGCCGGCGCTGCTATGCGGGAACGCGGTGGTGTGGAAGCCGGCCGAGTACACGCCGGCGACGGCTGAAGCCTTCGCCCAGCTGATCCTCCACGCCGGGTTACCCGAGGGGGTCTTCAACATGGTGCTGGTCGAGGGGCCTGCGGCGTTCGCCGGGCTGGAGCGGGCCATGAATGAGGGGTTGGTCGACAAGGTCGGGTTCACCGGGTCCACCGACGTGGGACGGCGGATCGGCGAGCTGTGCGGGCGGCACCTCCAGTCGCCCTGCCTCGAGCTCGGGGGAAAGAACCCGCTGGTGGTCATGCCCGACGCGGACCTGGACCTCGCCGTGGAGGGCGCGCTGTTCAGCGGCTTCGGCACTGCCGGACAACGGTGCACCTCGCTGGGGACGGTGATCGTCGACGAGTCGGTCCACGACGACTTCCTGTCCCGGTTCGCCGCCGCGGTCGAGGGTGCGGCCATCGGCGAGCCCATGGAGGATGTGCTCTACGGGCCGATGATGAACGGCAGGTTCTGCGACCGGTTCCTGGGATGGCTCGATCTGGTGCGGCCGCATCACAAGCTTTATGGATCGTCCGGCATCGGCCGGATCACCGTGGAGAACCCGCGCCAGGGATTCGTGGGCGAGCCGTCGGACGGCCTGTACTGCCACCCGACGATCGTGGACGGGGTCGGCGCCGACGACGAGCTGTACCGGACCGAGACGTTCGGGCCGATCGTGGGTGTGACGTCGTTCGCCACGTTCGACGAGGCCATGGACCTGGCGAACAGCCACGGCTACGGGCTCTCGTCGTCGATCTACACGCGCGATCCACTGAACGTGTTCCGGTTCCGGGAGCGGATCTCGGCCGGCATGGTGTCGGTGAACAACTCGACCTCGGGCGCTGAGGCGCACCTGCCGTTCGGCGGGAACGGCATGTCCGGGAACGGCTCGCGTCAGGCCGGCATCTGGGTCCTCGACCAGTTCACCCGGTGGCAGGCCATGAACTGGGATTACTCGGGGAAGCTCCAGAAGGCCCAGATGGACGTGGCCGAGGTCCCCGCAGATCTGTCCTTCCGCCTCGAGGGGTAGGCCTCGGCCCGATCAGAGCCAGCCGCCGCCGTCGCACCTCGCGACGGTCTTGGCGTCCTTGGTGCCGTAAGAGACTCCATCGCTCTCGTACCCCATGCACAGCATCTGGCCGGACCTGCTCTCGGTAGTCAGGAGCACCGATCCATGTGTCGCGATGCGGATGCTGACCTCGCCGACCACGGTCTCGGTGACGTTGAACGCCAGGCCTGGATCGATCGCTTCCGCCTCGCTCGATGTCAGGCCGGCAAAACCAGCGTGATCGACCCGGTAGGTGAGCGCAACTGCCATGGCCGACCGTAGATCGGCCTGGGCATGGAGGACCTGAGTGCGGTCCCATGCGTTGCGGAAGGCATCGATGTTCGCGGCGAGCCACTTCTCGAACAGCGCCCGGCGTTCCTTCCTGGTGGCCCCGGCGGGCGGGCCGCCGCCGAGCTCTCCCGAGGACCACAGGTCATAGGCTCCCGCTTGCCCCCCACCGTTCAGCCACGACTGGAAGCGTTCGTTGGGCGTCGCTTCATCGACAGTCGGTGGGGACGTCGAATCTGGCGTCCCAGTGGCCGAGGGCTGAGCCGGGCTCACGGATGGCGAACCCCCGCCTGAGGCACACCCTGAGGCCACTTCGGACAAGATCAGGACGACTGGGAGGAGACGACGGATCCATGATCCGGTGGCTGGCGGACGCATGTTCACGTCTGCCTCATCGACTCCCTCCTTCGAAGGCTTGAACGCATCGGCCGGACCTCCTTGGCTAAGCTCTCGGTGCATGACACCAGAGAGGCTGACCGTCGTACGGGCCGGCCGCCTGATCGACACGGTCGCTGGCGAGCTCCTCCGGGCGCAGGTCGTCGAGATCGTCGGCGACCGTGTCGAGTCCGTTGGTCCGGACCAGGGCCGGTACACGAATGGGGCCCGGGTGATCGACCTCTCACAGCACACCGTCGTGCCCGGACTGGTCGACTGCCATGCACACCTCGTGGGGGAGCTGGAACAAGGCGAGTACGCCACGCAGCTCATGCGGACGGGCGCGCAGGAGGCGCTCGTGGGGGTGCGCAACGCGCGGGACACCGTGATGGCCGGGTTCACCACCGTGCGCGACGTCGGCACCTTCCGGGCCTTCGTGGACGTTGCGCTCCGCGACGCGATCGACGCGGGCGATGTCGTCGGGCCCCGGATGCAATGCGCCGGACCCTTCGTCACGGTCTCGAGTGGAGGCGGCGACATCCCGCCGGTGGCTGCGGATGTCGAAGTCCCGCGGGAGCTTCGGTTCGGGGTGGCGAACTCCGTGGACGAGGTCCGGCGGGTGGTCCGCGAGATCCTCCATCGTGGCGCGGACTTCATCAAGGTCATCGCCACCGGCGCCGTGCTGACGCGTGGAACCGCGCCGGGCGCTCCGGAGTTCAGCGAGGACGAGATTCGGTCAGCGGTCGAGGAAGCCGCGCTGTACGGGACCTTCGTAGCGGCACACGCGCACGGCACGGAGGGAATCAAGCGCGCGGTCCGCGCCGGCGCGCGCTCCATCGAGCACGGCTCGCTCATCGACGACGAGGCCATCGAGCTGATGGCCGAGCGCGGGACCTACCTCGTGGCCGACATCTACTGCGGGGACTACATCGCGGACGATGGCCTCCGCCGCGGATGGCCGGGGGAGATCCTGCGCAAGAACGAGGACACCACCGACGCCCAGCGCGAAGGGTTCCAGAAGGCGGTGAAGGCGGGGGTCAAGGTCGCCTTCGGCACCGACAGCGGGGTGTATCCGCACGGCTGGAACGCGCGACAGCTCCCGTACATGGTTCGGTTCGGCATGACCTCGATGCAGGCCGTTCAGAGCACGACGATTGTGGCCGCCGAGCTGATGGGGTGGGACGACCGGATCGGCTCGGTCGAGCCGGGGAAGCTCGCCGACCTCGTGGCGGTGGAGGGGGATGCGCTCGAGGATGTGGCCCGGTTCACGGACGTCGCGTTCGTGATGAAGGGGGGCGCGGTAGTCAAGGGTCCGGGTGACGCGACTCCTTGAGCTTCATGAACTCAGTGACTCGGAACGCCTTCAGGATAGGTCGAATCGCGGCAGGGACCGGTATCCCGCGCGAGTCGGTCACGATGCGCGGTCCCTCCAGCCGGATGGTTCGCCTTCGCGTCTGCACCTCGCACCCCCGTGCAGCCATCACGTTTCGCACCCAGTCCCGGTCGCGGCCGTACGTCAGCGCGATCGCGTAGCCATCGCCCAATCGGAAGAGGTTGACCGGCGTGCGGTAGCGTCGCCCGGACCGTCGCCCCGTATGCATGACCACGGCGAAGCCTGGGAGTGTCTCGGCCAGAGGCTTCGTTGCTCGGTTCGTGACCCTTCGGTTGAATCGCGCCAGCCATCCCGGGAGCGGCATCCGGCCTGGAAGGTACCCTCATTTCGTGTTTGCCTTTCCACCGCCTTCGCTCGTAGCGTGGAGACCCGGACCGGAGGGAGCCGTCGATGAAGAAATGCCCGTATTGCGCTGAGGAGATCCAGGACGCGGCCATCAAGTGCCACCACTGCCTGAGCTGGCTGGTGGATACCGTCCCGGCCGGCGCGGAGAGCCCGCCGGCCACTGTGACGGGGGCCACGTCCCCGGCAGCCACGTTCCCGGCAGCCACACAGCAACTTCCGGCGACCCATGCCGGGCCGGAGGAGAAGGTCGAGTTTACCCACTCGGGCCAGCGATACCTGCTCGGTTACGGCCGCGAGTACTTCGGGATCTGGGACCGGGAGTCGCCGGCCACTCCCGCCTACCGCTTCGCCCGTTCGGACGACGGGTGGGTCCAGGCCTGGCAGCAGTATGTTGCGATCGAAACCAACTACATGGACCTTCGTACCGGCCTGCGCTGAGGGCGCCATGGCGGAGCAGCACCGCTTGGCGCACGCCGTCCTCGAGGGCGCGCACGATACCTTCATCGACAACGTCCGGAACGTGTCGATGGATGAGGCGCTCGACGCCGCAGGCGGCTTTCGCTCGATCCTCGGCGTCATGAAACACGTCGCCGGATGGAGCGCCGTGTACCACTCCTACGCGTTCGACGAGGAGCCGAGGCATTGGGACCAGACGGACTGGCCCCGCGGCATGCGCGATGCGATCGAGCCGAGCGAGGCCTACCTCCAGGAAGTGCTCGCCTGGTTCGAGCGCAGCTACGGGCGGTGGCTCGCCTCCACGGCAGAGCCCGCCGACCTCGAGGCGGCGCGGCCGCTCCACTGGGGGAAGACGGCGTCGCTCGGCGAGATCGTCGCCATGGTGGCCGGACACTGGTCATACCACGCAGGCGAGATCAACGAGATCCTGGCGATCCGCCGGGGCGAGGCCTGGGAGTACGGCGAGGAGGTTGAGGAGAACCACATCTCGACGGTCGGACATCGGGTCCGCCGGCCGTGGGTCACGGACGAGGAGGCGGCCAGGTACGAAGGTACGTAGGGTAGGCCCTACCGCACTGAGCGGGAGAGCTGGCGACGGGAATCGAACCCGCATCACCAGCTTGGAAGGCTAGCGCTCTTCTCCTGCTGACCTGCGCGAATGGGCCACGGTCCCGCCCCCGTCCCCGGCCGCCTCGGAACGAGACTAGGTGAGATCCCGCCGAGTTAGCCGCCGCGAGTATTCACAATGGGCACGCGCCGAGGTTGACCTCGAGTCCGTCGTGATCGGAGCCGGGCACTGTGAACGTCGAGCCGTCAGTGGCACAGAGCTGATCTGAGAGGAAGACGTAGTCAATCCGAAGCTGCAGCGCGAACCAGGCCCAGTGGTCGTACGTAGTTGACGCGAACGACGAGCGCATGGCATCGCGCATCGCGCCGTCGAGCATCCGGTACGAGCTCGACCGATCGCTCATGTTGAAGTCACCGGCGAGGATGACCGGCAGGTGTTCGCTTTGCGCAGATTGGAGCAGCCTCTCGATCGTCGCCGTGTGCGCCGAGAAAGACGTGCTGTACAGGGGGTTCGGCAGATGGACCGCGTAGACGACGAACGGCGAGCCGGGGCGAGCAACATCGACCCGCATCGCCGTCGCCTGCGAAACGCCGGGGATCGGGCGGGGCGCAGCGACGGGCCACCGCGCGAACACGATCTGGGTGCCGAGCCCCGCCGAGTGGTCGTCGGGAAGCGATAGGCCTATCGCGACGCGCATCGGTTGCGACGTCTCGACGGCGACGAGGACATCGGGCCGTTCGCCAGCGAGGGTTCGAGCCGCGGGGAACGTCCACGGGTTGCCGAGGAACGTGTTGGCCGAGGCGAGGCGGAACGGTTCGAGCGGCGCCGGAGTGGACTGGGCGAGTCGCGGCGCGACGACGACGACGGCGGTGAACACGACGAGCGAGAGGCTCACGAGCGCGAACCTCATCTTCCTCGACATGATCGCGAGGCCGAACGTCGCAATGGCGAGGATGGTGCTGCCGAGCGGGAGCGCGAAGGCCACGGCGTCCATCGCTGGACCCGCATCGCGGATCGCGAACCAGGCCCACGGCACTGCCGAAAGGATTGCCGGCGCAGTCCATTTCACGATCGGCGACCTGCCCGGACCCTCGCCCGGCTCCGTCGGTTCCATCTCGGGCGGCGGACCGATCAGCGACTTAGTCGAGCGCCGCGGCATGCAGGAGGAGCCACAGCGCACAGACAAGGGTCATCACCGCGACGACGAGGACGACCCATCTGAGCATCGCTAACGGCTGATGCTCGACTCGGTGCCCGTGCATGATGCAACTCTAGCCTCTTCGGGAACCGCACCGCTCGAGCGTCTGGCAAGGATCGAACGCCGTCAGGGTGCGAGCTTCCGGGTCGCGTGCGGCGCGGGTTCCGCCTGCGCCCAGTTACGCGCTTTGACGCCGAGGCCGCTCACGTAGTCGACGGGCCCTTCCGCACACCGCGCAGTCATGCACCGACGCCCTCGAACTCGCGCTGCAGATCGGTCTTCACCGACAGAGTTCGGCTCGCAGCATATTCGTGCTGACGACTGTGGCATCCGTGCGATCTCCAAGGGAGAGCCCGAGAACGACTGCGAAAGGGCGGAAATGACGGGTAAGGTCGAGACGCGAACGGGCACGGAACCGCGGGATTGACCAGCGGAGACGGGCTCTGTCCAGCAGAGCGGGCGACGGGAATCGAACCCGCACCACCAGCTTGGAAGGCTGGAGCTCTACCATTGAGCTACGCCCGCAACAGGCGCAAGCCTAGCAGCGGACCGGTCTCAGACGAATGAGCGCGTCAGAGCAGTCGCGGCCGCCGCCACCACGATCACCACGAGGATTGGCGCCTTGCGCCACAGGGCGATGCCGGCGGCGGCCATCCCCACCAGGCGAGCGTCGGGGGAGATCGATTGGCCGCTGGCCAGTGCCTGGGTCACCACCAGGGCCGCCAGCAGCGCCGGTGCCAGCAGCTCGACCACCCCGGTAACGGCCGAAGGCAAGGCCCGGCCCCCGAGCAGGACCGGTCCCAGCGACTTGATGGCCACGGTCGCGGTTCCCACCGCCAGAGCCACGATCCACGCGTCGGTCACTTCCGGGCCAACCCGATCAGGCACGCGGCGCTCGCCGCGATGATCGGAACCCCAGCCGGCGCCACCGGCGTGAGGGCGAGCGCGATGGCCCCGCCGAGGACGGCCGCGACGATCGTTCGCCGGTTCCGAAGCTGCAGCAGTAGCAGCGCGAGGAACAGCGCTGGGAACGCAGCGTCCAGGCCGAGGGTCTTCGGGTCGCCGAGGGCTTGGCCGCCGAGTGCGCCGATGGCCGTCCCCGCCACCCACGAGAGGTAGAGGAGGAGCCCGGCGCCGACGAGGATCCCGGGATCGAACCGTCCCTCGCCTTCGGCCGCCAGGGCCCACGACTCGTCCACCACCAGCTGAGCGCGGAGGAGCCTCCACCACGCCGGCCCGTCGAGCCACGGCGCCACCGAGACGCCGATGGGTCCGTAGCGAAGGTTCAGCAGGACGGCCGCGGCGACCGCCGCCGCCACCGTTCCCCCCGCCCCCAGGATCGAGACCGCGGCGAACTGCGCCGATCCGGCGAAGGTCGTTGCGGACATCACGATCGGTGCGAGCCAGCCCATCCCCGCCGAGCGAGCGAGCAGACCGAACGAGATGCCGAAGCCGAGGACCGCGAAGGCGAGGGGGGCCACGGCCCGCGCGCCGTCGCGGTACCTGCGTGCGGAACTCCCCTCCATGGTGTCCACGGTAGCAACGGTCGCCGGCTTCTTGACTTCACGCGGGCCATCGCCTTCCAGGCGGGCTGCCTACTCGTCGCGTGCCCTCGTGAACTGGTCTGGGGGAGATCGAA
>DASPWN010000077.1:0-1875 GCA_035637835.1 Actinomycetota bacterium | reverse complement strand
TCGCTGGCGGGCGTCGACCACAGCGGCCAGCCCGCGACGAGGACGAGCAGGGCGCCGACGACGATGTCTGCGACGGCCGACGCGAGCAGGGCCTGCTCGTCGGAGATCGCCGAGACGGTGACGTGCACGGACACGAGCGCGATCGCGCCGATCACCAGGAGCGGCGCCGCGGCCCCCGCACCGAAGACGATCGCGCTCCGGAGCGGCCGCGGAGGACGGGTCAACAATGCGGCCTCCGAGGCGAGGACCCGCGTGTTCACCGCAGCGCCGAGCGCCAGCGGCAGCGCATGGGCGAGGACCCTTCCCACGGGACCAGGAGTATGGCATCGGCGCGCGGCCGGCCCTCCGAGGGCGCCTCACGAGAAGAGAGAGCCGGCACGCGGCCTGCCGGCTCTCTCGGTGTGTCCTTGCCGTCGGTTGATTACGGAAGCCCGTGGTATCGGTACACCCCCGAGCCCCCGACCCTCGGGTCCCCTGCGCCCTGGCGGCCGCCGTCGGAGCTCGCGCCCGAGCCGGTGCCGGCCGCCGGCTCGAGGAAGGTGTTCGCGCCGGGCAGTGGGTGGAAGCGGTAGATGCTCGTTCCCCCGACCTGCATCACGGTGCTGTCCGGCCGGACGCCGCCGGCGGTGCTCCCGGACACCGGCTGGCTCCCGTTCGCCGGGCGAGCGTGCTCGGGGGCGGTGCTGGTGGTGCGGGAGGTCAGGACGAACATGGTGACGGCGACGGCCACTGCGACGAGCGCCGCGGCCAGGATCGCGTACCACTGGGACCGGTGACCGGGTCCCGTTCCCGGGAACCGAAGTGCGTCTGCCTTGGCGCTCATCTCGTCCTCCTTCTGGAGAGTCCGAATTCCGATGAGCTGACCCTAGGCCCGCTCGGCCCCGAGTTCCGTGCCGGGCGCCACTACCGCGCCGTGATACCCGACACGCCTGGAAAACTGGAGCAGCGTCGATCGAAGCCGCTGCCGCCGGACCGGCGACGGGGCTCCGCGCGGCTATCGCCGGTCGGTTCGAGGCTGCTGTGCCTTGGCGCGGACCACGTCCTGGTCGCGCGGATCCAGAGGCAGCACCTTCGCCGAGGGACGTTCCCTCCTGGGCTTGGGCTTCTCGATACGGATGGATTGCATTGCCGAACCCCCCCTCTCCCGGGTCGGGCCTCCGGGACACGACCAGTTTGCCTCGTGAAGGCAATCGAGGGAATAGGCCGTGAGGCTCATTTCCCGGGCGGCTCGACGCGACCTTTGGTCATGGCCGCTGGGCCCATGCGATTGGGGGGTCCATCCGGGCAGGGGCCCGGGTACAGCCCGAGTTCCGCCGTGGCGCGCGAGCTACTTCGACGTCAGGACGTCGACCGGCTGGATGTCCGGGGGCCGCACGAACAGGTCGGACGCCCTGGCCATGAGGGCCTCGGCGACCTTGCCCGAGAGGTGAGCCTGCCGGCCGGCGTCGTCCTCGAACGAGTCGAAGATGCCGAACTGCGAGGGCCCGATGCGGATGGCGTACCACGTGACCGTGTCCGGCTCCTCCTGGACGAGCGGCAACGCACCCTCGAGGAACGCGACGACCTCATCTTCCTTCCCCGGATTCGCCTCCATCCGGGCCAGGATGCCCACCTTCACCATGTGCTCCTCCTCGATGTGGACTGCCCGGGCATCCTATTGGCTAACGGCCTCGGTGGCAGGGGGTCTAGGTGAGTGAGCAGAAAGTAGGCCGACCAGGAACCGGAACTGCTCGTCTCCGGTCTCTTGGCAGGGGAGAATCACATCGGTGTAATCTCCCCTGGAGGTCCTGATGCTTGGTCGCGTGAGCCCTCAAGGAAGCCTCCTCGCTCCTGATCAGCTGTTCTCCCACCTCGTGTCGAAGGGGTCCTTCTACG
>DASPWN010000076.1:0-9202 GCA_035637835.1 Actinomycetota bacterium | reverse complement strand
GCCG
The DNA here is from genome assembly GCA_035637835.1 of Actinomycetota bacterium. Lineage (GTDB taxonomy): Bacteria > Actinomycetota > UBA4738 > UBA4738 > HRBIN12 > AC-69. Next base: position 9,198 of record DASPWN010000076.1, on the reverse strand, counting down.
GTGTTTGTGAACACGTCGGTCGGGTTGGGGTTCGGAAACTGGTCGCTGGGCCCAGGGCTGGGCACCGTGAACAGCGGCCGGAACACCGAACCCTGGGAGTCCAGGCCCTGGTAATCCCCGACAAAGTACCCCCGGGCGTAGGGGGCCTGGTGCATGTCGAACGGGCCGGCGAGGTGGTCCTCGGTCCACGTCGCCCCACCGTCGTGCGAGTGGACGATCCAGTGGTCTGTGGTCAGGCGGGAATCGCCCGACACGTCGTTGCGGAAGTCGTAGTACGACACCGCCACCACGCCTTGGTCGTTGACGCTCACCGCCGGCTCGAAGGCCTGGTCCGTGAACGTCCCACCCGGCGTCTGGTTCACCTGCTGCGGGGTCGACCACGTCCGTCCCCCGTCGTCGGAGAACGACAGCATGATCAGGTCGTCTCCGAAGGCGTTGTCGTTGTGGTCCTGCCACACCGCGTACACCCTCCCGCGGTGCGGGCCGGTGCTGAAGTCCACCGCCAGGTCGAAGATCACCCCGTCAGAGCGGACCAGGGTGCACAGCGGGTCGCCGGAGATGAACGGCCGGCAGCGGATGGGCTCGGGGTCACGCTCGCCGATCGGGCTCACCGGAGCCATCTGGAAGGACCGCTTCGACCACGTCACGCCCTTGTCAGTGGAGCGAATGACCTGGAAGCTGGTGCCGCCGTCCTTCACGAACTGGAAGAACCCGTCCAGCAGGGTCCCGTCCGGAAGCACCGCGATCTGGTTGCTGATGGTCCCGCTCTTGTTCCCCGGGTCGAAGATTTCACGCGCCTTCTCCCACGTGGGCGTTGCCGCCGCCCCATTGGTGGTCCGGGCGAACCACACGGGCTGGTGGAAGGACCGTGCCATCTCGAACGCCGTGGCCGGGGCGTTCTGGGTGGGCGACACGAACCGGTCCCAAACCGCATAGACCAGGTTCCCGGTGGCGTCCGTGGGATCCGCGGTGATGGACTCTTTGTCGTTGAAGTTGTTCCCCAGCGGGATCCCCGTCTTGGAGGAGTCGAACTTCAGCGTGAACGGCTCGCTCCAGGTGGACGTGCCGTGCTGCATCCTCGCCGCCAAGACCGCGTTGCGCGGGGTGGTCCGATCCACGGAGAGGCTGATCGCCCACAGGTCGCCGTTGGGCGCCCACGACACCCACGGGTCGGACGACCGGCCGAAGTCCCCGCCGTTCGCGGAGGTCCCTCCCGCGCACCGGCTGAAATGCGGGGTCGAGAAGGTGAAGCTGACCCCGCCGTCGTGGGCCACCGCCGCCACCAGCCCGTGCGCGCCGCCGTCGGACCACCGGTCCTGCTGCCAGAAGGCGGCGACGTCGGCCGGGTTGGTGGGGCTCGCCGCGATCCACGGCTCGACCTCGGCGTTCGAGTAGTTGTAATTGGACCCGGGGACGCTTCCCTCCGTGGCGCCGCCGCAGCCCGGCGCGAAGGGGGTGGCGATGCTGAGGTCCGTGGGCGGGCTGATCGTCAGCGGCGCGGCGCCCGCGGGCACCGCCCACAGCAGGGTGATGACCGAAGTCCCGAAAGCCAGAAGGATCCGTCGCATGAGGGCCCCCCTCCCGGAGCTCCTCCCGGCCACCCTCGGTCGTGACCGCGGGAGATCACGATGCTAGTCCCCTCCGGCGGCGTTGGGCAACCTAGACTCGGGCCGTGCACGATTTGTTAGGGCTGCCGTCAGGACAACCCTGTCCATCGAGCGGATGCGACGATGGTTCTGGGAGATCAAGAGCCGTGAGGTGTTTGACGCCTCCTCGGCGGGGCTCGACGGTTGAAGGGCAGTGCCGAATGACAGCCTTGTAGTCCGACACGGGCGGGCAACTGATCCAGTCCCTCAGTCGAGCGCTCGGCGAAGTGCCTCTATGGTCTGCAGGCGGATGAGCTCGTCCGCCTCGAGATCCGACAACACATCGACCATGCCATCCTCACCGCGTTCGTGGAACTGCCTGATGACGTCCGCCCGGACGTGTGACGGGGACGTGAGGACGCGCAGCAGATCTTGTTGTGCTCCGGCCGACAGATGAACGAAGTAGTCGGAGGATTTCCTCATCCAGCGGTCTCGCTCTCGACCAGCTCCTCGACCGATGGACGAACTTCGGCCGGGCGCGGGCTCGGGAGCGGTAGATCTTCTTCGATCAGGCGGCCGGTGTCGGTGGGAGCCAAGTCTGGGACCTTCTCCACAAGCTTTGCCACCGTGACGAGCTCGATGTCCAACTTTCTGGTTCCCCTGACCCTGGCCGCTTCCTCGTACGCGCCCTTCGTGAAGCTGAACGCGACGATGTACCCCCTTGTCCTTACCGGTCCGCGCCATGGCCGCCTCGAAGTTGTCAACGACATTTCGTCCCACGTGCTCGGACTGCTTCACCTGGATGGGCCTGTGGTGGAAGAACGAGAGCCCATCGATCCCCAAAATCGCCTGACTTCTTCGCGGAATTCGTGCCGTTGAAGCGCTGGATCACCCAGTTCTGGAACTCGAAGGGCTTGAGCTCCCTGAGCTGGTCCACCGACGTCGGCATGTTGACGAGCTTGATCGCCCTAGCGCCACCTTCTCCATGCGCCTTTTCATGAGTCCGACGGCTGTCGGGCTGATGTCGATCCCAATCCACTGACGCTTGAGGCGTTGGGCCGAAACGAGGAAAGTTCCGCAGCCAGCGAACGGGTCGAGAACGATATACACCGAGTGGATGCAGGGGCGCATGATCGAGCTCCACCGGGTACTCAAGGACACGGGCACGATCTACCTGCACTGCGACTGGCATGCAGGGCACTATCTGAAGGTGATGATGGACGATGTCTTCGGGAACAAGAACTTCCTGAACGAGATCATCTGGCACTATGAATCGGCGAGTGGTGCGCCGAAAAAGTGGCTCCATGTCATCACTAACGTCGCTTCCGATGGAAAGCGACATCCTGCGCAACGTAGAGGCCTCCTGTCGACGGAGTTGATCAAGAGTGTTGATCGCAACGAAGGCGCCTCCGTCGACCGCTCGCGATGAACTGCCTGCCCGCCGTACAATCGCTTCCCCTAAAGGTAAGCCCTCCGCCTGAGGGAAGGAGGAGCGCCATGTCCACCGAAGAGAACAAGGCGATCGTTCGGCGCTGGTTTGAGGAGGTCATCAACCAGCAGAGGGTGGACCGGGCCGGTGAGCTCGTCACGCAGGACTACGTGGACCATGGTGCCCTGCCCGGGCAAGCGCCGGGGTTGGAGGGTGCCAAGCAGAAGTGGGCGATGTACATCGCCGCCGTCCCCGATCTGCACGGCACCGTCGAGGACATGCTCGCGGAAGGGGACGAGGTCGCGGCGCGCTGGACGGCCGAGGGGACGCACCAGGGGGAGCTGCTGGGCGTCCCGGGCACCGGCAAGCGCTTCCGCTTCACCGGCATCAGCATCTGCCGTTTGGCCGGGGGGAAGATGGCGGAGCAGTTCGAGCAGTGGGATCGGCTGGACCTGATGCAGCAGCTCGGCGTTATCCCTTCGCCCGGGTCGGGGACGGAGTAGGCTCATCGATGCGTAACCAGCGACGCGAGGGACGTGACTCGCAAGCCCGGTGCGATGGCGTGGCCTGGCACCCGCTTCACGGACAGGAGGGTTAGGCCATGTCAACTGAGGAAAACAAACAGCTCGTTTTGCGGTGGAGAGAACAGGCATACGAGAAGAAGAACTTGAACGTCATCGATGAACTGCACGCCCCTGGCTACGTCGGTCATATCGTCGGTGCCCCTGGGCCGATCCGAGGCCCTGAGGCACTCAAACAACTATTCGCCGCCTACTTCGCGGCCTTCGACATCCATGTCTCATCCGCATTCCTCATCGCGGAGGGCGACATGGTGGTCGTCCGCGATACCTATCGGCTCAAGCACAGGGGGGAGTTTCAGGGAATCCCACCGACGGGGAAGGAACTGAGCGTTGCCGGCACTGACATCTACCGGATCGTGGACGGCAAGTTTGTGGAACAGTGGTTCGAAGCAGACATGCTTGGCCTCATGCAACAACTCGGTGTTCTCTCCACGCCAGGGCAAGCGTAACGTTAGGCGTTCAGCAAGCGCCGGCGTCGCTGCTCGGCGCGCTGCTTGGTAACGCCGGATCATCTTCGCGACCTCGGCCAGCCGGCGCTTGGCGAATGGGCACCGACCATCGTGGGAGGTGGCGCAGCCAGCGACGAGACAAGATTCTTAAACATATTGCCCTGCCAACCGTGCGTAACCGTCGAGGAGCGGGATGAGTTCATCCGGCCCGGCGGAAGGGAGGAGAAATATGGCGCGGTGAATACCCAACGCCTGGTAGTCCTCAAGTGAAGCGGCGTCGGCCCGCTCAGTGCATACGCTTACCGGAATTGAACCGCGGCCACGCTCATTCGCCAGACGTTGAAGTTCGGCGATTCGAGATCTCCACGGAGGGGCCGCCTCATCATCGAGGGGCAGCCATTCATCGGCATAGTCGACAACGCGCTCAATCGCGCCTTTGCCCTGAACGCCGAGCAACACTGGTGGATGCGGCACCTGAGCAGGTTTCGGCCACGACCAGATCGCCGGGAAGTTGACGTGCTTGCCGTGGAACTCGGCTTCTTCGAGAGTCCACACCTGCTTCATGGCCAAGATGTGTTCGCGGAGTATTTCCCAGCGTTGTGCTGGATCGACACCGAGATTTCGCATCTCGTCCCGAAGCCAACCAGCACCGACACCGAACAGAAAGCGGCCGCCGGACACCACATCAAGGCTAGCGACAGCCTTGGCCGTGACGATGGGCTCGCGTTCCACCACCTGGCAGATCGCCGTCCCGACGCGCAACTTCGCCGTCGCGGTCGCCGCAGCCGTGAGCGCAACGAACGGATCCAACGTATGCAAGTACTCACGCGGCAGCTGGCTCCCCTCGGATCCCCGCGCAGGAATGTGCGTATGCTCAGCGACCCAGAGCGACTCGAAGCCTCGTTCCTCGACGGAACTGGCCAGCCTCGCCATGTTCATCGAGTATTCGGTCGAGAAGATCGCGACCCCGAAGTCCACGTCCTTCCCCTCGGTGCTATGACGTCGACGAAACCATGCGCATCTTAGTCAAATTTGGGAAGCGGACTCCCAGTCGCTGTCTTCGACGAACCCGACAGCGGCGAGCGAATTAGGGCCGTGGATGAGCGCGGAGGCGATCCGGGCGTTGTCTGGGTCGATCCTGTGGCCCCATCCCGATCCACTACGAGGACGACCCTCGGTTCGGAGATGAGGGGGTGGCATGGTCGTCCGGCAGCCCGAGCCGCGCGATGATCCCCCGCAGCGTGCGGGCGGCGTTCAGCGCGTGTCGCCGGTCCGGCGAGACGACCCTCGTGTCCGAAACCTGGATCATCGCTGCACCCCCTGATCCACCACCGTGATCAACCCCTTGATCACGCACGTTGGTCCAAAGGTGGCGGCCACCCGGTCACGCGCTGCACGGACCGGCAGCACGGTCTCCGTGCGACCTCAGTCACGCAACGGCGCGCGTGGATCAGGAGCGGTCTACGCGCGGACGAGTCGGTACACGGCGTTGGCGAACCTGCGGGCTCGGCGCGGGCGGAGGGCGCCGCCGGGGAGCTCGACCACGAACGCCTCGCTGCCTCGGAGGACGTGCTTCTGCCAGGACGTCGCCGTCCCGTGCAGCCGGTCGAGGTGGACGAGTGGCAGGCCGACCAGGCGCGCGTACCGACGCTCGATCCGGACGTCGCCCGACGCGTCGACGAGCGCGAGCGGCTGGTGGAACCAGATGGTCACGTCGGGCTCGATCCGCCGGATCAGACGCATGGCGATCCGCGTCTCGCGTTCGGACGCGGGTCGCCGGCCGGGGTAGTAGCGGCCCCGTAGGCCAGGGCGCCAGCGGTACGGGAAGTTGCGGTTCAGGTCGACACCGCGCGCGTTCTGCCGCGTGTGTGCCGCCCGACCGTCCGGGTTCAGGTTGGGCAGGATCCAAAGGTCGAGGAAGGAACGAGATCGGCCGCTCTGCAGCCGCCGCGCGATCCGGACCCCCGCGCACTCGTCGCCGTGGATGCAGCCGACCACCAGTACGCGGATCTCGTCGGGATCGCCTCGATGGAACACGCGGATCGGCCGGCCCTCGTAAGACCGACCGAGCAGCTCTCGTTCGTCGACGGTCGGCGCCGCCGAAGCCGATATCGAACCGAGGACGGTGATCGCGACGACCGCCTCGAGGGCGATCGATCTCCGCACAACTCGAGGTGCTCTCAGCCCCAGAACTTCCACCAGGGGCGCTTCGGCTTGGGGGCCTCTCCCCGCTCGGCGGCCTCCTCGGCTGCTTCCTCGGCGTGGATGCGTTCGGCCTCGTGCGCGAGGTGCTCCTGCCGGGCCTGCTTGTCGATCTCTTCCTTCTCGGCACCCCAGCGTTGGGCTCCCAGATCGCGTTCTCCGGGGTCACCGGGTCCTTGCATGGACATGTCGGCTCCTTCCCCAGTTGGCGATGCAGTTTACGGCTGCCTCGGAGATCGGCTTCGCGTGCTCTACAAGTGTGGGCGAGCGGGCAGCCATCGGGCCCTTGGCCGGCGGCTGGGGTACCGCCCCGCAGCAGACCAGTCAGGGAGCGGTATTCAGTTCGCGCAGCGAGACCGTGGGAGGATCCTCGCTCAACCACCGCTCGAAGTTCGCCCGGATCGCCGGCCACTCCCCGTCGAGCATCGAGTACCAGGCCGTGTCGCGGTTGCGGCCCTTGACCACCATGTGCTGGCGAAAGATGCCTTCGAAGACGAACCCGAGTCTGAGGGCCGCCTCCCGCGACCGCTCGTTGAGTGCGTTGCACTTCCACTCGACGCGCCGGTAGCCGAGGTCGAACGACTCCCGAAGCATCAGATAGGTCGCCTCCGTGTTGGCGCGGGTCCTTTGGGCGGAGGGTGCATACCAGATTCCACCCAGCTCGATCGTGCGCATCTCGGGTTCGACACGCATGAAGCTCGCCATCCCGACGGGGTCAGCCGAGGCGTTGTCGACAACAGTGCGGTAGAGGAAGTCCGGAGTTGTCTCGGCCCACGTCATCCACTCGTGCATGGCCGCCTCGTCTTCGAAGGGGCCGAAGGGAAGGTAGGTCCAGATCGCTTCGCCGCCCGGCGATCGGTGCCAAGAAGCGAACAGCCCCGGTGTGTGGACGTCCGCGACGGTTGGCACGAGCGTAACGAACCGGCCTTCCAGTAGCCGAGGCTCGGGGAAATTCGCGGGTCCTCCGGTGACCGGCCGGCCTAACGGAGTCTCCGGCACGGCGTCAGGCCCTCACTGCCACCGCGGTGTCGCCGAGCACTCGGTCTCCTCTGACACGGCGTCAGGCCCTCACTGCCACCGCGGTGTCGCCGAGCACTCGGGGCTCCCGTTCAGCGGAGTCGTATCGATGACCACGGCGGCAGATGGCACAGGAGGTTGTGGTTCAGGCCGGCACGGGCCTTAATCAGTCTACGCCACATGGCCCCAGTCATCCACGGATGCGTCCCCCAGGTCAACGGCATGATCTGAATAAATGCACCCTTCAGGCGTGGGGGGATCGGGGAGAGCGACTCCACGATTTCTCCATGTGCCCCTGTCAAGTTCCACCTGATGCTTGACGCTTCGCCGGTTGGCCGACTCTGGGCGGGAGGAAGAGACGGTGCCGGCTCGCGACCGGCTCAAGGAACTTCAGGGCGAGATCACCGATCTCGAACGGCGCATCGAGCGCCAGGTCACGAACCTGGAGGCCGAGGACGCAACGCCGTCCCTGCGCCACCGGGTGGGGGCCCGCATCGCCGAGCTGGAGGAGGCTGTCGAAGAACGGCGGCGGCACGTGGACGCACTCGCCGCCCAATCGGCCGAGGCCCCGCCGACGGTCGAGGACCTCACCACCGCGCTCGATCGGCTGCCGCTTCTCGGGGAGCGGTTTCAGGGCCTGCCTCAGCCGGAGCTTCGGGCGCTGTTCGACAGCCTGCAGCTGCAGATCGCTTTCCAGCCAGAGACGCGGACGATCGACGCGGAGGTCACGCTCGTCGCTGACGAGCCGCCAGACCGCGACGGCGAAACGTCGCAGGTCTGGTCCGTGCCCCCAACTGGACAGTACTCGAAAAAATACCCGCAGGTAGAAGGGCATGTGCTCCATCTCAGCGCCCGTCACGCCAAGCTTCGGCGTAAGGGTTATCGCAAGGGCAAGGGCAGGTGAGCAGCTCGACTTCAAGTGCGGCCCGCGCGAGCAAACGCGCGGCGGAGGTCGTGCGCGGAGACTCTGTCCATCGCACACGCCGGCGGGGCTAGCGACGCTTACGAAGCTCTATGCGCTTCGTCTTCGTGTGCGGTCCGCCGTTCGTGGGTTCGTAGGTGACGCGGACCTGGACGCGGGCCTTGCCCTCTTGATTGAGCACCCGCCGCGTCCCGTAGCGGGGACGGATCGGGAGGCTGATGATGCCCGCTGCTTCCGGATGCCTTTGAACGCTCTTCACGCCCTTCCCCCGAAGCCGAAGCCGCCCGGGGCCGGGGACCTTCACCCCGAGCCTGGCCGTGCCACGGCTGCGGTCCAGCTTCAGCTCGCGGAAGCCGAACAGGTTGCGGACGCACGGTGTACTGCCGCGCTCGCCCAAGCACAGGATTCGGCCCGCGTCTGCGTCGGCGACGTAGACGGCGCCGCCGGGATCTGCAGCCACCGCAGAGGGGAACGGCAGCACACGGTCGCCCCCCGTCCGCCGCCCTCGCTTGCATCCGGTGGCCCAGGTGCAGACCTCAAATCGGTCCGCGCCGCCGGGGATCACATCGCGACCGAAGGCGCGCACGAAGGAGCCCTCGGTGGTGAACTGGCTCACCCGGGAGTTGCCGGACTCGGCGACGTAGACGTTGCCAGCGGCATCGGCACCCACGCCCAACACGAAGCTGCTCACCTGTCCCGCCGCGCCGCCCGAGGTACCCCGCTTGCAGCGGGTGGCCGCGGTGCAGATCTCGAACCCCTCACCACCTCCCGGAACGACGTCGTAGCCGAAGGCGCGCACGAAGGAACCCTCGGTGGTGAACTGGCTGATGCGACTGTTGCCATCGGCGACGTAAAGGCCGCCGCCAGCGGCGGCGATCCCGGTGGGGAAGCTCAGCTGACCGGCACGGCCGCCGGGCTCCCCGCGCTTGCAGCCCGTGGCCTGGGTACAGATCTCGAACCCTTCCCCGCCGCCGGGGACGACGTCGAAGCCCCAGGCCCGGACGAAGGCGCC
>DASPWN010000075.1:0-4557 GCA_035637835.1 Actinomycetota bacterium | reverse complement strand
CCCCTGCCGCACCTGCCGCTGCCCCTGCCGAACACGTCGAGGTGGCGCTGGATCAGGAGACGTACGAGAAGACGCTGGCCGAGCTCCTGGGGAAGGGCACGGACCGGCGCGTGGCCGAAGGACAGGCCAAGCGAGTCGCCCTGATCGCCGCGCGGAAGAAGGCCGCCGGCTAGCGCCGGACGCCATGGAGATCACCAAGGTCGACTGGTCCATGGGGTCACAGGCGGCCCGACTGGTCGACTGGACAACCGCCGCCGACATCGGGCGTCGCGTGGGAGGTCGCGGTCCCGCGCTCCATGCGATCGAGCGCGCGCGTCTGCGCGAGGACCTTGCCGAGATCGTCCCGCATGCCCAGTCGCTCGTCTCGGAGTTCACCGGCCTCTCGGTGACGGGGTCCCGCTCCCGAGCGTGGGTCATGTCTCGGGGCGAGTGGGTCTCGACCAACCTCCGGGGGTTGCAGCGGCTGTTGGAACCGCTCGCCCGCCGGATCCTCGCGGACAATCGGCCCCGTTCCGATCTGCGCAGGAAGGCGCTCGGTTTCCAGGTGGGCGTCCTGCTGGGCTACGTGTCCCGCAAGGTGCTGGGCCAGTACGACGTGTTCCTGCCGCCTGACGACGAGGGGCTCCTGTACTTCGTGGGCCCCAACCTGGCCGAGGTGGAGCGCCGGTTCGATCTTCCGTCACACGACTTCCACCTGTGGGTGGCCATCCACGAAGTCACGCACCGTGTGCAATTCGGCTCCACCCCATGGCTCCGGACCTACCTGTCGGGGCTCGTGGACGCCTACCTCGACACCGTGCAGCTCGATACCCGCCAGCTCCTGGATCAGCTCCGCCGCGCGGTCGAGGAGGCGCGGACGGGACGCGAGTGGCGCGGCGCCGGCGGGCTGTTCCTGCTCATGACCCCGGAGCAGCGCGAACTGTTCTCCAAGATGCAATCGCTGATGTCGCTCCTCGAGGGCCACGCGTCGTACGTGATGAATTCCGTGGCCGTCGGCCGGGTCCGCGACCTGGAGCGGATGCGGCGCAGCCTCAAGGAACGGCGGCGCCCCGGCGGAATGGAGCGAACGTTCCAGCGAGCCATCGGATTCGAGTCCAAGATCCGCCAATACGATGCCGGTGAATTCTTCGTTCGCTCCGCAGTGGAGGGAGCAGGGACCGAGGGATTCAATCTCGTCTGGCAGCGGGAGGACAACCTGCCCTCGCCGGAGGAGGTCGCGAACCCTCAGCTCTGGCTGGCCCGGGTCGCCGGGAGCTGATGTCCCGGCCGCCGGCGGTGGCCCGCGTGTTGGAGCGGGTCACGGCCACGGCACGCCGGTACGAGATGTTCCTCCCCGGGCAGACGGTGATCGTGTCGGTGTCCGGCGGCCCAGACTCCGTGTGTCTGTTGTACTCCCTGCACGGCCTGCGTCGGTTGCTCCGGATCGATCTCGAGGTGTTCCATCTCGACCATCGTCTCCGGCGGGACTCCGGCAAGGACGCGGAGTACGTCCGGCGGCTCGCGGGCCGCGTGAAGCTACCTTTCCATCTCCGTGTCTGCGAGTTCGAGCCCAAGGAGGGGGACTCGATCGAGGCGTGGGGGCGCGCGATGCGCATGTTCTACTCGGCCGAAGTCCGGCGAGAGACGGGGGCCGAGCGCCTGGCTGAGGGCCACACCCTGGACGATCAGGCGGAGACCGTGCTGATCGCCCTCATCCGGGGCGGAGGGCTCGACGCGCTGGGAGGGATCGAGCCGGCCCTCGGTGGAGAGGTCCAGCCCCTGATCGACGTGAGGCGGTCCGAGGTGGAGGCGTTCTGCCGCGCCCTCCGGCTTCGGCCCCGTCTCGATCCCACGAACCAGGACACGAGACTCCTTCGAAATGCCGTTCGGCTGAAGGTGCTTCCGGCCATCGAGCGCTCCGTGGGGCGCGATGTGCGCGCCACCCTTGCCCGCACGGCCGACATCATCCGCCAGGACGACCATCTCCTGAAGCGGCAGGCCTTCGAGGCGGCGGAGCAGCTGGTGGAAGAGCAACCCGGTGGGTTCGGGATCGACCCCGTCGGCCTGCTGAGCGTGCCGCGGCCCATCGCGGCTCGGGTCGTCCGCGATCTCATGTACCGGCTGGAGGCCACGCCGACCCACGAGTCGATCGAAGCGGTGCTCGATCTGGCGACGGGGCGTCCCGGCCGGCGGCGCGACCTGGCCGGTGGTTTGGTGGCCTCGCGGGACAGGGAGTATCTTTCCCTCTCTCGCACTTCCCCCGAGAGCCGGGTGTGAAGGGGGGCGAGATGGAAGGCACGGTCGAGCTGACCGAGAAGGACGCCGCAACCTCTCCCGTTGGCGAGCCGTTCGCTGATGGGTACGACGAGGACATCGGCAGGGTGTTGGTCACCAGGGAACAGCTCCAGGCCAAGCTGCGAGAGCTCGGGGGCCAGATCACCGGTGATTACCAGGACCGCGACCTGCTCCTGGTGGCCGTGCTGAAGGGCGCCTTCATGGTCATGGCGGACCTGGCGCGGCACATCCACCTGCCCGTCGACTTCGACTTCATGGCGGTTGCCTCGTACGGGGCCGCGACGCAGACCTCGGGCGTCGTCCGGATCCTGAAGGACCTGGATCGCGACATCGAGGGCCGCCACGTCCTGCTCGTCGAGGACATCGTGGATTCCGGGCTGACCTTGAACTACCTGCTGAAGAACCTCCGCGGCCGCCGGCCCGCGACGCTGGAGGTGTGCGCACTCCTGCAGAAGAAGGGGATCCAACGGGTGCCCCTGGACCTGCGGTACGTCGGGTTCGAGATCCCTCCGGACTTCGTCGTTGGCTACGGCCTGGACTACGCGGAGAAGTTCCGCAACCTGCCCTACATCGCCACACTGAAGCCCGAGGCCTACACCGACCCGGCATGAGCCGGAACAGGGCAGGGTGGTCCGCCGTCCAACCGGCCATGAGACGGATGCCGGCATTCTCGATCCTGATGATGTTCCTCGTGGCCTGCGCCGGCCGCGGCCCGTCCTCCTCCGGCGACAGCGGGATCAGCGGGACCGTGCTCCTCGGCCCGACCTGTCCCGTCGAGACGGTGGAGAGCCCTTGCCCGGACCGCCCACTCGCCGACGTGGAGGTCCAGGTGCTCCAGGGCGGTGATGTGGTGGCCACGGTTCGATCGGACGGCGACGGGCGGTTCACCGTGGCCCTCGATCCCGGCCACTACGAGATGCAAGCGATGCTTGAAGAGGGAGGGCCCGGGATGTCCGCCAAGCCCGTCGACGTGACCGTGACGAGCGGCGAGTTCGCCGACGTGAACGTCCCCGTCGATAGCGGCATCCGGTAGCGAGAGCCGTTCGGCGGTATCGGCCGGACAACACCCCTGTGCTACCATCGGCCAGGGCTCAGTGCGCGGGTCGATCGCGCGGGGCCCCCGTTTTCTCGCAGGTCGGAACGGCCGCACGACCGGAACGAAAGGAGCGCCTCCCTGCCGCCCGAGTCCCCCTATCGCCGGATCCTACGTGGACCGGCCCTCTACATCCTGCTCGTCCTGTCCGGGCTGTGGCTGTTCGTACTGTTCGCCAACCGGGAGCCCCAGGGCCAGAGCCTGAACTTCAGCGGGTTCCAGTCCCTCGTCGACGAGGACCGGGTCAAGACCGCGACGTTCCTCGAGGGCGACCAGAAGATCAAGGGGGAGCTCTCCGACGGGTCTGGCTACGAGGTGGCCTACCCGGCCGCCGTGCAGGAGAAGCTGACCGAGGATCTCCAGACCAAGGGCGTCGTGGTCACCGTCGATCCGCAGAAGGGCTCGGCCATCCTGTCCTTCCTGTTCCAGCTGATCCCGGTCGTGCTCATCATCGGAGCGTTCATCTGGATCATGAACCAATCCCAGGGGGCGGGCGGCGGCCGGGTCATGCAGTTCGGCAAGTCCCGGGCAAAGATCGTGTCCAAGGACCAGCCGAAGACCACGTTCACCGACGTCGCCGGCGTGGACGAGGCCATCGAAGAGCTCCAAGAGGTGAAGGAGTACCTCCAGAACCCGGCCAAGTTCCAGGCCATGGGGGCGAAGATCCCTCGCGGCGTCCTGCTGTTCGGCCCGCCCGGCGCGGGGAAGACGCTGCTCGCGCGGGCCGTGGCCGGCGAGGCAGGGGTCCCCTTCTACTCGATCTCCGGCTCGGACTTCGTGGAGATGTTCGTGGGCGTAGGAGCTGCGAGGGTGCGCGACCTGTTCGAGCAGGCCAAGACCAACGCGCCGGCCATCGTGTTCATCGACGAGATCGACGCCGTGGGCCGCCATCGAGGCGCGGGCCTCGGTGGCGGCCACGACGAGCGAGAGCAGACCCTGAACCAGCTGCTCGTCGAGATGGACGGGTTCGACCAGCGAACCGCGGTGATCCTGATGGCGGCGACCAACCGTCCCGACATCCTCGACCCGGCGCTCCTTCGCCCGGGGCGGTTCGACCGGCACGTGGTCATCGACCGGCCAGACCTCGAAGGTCGCAAGGGCATCCTCAGGGTGCACGCGCGTGGTAAGCCGTTCGACCAGACGGTGGCGCTCGACACCGTGGCCAAGCGGACCCCCGGGTTCACCGGGGC
>DASPWN010000074.1:0-1690 GCA_035637835.1 Actinomycetota bacterium | reverse complement strand
ATCGCCGGCACGGCCCTCCTCGCGCTGCTCGTGCCGGAGCTCCGCCGGTATCACGCGGGGGACGACGCCTGACCTATGCTCGGCCCATGGAGCCCGTCCGGCTCGCGGAGCTGCGGGTCCTGGAGGGCCCGAACCTCTACTTCACCCGGCCCGCGGTCAAGCTGACGCTGGCCGTTCCCGGATGGCTGGACGCGAGCGAGGCTCGCCTGGCGGCGATCACCGAGGCGTTGGAGCTCACGGGGGCGGCGAAGGCCGGCAGGCCGAACAGCGAACAACGGCGACGGTTCACCGCTCGTCTGGCATCGCACATCACCCACCGGCTGGCGGAGGCCTCGGGGATCCGACTGGCCGTCCGGGGCCGTCCCGGTCCCGAGCCCGGGGAGGTCGTGGTGGCGTTTCCCTGGCGAAGGCGCGGGTCGGCCGAAGCCCTCGGCCGTGAGGTCGCCGAGGTCCTGTCGGCGCTGCTGGCGACACGCCGCTCGCCGCGGCGGCTCGTCGGCGAGGCGGCCACCCGCATCGGCGCCGTCGACCCCGGTCCGCAGCCGTCCGTCCCCGACCCTGACATCCCGGTGATCTCCGTCACCGGGACGAACGGGAAGACCACGACGGTTCGGCTCCTCGCGCACATTATCCGGACCGCCGGCCGTTCCGTCGCCTACTCCTCCACCGACGGCGTGTATCGGGATGAGGAGCTCGTGGAGGAGGGCGACTACTCCGGCTTCGGCGGCGCGGCTATGGCCCTGGCACAGGAGCCCGACGTCGCCGTGCTGGAGACGGCGCGGGGCGGGATCCTCCTCCGCGGCATCGGCGTGCAACACAACGACGTCGCGGTGGTGACCAACGTGTCGGCCGACCACCTCGACCTCCATGGGATCCACACCTTGGATCAGCTGGCCGAGGTGAAGGCCACGATCACCCGGATCACGCGGCCGCGCGGCTGGGACGTCCTGAACGCGGACGACCCCCGCGTGCTTTCGATGCGGAGGGGATCGAGCGGGCGCGTATGGCTGTTCTCGCTCGACTCGGACCATCCGGCCATCCGCACGGTACTGGCCGAGGGCGGCCGGGCCGTCACCGCCCTCGACGGGCGGATGACCGTGCTGGAACGCTCGACCGCCCACCCGCTGGTCCGGCTGGAGGACGTGCCGATGACGATCGCCGGACTCTCCAGCACCAACATCCAGAATGCGATGGCCGGCGCCGCCGCCGCGCTCGCCATCGGTCTCCCCGAGCGGGCGGTGGCCCGTGGGCTGCGCTCGTTCGTGCTCGATCCGGAACGGAATCCCGGGCGGGCCAACCTGTTCACACTCGACGGCCGGGTGGTGGTGGTGGACTACGCCCACAACGAGGCCGGGATGATGGGCCTCACCGAGATCTGCGAAGGCTTGTGCGCGCGGGCTCGAGACGTGTGGATGGCGATCTGCGCCGCCGGCGACCGGCGGGACGACATCATCCACGCCTTCGCCTATCGGGCCGCGCGCGGCACCGACCACATCGCGGTCGCCGAGCTCCCCCGGTACCTCCGAGGCCGCGACCCACAGGAGCTCGTGGAACGACTCCGGGCCGGCGCGATCGACGGGGGCGCCGTCGAGGTCCCGGTCTTCCCCGACGAGGTCCACGCGCTGGAGTGGATGGCAAGGGGCTCGAGCCCCGGCGACGTGGTGGCCGTCACCGCGCTGGGGCAGCGGCC
>DASPWN010000073.1:0-3696 GCA_035637835.1 Actinomycetota bacterium | reverse complement strand
GACCTCGTGGTGGTGCACCTCGACCTCCACGCCGACCTTCTGGAGGTTCAGGACCATCTCGCTCCGCAGGTCCTGGTAGTGGTCCATCGGCGGGACGGGGAAGTACCCCTCCTTGTACCGGGGCTTGTAGCCGAGGTTCTTTCCGCCCTCCTCAGCGCCGGAGTTCCACACGCCCTCGATGGCGTCGATGAAGTAGTACCCCTCGTGTTGGTTCTGGTCGAACCGGATCGAGTCGAAGATGTAGAACTCGCACTCCGGTCCCCAGTACGAAATGTCGGCGATGCCGCTTTGCTTCAGGTACAGCTCGGCCTTGCGCGCGATCGAGCGCGGATCGCGAGTGTAGGTCTCGCCGGTGATCGGATCCCGGACGAAGCAGTGGATGGCCAGCGTCGAGTGCTTGGTGAACGGGTCGATGTACGCGGCGTCCGGGTCGGGCACGAGGAGCATGTCCGACTCCTGGATCTCCTGGAACCCTCGGATCGAAGAACCGTCGAATCCGTAGCCGTCCTCGAAGCCCGCCTCGGACAGCTCGGAGATGGGAATGGAGAAGTGCTGCATCAGCCCCGGCAGGTCGCAGAACCGCAGATCGACGATCTCGGCTCCCGCTTCCTTGGCCAGGGAGAGGACGTCTTTCGGCGTGGTCACCGCGCCTTCCCCCTTCCGTCTCGTGGACGGACCAAGGGTAGGGGCCAACCGGCGCGACGAGGTTTCCGCCGCGTAAACAGTTCGTTACGGCAGGGCCGCGCGAGCCCCCGGCGCCGTCGCCGGCTGTGGTTCCCAGTCGCGGAGGAGCTCGGCCAGCTTGATGAGGATGGCGGCGCCTCCCGCCAGCTCGACGAGCCTGCCGACCGGGGTCTTGAAGAATGGGTGCCGAACGATCAGGGGAACGCTGACGATGAGCAACCGGGCGGCGAGGGATCGCAGGAACCGACCCTGCGGGGTAGCCAGCCACCTCCGTACCCCGTCGACCCCCTCGTCGACGGCCGACTCCAGCTCATGACTCCACCGCCGGACGTCTCGCACGGATGGAAGCATCGATCCCATCGTCGGGAACATTACCGCCGGCCGGGACGGCGAAACCTCCGAGCGGACATCTGACGCCATCGGCGAGCCTTTAGAGGTCGGCCGCCCGATAGCCCACGCCGCGGACCGTTTCGATCAGGCTCTCGTGCTCGGGGCCGAGCTTGGAGCGCAGCCGCCGAACGTGGACGTCCACCGTGCGCGTCCCGCCGTAGAAGTCGTATCCCCAGACCTCTCGGAGCAGGGCGGGACGGGTGAACACCCGGCCCGGCCGCGACGCGAGGTACCGGAGCAGCTCGAATTCCTTGTACGTGAGGTCCAGGCCCCGGCCGGCCACGGTCGCCTGGTAGGTGTCTGTGTCGAGGGTCACCGGCCCCAGGCGGACGGCGCTCCCGTCGCCGGTGCCCGCCCGGCGCCTGAGCATCGAGAGCCGGACCCGGATCTCGGCTTCAGGGGCGGAGGGGAACAGGATCTCGTCGGCTACCTGGTCCCAGGCGAACCGCTCCAGATCCCGCCGTTCCACGATTGCTACCGCCGGGGTCCGTCCCTCCGCCTCCCGGAGGGCCCTGAGCACCGCGTGGCCCTGACCCGGGTTCTCCGCCGCGTCCACCAGGACCAGTTCGGGCAAGAGGTCCAGGGCATCGGCCAGGGACGCCACCGCGAGCGGTTCCGACTTCACGTCGAGCCCGACCGAACCGAATGCGGGGAGGACGTCGTCGGGGAAACGATCGGACAGCAAGACGATGGCGGCCACGACCAGCCGAGGGTAACAGGGGCGCGTGACGACGGTACCCTGGCGGTGATGACCACTGTGAGCGTTCGCCTGTTCGCGGCCCTTCGGGAGCTGGCCGGCGACTCCCGCGTGCAAGCCGAGGGCCGGACCGTGGGCGAGGTCCTCGCTTCACTATCTGAGCGCTATGGCGAGCGCTTCGCCAGCGTGGCTCGGGCCGGGTCGGTGGTGGTGAACGGCGAACGCGCCTCTGACGCTCGGCCGCTGGTCGGCGGCGAGGAAGTTGCGTTTCTCCCGCCTGTCTCGGGTGGGGCCTGAGCGGCACCCCGCTCTCCACTGTCATACTCCCTTCGCATGCGCCGGTTCGACCGCGTCCTGCTGATCGTGAACCCGGTGGCCCGGACAGTCTCCCGGCCCACCATGGCCGTCATCGAGAAAGCGCTGTCGGCCGACTTCAAGCTGGAGGTGCTGGAGACGGCGGAGCGGGGCCACGCCACCGAGGTCGCGGCGCAGGCAGCGCTCGACGGCCTCGATCTGGTGGTCGTCTTCTCCGGCGATGGGACGATCAACGAGGTGGTCAACGGGCTCGCCGGAACGGAGGCCGTCCTCGGCGTCATCCCCGGGGGGGCGACGAACATCCTGGCTCAGGCGCTTGGCATGCCGCTCGACCCGGTGGAGGCGACCGGCGTGCTGATCGCCCGAGCCCTCGACGGGCAGGCTCGCAAGCTCACCCTGGGCGTGGCCGACGGGAGGTATTTCGGAGTGAACTGCGGCGCCGGCGTCGACGCCGCGGCCATGGCGCGCCTGGACTCGAAGTTCCCCAAGACCAAGAAGGCCTTCGAGCGGGCGGCGTTCCGGGCCGTGGCCCGAGAGGTGATCGCGAGCTATGCGGGCCGGTTCCCCGATCTCACGGTGAGCGTGGACGGCGACGAGCCGGTGCCGGCCATCTCGGTGCTGATCGGGCGAACCGACCCGTACACCTACTACAAGGGCCGTGGGGTTCGGGTCACCCCGCAAGCGTCTCTGGAGGAAGGACTCGACGTCCTGACTGCTCGGACGCTTCCACGCCGCAGGGTGCTGCGGATCGCTTGGCAGATGTTCGGCTCCGCGCGCCACGTCAAGGGCCGGGACATGGACTACCGCCACGATGCCTCCCACGTCGAGGTGGTATCGGAGCGGGCGTTCCCGGTCCAGGTCGATGGCGACGTCATGGGCAACCGGACGGTGCTCTCGGTCGGCCTGGCCCGAGACGCGCTGTGGGTCGTGGCCTAGTCCAGACGGACGACGTCCTGCTCTGCGGCCTCCCGCTGGTGGATCCCGCACTCCCACTTCGACAGGCCGGCCCATCGCCCGGCGCGTTCTGGCTCGCCCACGAACCTCGTCCGGGTGCACGGCGCGCAGCCGATCGACGCGTAGCCCAGGTCGTACAACGGGCTGTGGGGCAGGCCGTGCTCCTCCAGGTACGCCCACGCGTCGCCCCTGGTCCAGTTGGCTACCGGGTTGACCTTGACGATGAACCTACCCGGCTCGAGCTCGTACCGGTCCACGATCGGCGCCTTCGCCCGGGTCGGTGAGGAGTCGCGGCGGAAGGCCGTGATCCAGGCATCGAGCCCTCGCAGTGCCTCGAACATGGGCCGGACTTTGTTGATCTCGCAGCACTGGGCGGGGTCGCGTTCGTACAGGCGAGGGCCGTACGCGCGTTCCTGCGACTCGACGGTGTGTTCCCCGACCAGCTCGACGACGTTGAGCCCGAGGAGGTCGGCGAGCTGCTGCTTGAACGCGAGCGTCTCGGCGAAGTGAAAGCCCGTCTCCAGGAACAGGATGGGGACGTCGGGCCGGACCTGGGTGGCCATGTGGATCACGCACGTGCCCTCGGCCTGGAACGCGGAGGCGATGGCGATGCGATCGAGCCTGGAGTCCTCCACCGCCCACCGGACGATCTCGCT
>DASPWN010000072.1:0-4551 GCA_035637835.1 Actinomycetota bacterium | reverse complement strand
GATCCGGGCCATCGCCCCGTCCGACCAGCGGCGGCTGGAGGCGGGCATCTTCAACTACGGCAACGACATGACCATCGAGGACAACCCGTTCGAGGTCACCGGGATGGAACGGCTCGTGGAGTTCTCGGCCGACTTCATCGGCAGGCCGGCGCTGGAGAGGATTGCGGCGCAAGGGGTAACGAGGAAGTTGGTCGGCGTGGAGATCGGCGGCGAGCCGATCCGGCTATGGCTGGAGGACTTCTGGCCCGTCCGGTGGGACGGGCGCGTGGTCGGCAAGCTCACATCGGCCAGCCACTCGTTCCGGCTGAAGACGAACATCGGGTACGCGTGGGTGCCGATCGAGCTCGCCGGGCCGGGGAACGAGCTGGTGCTAGTGTCGCCGGACGGACCGGTTCCGGCCATGACCGCGGCGCTGCCGTTCCTGGACCCGGGCAAGGACATCCCGAAGGCCTAGGATGCATCCGTGACCGAGACGATGCAGACGGTGCGGAAAGCGCAGCCCGCGCCCATCGACCCCGAGCGTCTGGCGCCCGCCCTCGAGCCGTTCGGGCACAGCCATGCCCTGCCCTCCGAGGCATACACGTCGCCGGAGGTCTTCGAGTGGGAGCTCGAGCACTTCTTCGACGCCTCGTGGCTGTGCCTGGGCCGAGCGGGAGCGCGCCACCGCCACCCGTCATCGGTGGAGTGGCGAGGGTGGGAGTTTGTGAACCCCTCGGGCGATGGCGTCCCGTTCGACCGGCACGTCGGGCACCTCGACGACTACTTCGCCCCGTACGAGCCCGAACGACTGATGGTCGGGGCCCGCCACTCCTACGAGCTGGCGGCCAACTGGAAGCTCATCGCCGAGAACTACCAGGAGTGCTATCACTGCTCCGAGATCCACCCGGCGCTGTGCAGCGTGAGCCCGCCCGAAAGCAGCGTGGCCTTCCCCCACGACGGGCTGTACGTGGCCGGCCCCATGCTGCTCCGGGACGACGCCGAGACCATGTCGCTCGACGGCAGGAGCCACGGCGTCCCGCTCCGAGGCCTCGACGACGAGCTTCGCCGGCAGGTCGGGTACGTCGGGATGTGGCCGAGCTTCCTGATCAGCCCCCATCCGGACTACGTCCTGACGCACCGGCTGGAGCCCTTGGCCGTCGACCGGACCTTCGTCGAGTGCGAGTGGCTGTTCCCGCCGGAGCTCGTGGAGCGTCCCGGGTTCGATCCCTCGTGGGCCGTGGATTTCTGGGACGTGACCAACCGGGAGGACTGGCGCGCGGTGGAATCCCTCCAGCACGGGGTGAGCTCGCGGGGCTACCACCCCGGCGTCCTGTCCGCCTTCTGGGAAGTCGGCGTGTACATGTTCATCCAGCTCGTGGCCCGGGGATACCTGGAGGGTTGGGTGAGCCGGCCGGTCGACCTGCCGAGCGCCTGGCAGCCCGCCCTCAAGTCCTGAGCGGACCCCACCGACACGGGGGATGATGGGAACCGTATGGACAGCCTGAAGGGCCATCTGCTGATCGCCGGCGCAGACCTGTGGGATCCCAACTTCCGCCGGACCGTGGTGCTGATCGGCCACCACGACGACGAGGGCGCGGTCGGCGTGGTGCTGAACCGGGCCACGGAGGTCCCGGTCAGCGAGGCCGCCCCGCCCCTGGCCGACCTGGTGGCGCCGGGGGACCCGCTGTTCATCGGCGGACCGGTCCAGCCCCAGGCGGCGGTGGTGGTGGCCGACTTCGAGGAGCCCGAGCGGGCGAACGTCGTGGCCTTCGGTTCCATCGGGTTCCTGCCGGACGAGTCCGACGGCGATTCGATCGGCGGCATCCGAAAGGCCAGGGTGTTCGCCGGACACGCGGGGTGGGGTCCGGGGCAGCTCGAAGCCGAGCTCGAAGAGGGATCGTGGATCGTGGAGCCCGCCCTGGAGGACGACGTCTTCAACCCCGATCCCGACCGGCTGTGGAGCGAGGTCCTCCGGCGGAAGGGGCGCCAGTACGACCTGCTCCGGCTGATGCCCCCCGACCCCTCGCTCAACTAGGCCATCGGCTCGGTGCCACCGCCCGCGGGCACGGGTTCGGGCTCGATCCGGTTCGATCGTGCGGCCGAGTTCTACGACCGGACGCGTGCGCTCTCCTCGGAGGCGGAACGGGCCACCGTCGAGCTGCTGCGAAGTGAGCTCACAGGACGGGGGCGCTGCCTGGAGGTCGGAGTGGGGACCGGACTCATCTCGCTCCCCCTGCACCGCGCGGGCGTGCCGATGGTCGGGCTCGACCTGTCCGGGCCGATGCTGGCCAAGCTGGTGGAGAAGGCGGGCGGCGCCATCCCCTTCTCGCTCATCCTGGCCGACGCCACCCGGATGCCGTTCCGCGACGGTGCGTTCGGCAGCGCCGTCGTCCGGTGGGTGTTCCACCTCGTCCCCGAGTGGCAACGGCTCGTCGAGGAGCTCGATCGCGTCATCGGCCCCGGCGGAACCGCGCTCGTGAGCCTCGGTGGGTTCAATGACACGTGGGGGATCGTCGACCGGTTCCTGGAGCTCGCAGGAGGCGTCCCTTTCGCTGTGGGGCTCGACCCCAGGGACCCAGCCGCGCTCGACCGCGAGTTCGAACGCCACGGGGCTCGGGCGCGCCTGCTGCCACCGATCGCGACCCACGACGACACCACCGTCGGGCAGTTCCTGAACGAGATGGACGCCGGGATGCACTCCTGGACCTGGCGGGTCCCGGACGACGTCCGGCACCGCGTGGGTCCCGAGCTCCGGACTTGGGCTGCGGCGCGATTCGGCTCGCTGGAGCGGCCGGTGGAGCCCGACCTTCAGATCCTGTGGCGAGCGTACGACCTGCCCTGACCCGATATCCTGTCGAAGGCCGCGCCGGCCGCCCCGGAGTCGGCCCGGTGCGCATCGCGCGAAGGAGGAGTCGATGCCCATCACGCCCGTCGGGAAGGTCTGGATGGACGGGGACCTGGTGGACTGGGGCGACGCCAAGGTCCACGTCCTGTCCCACGCCATGCACTACGGCAGTGGCGTGTTCGAGGGCATCCGGTGCTACGAGACCGCGCGCGGCTCGGCCGTGTGGCATCTGGACGAGCATCTCAAGAGGCTGTTCCGGTCGGCGAAGCTCTACCACCTGGACATCCCGTTTTCGGCCGAGGCGCTCTCGGAGGCGGTAAAGGAGACCATCCGGGTGAACGAGCTGTCCGCGTGCTACATCCGGCCCCTGGTGTTCCGGGGCTACGGAGAGATGGGCGTGAACCCGCTGAGCGCGCCGGTGAACGTGGTGATCGCCGTGTGGCCGTGGGGTGCGTACCTCGGCGAGCAGGCGCTCGAGCAAGGCGTGCGGGTCAAGATCTCCTCCTGGAGGCGAAACGACCAGAACGCGCTCCCGGCAGCGGCCAAAGCCACGGGGCAGTACATCAACGGGGTCCTGGGGAAGATTGAAGCCATCAAAGCTGGGTACGACGAGGCCATCATGCTGAACCAGATGGGCTACATCACGGACGGGACGGGCGAGAACGTGTTCATCGTCCACCAGGGCGTCCTGCTCACCCCGCCCACGCAGTCGGGCTGCCTCGACGGCATCACCCGGGCCACCGTCATGTCGATCGCCGGTGACCTCGGCTACGAGGTGCGCGAGGAGAACCTGGTCCGCACGGACCTGTACAACGCCGATGAGGCCTTCTTCACCGGGACCGCCGCCGAGATCACCCCGGTGCGCGAGGTGGACGATCGCGTCGTTGGCGAGGGGACCCGGGGGCCGATCACGAAGGAGATCCAGGGAACGTTCTTCGCGGCGACCAAGGGAGAGATCGAGCAGTACGCCTCCTGGCTCGCCCCGGTGCTGTGAGCCGGGTGGGCGGAGGCGAGTCGACGTACCGCCTGCCTCGGACCGTCATCCCCTCCCGCTACGAGCTCGTCGTCGAGCCCGACCTGGCCGCGGGGACCTTCCGCGGCGCCGAGGACGTCCGGATCACGGTGCGCGAACCCGTCAGGGAGATCGTGCTGAACGCCGTGGATCTCCAGGTCGAGGAGGGCAGGCTGACGAACGGCAACGGAACGAAGCTCGACGTCTCGGAGATCTCGCTCGACCGGGCGAACGAGCGCGCGCGCGTCCTGCTGGCCGAACCCGCGCCGCCCGGTGAGTGGACGCTGCACCTCGAGTACACCGGGGTCCTGAACGAGCGGCTCGTGGGGTTCTATCCATCGACATACACCGACGCCGAGGGCCGGACCCGGACCATCGCTACGACCCACTTCGAGGCGGCCGACGCCCGGCGAGCGTTCCCCTGCTGGGACGAGCCCGACCTGAAGGCCGTGTTCTCGGTGACGCTGGTCGTGGATGAGGGGCTGGTCGCGCTTTCCAACACGCCGGAGGTGGGCCGGGAGCCGTCGGGCGATCGGAAGACGGCGATCCGGTTCGACGACACGATCCCCATGTCGACGTACCTCGTCGCGTGGGTGGTCGGGCCGCTCGAGCTGACCGAGGCGGTGGACGTGGACGGCGTTCCGCTGCGAGTGGCGCACGTCCCGGGCAAGGGACACCTGGTGGACTTCGCCGTGGAGTCCGGGGCATTCTCGCT
>DASPWN010000071.1:0-1934 GCA_035637835.1 Actinomycetota bacterium | reverse complement strand
CTGAAGCAGGGGAGGCCGGCGGCTGCCGGACGCCTGCTACAGAAGGAGGTCGAGGCGCTGTCCAGACTCCTGGGGGAGCCGGCCCGCCCGTACGTGGCGGTCCTCGGCGGGGCCAAGGTCTCGGACAAGCTTTCAACGGTCGAGGCCCTCGTTGACCGGGTGGACGCCCTGTTGATCGGAGGAGCCATGGCGTTCACGTTCATCGCGGCTCAGGGCGGCGAGATCGGCAAGAGCTTGGTCGAGCCGGACCGGTTCGACGAGGTGCTGTCGGCGCGGAAGCGGGCAGACGAACGTGGCGTCGTCATCCAGCTGCCGGAGGACGCCGTCGCGGCGCCGGAGCCCACGCTCGATGCGCCGCGCCGGACCGTCCCCGCGTCGCGGATGCCGAAGGAGTTGATGGGGCTGGACATCGGCCCTCGTACCGTCGAGGAGTTCGCTCTGACCATCGCCGAAGCCAAGACCATCCTATGGAATGGACCGATGGGCGTGTTCGAGCTCGAGCCCTTCTCCGCGGGCACGCGAGGCGTGGCCACCGCCATCGCCGGGTCGAGCGCATACTCCGTGGCCGGTGGGGGGGACAGCCTCCTGGCCATCAAGCGATTCGGGCTGGAGGAGGGGTTCGACCATCTGTCCACCGGCGGTGGCGCTTCGCTCGAGTTCCTCGAGGGCCGGGAACTGCCGGGGGTGAAGGTCCTGGAGACCGAGGGATGACGAAGCGGCGGCCAATCATCGCGGCCAATTGGAAGATGCACAAGACCCACCTGGAGGCCATCCGTGACGTGCAGAAGCTCTCGTACCTGCTCGACAGGGCTGATGCCGACCGAGTGGAGGTGGTCATCTGCCCCGCGTTCACGGCGCTTCGCGCGGTTCAGACGCTCATCGACAGCGATCGGCTGCCGTACGGCCTGGGCGCGCAGAACGTGCACCACGAGGAGAAGGGCGCGTTCACCGGGGAGGTCTCGCCGCCCATGCTCCAGGCGCTGAAGTGCGGGTACGTGATCGTGGGGCACTCGGAACGGCGCCAGCTGTTCGGGGAGACCGACGAGGTCGTGAACAAGAAGGTGCGCTCGGTCTTCTCCCACGCCATGGTGCCGATCCTTTGCGTGGGGGAGAGCCTCGGGGAACGGGAGGCCGGCGCGACGGAGGAGAAGGTGGTGGGCCAGGTGCGGCGGGACCTCCAGGGCGTCGCTGCCGGGGACGCCGCCCGGCTGGTGATCGCGTACGAGCCGATCTGGGCCATCGGCACCGGTCGCAACGCCGAGCCCGCGGACGCGGGCCAGGTCGTCGGCCTGATCCGGGAGACGCTGTCCTCCGTGTATTCGAAGGACGTGGCGGACGCGGTCCGGGTCCAGTACGGGGGGAGCGTCAAGGCCGGCAATATCCGCGACTTCATGGCGCATCCGGAGATCGACGGGGCACTGGTGGGTGGGGCCAGCCTGGACCCGGAGGAGTTCGCGCTCATCGTGAAGTACCGGTAGGAGAGCGTCGTGTATCGATTGCTCTACGTCTGCCTCGATGGGCTGGGTGACGATCCGGTCCCGGCCCTCGGAGACCGCACGCCGCTGGAGGCCGCGCGAACCCCGTTCATGGACGTGCTTGCGGCGCAAGGCCGGACCGGAACCGTCGTCACGGTCGGCCCGGGAATCGCGCCCGAATCGGACATCGCCGTGTTCGCCATCCTCGGGTACGACCCTCGTGAGGAGCACCCCGGCCGCGGCGTCGTCGAGGCCGTGGGCGCGGGCATGGACTTCCGCGATGGCGACCTGGCGTACCGGGTGAACTTCGCCACCGCGGACTGGCCCCGGATCGTCGACCGCCGGGTGGGACGGGACCTGACCACGGACGAGGCCCGAGCCCTGGCCGCCGAGGTCAACGAGAAGCTCAAGCTTCCCGGCGCCACCTTCGAGCTCCGGTCCACGGTGGAGCACCGGGGG
>DASPWN010000070.1:0-17572 GCA_035637835.1 Actinomycetota bacterium | reverse complement strand
CACGTACATGCCGAACAGGATGAGGAACCCCTCCCGGAACCCGAGCGGCAGCATCGCGGGGATGAGCGCCCCCAGCACCCACGACAGCTGGAACACCACCTCGTAGCGGACGAACACGCGGCCGTGCGCTCCCCCCGGCGCAAGCTGCTGCATGAGGCTCTGGAACGCCAGGCGCCCGAGCTCGCTCGAGGCCCCGGCGACCAGCGCGAACGCCGTGAGGATGGGCAGCGAGAACGCGACGAACGCGAGGAACGCCCCGATCCCTGCCGCCACGATGCACGCCACCACCACCGCTTCCTCTCGAACGGAGATGGGAAGCCGGGGGGCGATCACGTCACCCAGGAAGCCGCCGAGGGCGGCGCCCCCGGCCAGCACCGCGAACCAATACGTCGGCTCGCCGCTTCGCCGAAGGGCGAAGGCGATGGAGAACAGGAGGAATCCGTTCGCGGCTCGCAGGCCGGCGCCCCCGATCGCGGGGGCGGCGAGCTCCGGGATGGCTCCCAGGCGGCTCACCTGTCCCCGGCGCGGCGGAACCTGGGGGTTCGGCAGCCGAAGGTTCAAGAGCGAGGCGACCATGTAGACGGCCGCCGCGCCGTACAGCGCGGCGGCGGCCCCCCCCGCCCTGAACAGCAACACGCCCGGCACCGCGGCTAGCGCCGCGCCGCCCACGGCAATCCGTCCGAGGCGCGCGTTGGCCCGGACCAATCCCTCGTTCGGCCCCGCGTACGCCATGACCAGGCCGTTCCTGGTGATCGTGTGGACCCTCGACAGAACGAGGATGGCGAAGGCGAACGGGTACAGCAGCAGCGTGTTGAACGCGGGGGCCGCGAACACACACACGATCGCGCGGCCGGCGGCGGAGGCGAGCGAGATGGCCCGCCGAGGGCCGGCCCGGTCGAGCAGGGGCACGAGCAGCGGGCCGGCCACCGCGAGCGGCGCTAGCGTCAGCCCCAGGTACAAGGCGACCTTTGCCCGGGCCTCGGGCTCCGGGACGTCGAAGAAGATCGACCCGGCCAGGGCGATGGCCACCATGGCGTCGCCGGCCGCGCTGGCCAGGTGCACGAGCGCGTAGGTGTCGAGCGGATCGTCGGAGACCCACAGCCGCCGGATCGGCCGGACGATGAGGCTCTCCAGCATCGCGGCCAGGCCGAGGAGGAGGAGCTGCCACCACGGGTACCGCTTCGGCTCCGGGCCGCTCCCCCCCATCGGCCGGCCCGATCGGGCCTCAGGACCCCGCGAGCTTGGCGCGGAGCAGCTCCTGGACGGTCCGCACGTTCGCCGCGCCGCGCGACTTCTTCATCACCTGGCCGACCAGGAAATTGATCGCCCCGTCCTTCCCCGCCCGGAACTGCTCCACGGGGCCCGGGTTCTCGGCGATCGCCTCCACCACCCACGCCTCCAGGGCGGACGTGTCGGTGACCTGCCGAAGTCCGCGGGTTGCCACGATCTCCTCGACGGGCTCGCCCGTCTCGAACGCCTCCTCAAGCACCTGCTTGGCCGCGGTGACGGAGATCGTCCCTCCCTCGACCAGGCGGATCAGGCCCGCGATGTGTTGGGGGGTGACCTTGCTCTCGGACAGCTGGATCCGGGCCTTGTTCAGCAGACCCGAGAGGTCCTGGGTCATCCAGTTGGCCACGGCCGCGGGGGGAGCCCCGATCTCGACGGCCTCCTCCAGGAAATCCGCGGTCGCCTTCGACGCGCCGACCAGCACGGCCTGCTTGGGAGCCAGCCCGAGCTCGCGTTCGAACCTGGCCCGGCGGGCGGCGGGCAGCTCGGGGAGCAAGCCGCGGATCCGGTCGACCCACTCGGTATCGGGCTCGAGCGGGGGGAGGTCCGGCTCGGGGAAGTAGCGGTAGTCAAACGCTTCCTCCTTGGATCGCAGCGTGTGGGTCGTGCCTTTTCCCTCGTCGAAGTGACGAGTCTCCTGAACCAACGGCTCGCCCGCGCGGAGCGCGGTGGTCTGCCGCTCCTGCTCGTACTTCAGGGCTCGTTCGAGCGAGCGAACGGAGTTCAGGTTCTTGATCTCGACCTTCGTGCCGTACTCGGGGGAACCGGCTGGGCGGATCGAGATGTTCGCGTCGCATCGGAGCGAGCCCTCCTCCATCCGGACGTCCGAGACGTCGAGGGCCTCGAGCGTGGCCCGGAGCTCGTTGAAGTACGCGCGGGCCTCCTCGGGCGAGCGGATGTCCGGCTCCGAGACGACCTCGACGAGCGGCACGCCGGCCCGGTTGTAGTCGATCAGCGCGTACTCGGCCTGCGCGATGCGCCCGGACGCTCCCACGTGGGTGGTCTTGCCGGTGTCCTCCTCCATGTGCACCCGAGTGACGCCGACCCGATGGGTTACCCCATCGACCTGCACGTCGAGGTATCCCGTGAGGCAGATCGGAAGGTCGTACTGGGAGATCTGGAAGTTCTTCGGCATGTCCGGGTAGAAGTAGTTCTTCCGGTGGAAGAGCGAGTACCGAGCGACCTCGCAGTCCAGCGCAAGACCGATCCGCACGATGTACTCGATCGCTCGCTCGTTCGGTACCGGCAGCGAGCCAGGAAGCCCCAGGCAGACGGGGCAGACGTTGGTGTTCGGGGGGGCCCCGAACTCGTTCCGGCAGCCGCAGAACATCTTCGTGCGCGTCGACAGCTCGACGTGGCACTCAAGGCCGATGACGGTCTCGAAGTCCTCGCCCATGCGAGTGGTGAGCTTAGCCGCTCCCGGCCCTATCCTGGGCCGCATGACCCGGACGGCAGGACCATCGACGGCCCGGGCCAACCCCCCGCTCGTGTGGGTGGCGCTTGGCGCCGTCTACATCGTGTGGGGAACGACGTACTTCGCCATCCGCATCGTCAACCAGACGATGCCCCCTCTGCTCTCGGCCTCGATCAGGTTCCTGGTGGCGGGCACGGTGATGTTCGCCTGGACCATCCGGCGGGGGGACCGGGAGGGCGACCGCCCCGGTCCCCGCCAGTGGCGCGCCGCCGCCATCGTCGGCTGCGCGCTCCTCCTCGGCGGGAACGGCGGCGTGGTGTGGGCCGAGCGAACGGTTCCCTCCGGCATCGTGGCGCTCATCATCGCCCTCGTTCCGTTGTGGATGGCGCTCGTCGACCGGGTCCTGCTGAAGCACCGACTTCGCGTGCCGACGGTCGTCGGGCTGACCTCGGGATTCGCGGGGGCCGCGTTGTTGGTCGGGAGCTCCGCCGGCGGCGGCGGGGTCGATCTCACTGGGATGCTGTTCGCCCTTGCGGCCTCGCTCAGCTGGGCGTCGGGATCGCTGTACTCGCGGCACGCGCCGCTCCCCAAGCGGCCGTTCGTCGGCGTGGGGATGGAGATGCTGTGCGGCGGCGTCGCTCTGGGGATCGTGGCGATCCTGGCCGGGGAGCTCGGCGACATCCATCCCGAGCGGTTCTCGACGGCGTCGTTGCTCGCGCTGGGCTACCTGATCGTGTTCGGCTCGTTCGCCGGCCTGGGCTCCTATCTCTGGCTGCTGCGGAATGCGAGGACGTCGCTCGTCTCGACCTACGCCTACGTGAACCCGGTGGTCGCCGTGTTCCTGGGGTGGGCATTCCTGTCCGAACCGATCGGCCTGCGGACCGTGGTGGCCGGCGCCATCGTCCTTGGGTCGGTCGCGTTGATCATCGCCTCAGGGGAGGCCACACCAGCCCCGGAGGCGGCCTCAGGCGGCGAGGTCACCCAGAAGGGCCGGGCGGGCGTCGAAGGCGAGCTCGCGCTCGAGGGCGTGGGCCACCCGGAGCAGGAGGGACTCCCCAAGAACCGGCGCCGTGACCTGGAGCCCGACGGGTAATCCCGCCTCGTCCAGGCCGCACGGGATGGAGATGCCCGGTACCCCGGCCAGGTTGGCCGGGATCGTGAACACGTCGGAGAGGTACATCGCGAGGGGGTCATCAGTCCGTTCCCCGATCCGAAAGGCAGTGGTGGGCGAGGTCGGCGATACCAGCACGTCGAACGACTCGAAGGCCTTCTCGTAGTCCCGGATGATCAGCGTGCGTACCTTCTGGGCCTGCCCGTAATAGGCCTCGTAGTAGCCGGCAGACAGCGCGTACGTGCCAAGCATGATGCGACGCTTGACCTCCGGCCCGAAGCCGGCGCCCCGGGTCCTTGCCATCATCTCGATCGAGTCCTCGCCGCGAACCCGTAAGCCGTACCGGACCCCGTCGTACCGGGCGAGGTTCGAGGAGGCCTCGGACGGGGCGATGAGGTAGTACGCGGAGAGCGCGTAGTCGGCGTGCGGGAGCGAGACCTCCCCGATCGATGCCCCGATGTTCGACAGCACGTCCAGGGCGGACTGGATGCTCGCCCGCACGCCGGGCTGCACGCCTTCGCCGAACGCCTCCTTCACCACGCCGACCCGAAGCCCGCTCACGCCCTTCTCCAGGCCCTCGGTGTAGTCGTCAACCGTCCGGTCCAGACTGGTGGCGTCCAGCGGGTCACGGCCCGCGATGGCCGACAACAGCATCGCCGCGTCCCGCACGCTCCGGGTGAACGTCCCGACCGTATCGAGCGACGACGCGAAGGCGATGAGGCCGTATCGGGAGATGAGCCCGTACGTCGGCTTCAGGCCCACCACCCCGCACAGCGAGGCGGGTTGGCGGACGGAGCCTCCGGTATCGGTCCCCAGGGCCCACACCGCCTCGCCCGCGGCTACCGCGGCCGCCGACCCACCCGACGATCCACCTGGCACGGTGTCCAGGTCCCACGGATTGTGCACCGGCCCGAACGCTGAATTCTCGTTCGACGAGCCCATGGCGAACTCGTCGCAGTTGGTCTTCCCCAAGAGCACAGAACCCGCCGCAGCCAGCCGGGCCCACGGCGTGCAGTCGAACGGGGGCACGTAGCCCTCCAGGATCCTCGATCCACACGTCGTCGTGATGTCTTTCGTCGACAGAACGTCCTTCAGGGCGAGGGGGATGCCGGCGGCGGATGGCCCGTCGCCCGCGGCGATCCGCGCGTCCGCCGCCGCCGCGCGCTCCCGCGCGAGCTCTGGCGTCCGCAACAGGAACGCGCCGACCCGCTCATCCACGGCCTCCATCCGGGCCAGGCACGACTCCGCGACCTCCGCACACGAGGTCTCGCCGGCCCGGAGCTTCGCGGCCAGGTCTGCCGCGGTGAGGTCGCAGAGCCCGGCCACCCTCAGCCGACCTCCGCGATCCGCGGAACCTTGAACCGGTCGCCCTCCCGCTCGGGCGCGTTGGCCAGCGCCTCCTCACGCGAGAGCGAAGGCACCGGGTCGTCGGGCCGCAGCACGTTCGCCCGGGGGATGGCGTACGCGGTCGGTGGCACGTCGGCCGCGGCCACCTGGCCAACCTTCGCCGCGCTTTCCAGTATCAACCCGAGCTGCGCCCTCAGCCGCTCTTTCTCCTCCGCGCTGAGGTCGAGCCGGGCCAGCTTGGCAACGTGGTCGATGTCGATCTCGACGGGCACGGCCCGTCAGTCTAGTTGGCGCTGTGCGTATCCACGTAGCCGGGCGGCGGTGTCTCGCCGGGAGCCGGCTCGTGGACCAGCCCGGCGCCCTCGTCCGCCGGGGTCGGCACGTCGAGTCGGCCCGATGCAAGTAGGGAGAGCATGTCGATCCCCATCTCCACCGGATCGATCGTCCGGACGACCGACCATCGGAAGGCGCCGTCGCGCACCTTCTCCGACAGGTCGATCTCCGTCGTCTCGGCGGCGCTGCCCTCAACGTCGAGGACCAACCGGACCGTGGGCCGCCCCAGCGCGCGCTCGTGGTTCCGCACGACCACGCCGACCTCCCCGGTCGAGAGCTGGACCAGTGACCCGACCGGGAACAGCCCCACGAGCCGGACGAACGTCCGGACCACGCGAGGGTCGAACGCGCGGCCCGCCCCCGTCTGCAGGATTGCCAGGGCCTGGCGACGTTCCTCGGGCTTTCGATACGACCGCTTGCTGGTGATCGCGTCGAAGCAATCGGCCACAGACACGATCCGCGATGGGAGGGAGGGCACGCGACGACCGGAGAGCGAGGGATAGCCCGACCCGTCGAACGCGGCATGGTGTTCCAGGACGATGGAGAGGGCCGGGTGGAGGGGATCACGGGTGGTGACGGCGACGAGCCCGGCCCCGTCCACCGGATGACGCTGGATCAGCCGCCACTGCTCCTCGTTCAGCAACCCGTCGTGCTGGAGCACCTCCCGGGGGACCTTCACCTTGCCCACGTCGTGCAGCAGCCCGCCGATCCCGAGCGCGATCGATTGCTCGTGGGACAGGCCGATGGCCCGGGCCAGGGCCAGCGACAGGATGCAGACGTTCACCATGTGGTGGTAGGTGTACTCGTCGTAGGACTTCACCGTGGTCAGCAAGAGCGCCTGGGCGGGGTCCTCGGAGATCAGCTCCGCCAGATGCTCGGTGAGACGCACGGTCGCGTCCAGGTCCGCGGGACGCCCCGCCAGCAGCCGGGCCGCCGTCTGGCGCAAGAGCTCGAGCCCGGCTGCGTAGCTCTGGAGGAGTTCGGACATACCGGACACGTCCGCATCGGGAGCGACCGGGGTGGCCCGGTTCACTCCGATCCACGCCAGCTCGCTCTCGGCTGCCTTCTCCCCCATCAGCAGCCGAAGGAGGGCGTCGGCATCGGCCTGTGTAACGCCGGCGCGGAACTCGAGTGAGCGGACGCCGGCCTCCGTCATCGACTGGGCCAGACGGCTCAGCGTGAGCGACTC
This sequence comes from Actinomycetota bacterium, assembly GCA_035637835.1. Lineage (GTDB taxonomy): Bacteria > Actinomycetota > UBA4738 > UBA4738 > HRBIN12 > AC-69. Next base: position 10,891 of record DASPWN010000070.1, on the reverse strand, counting down.
CCACGCGAGCAGGGTCGCGCCCAAGTAGAAGTTGCCCTCCGACACGAACAGGACCACGGGCCGACCCCGCACACCGCACAGCTCGCCGATCTGTCCGGCGAGATCCGCGGTGGTCTCCATCCGCTTGGGATGCTCGCCCGGGTACAGGGCGTAGACCTGTCGTCCCGCCGAGAGCGTCCGAAGGAACTCACGGGCCTTGACGATCTCCAGCTCCGATGTGGGCGCGCTCATGCCGCGGCTCCCCTCGCGTCGCGAAGGAGACGGCGGGCATGCCGACGGAGCTTCCACGGCAGCCTGGGTCGGGTGACGCGATCGGAGAGGAGACGGAGTACCTCCCGCCCCTCGGCGCCCTCGGCCAGCTCGTCGAGGGCCTGCCGGCGAAGCCCCCGGTCGGTGTTGGACCGGGCGACGTCTCCCAGGGCCGCCGCGGCCTCGGGTGCGAAGATGGCCCCAAGCACGGACACGGCGGTGGGCCGAACGTCCTGCGGGCCTTCCCCCGCCAACGTCCGGAGGTGCGGCACGGCCTTGACACCGCCCGCCACCACGAGAGCCTTCACCGCCTCCTTTCGAACCTGGGCAGACGGATGGCGAGCCGCCCCGGCCAGTTGGTCGAGGACCTCCTCACCCCCGGCGTTGCCCAGCAGGTTCGCGGCGTTCCTCACCACGTACCAGCGAGGATCCTTCAACCGCGCCACCACCGGCGTCAGATGCCCCCGGGCGACCTGGCGAAGCACGGCCAACAGATGGGCGCGCCGTTCGCGATCGGCCTCGGCGAGCAGGTCGAGGAGCACCTCCACCCCGAGGTCGCCGAAGGGTTCCAGGACTTCATGGACCGTGGCACCACCGTCCTCGGCGCGCGCCGTGTCCACCAGTGCCAATACCGTCTCCGGCGCCAGCGCCTGGCGGACGTACGAGCCGTACAGGGACTGCCGTTCGTCGCCGGCTCCCTCCAGGGCGTATCGAACCGAATCCACGAGCTCGCGGACGCGAACCGGATCCCGTATGCCGATGGCTCCCTGGAGCCCTTCGGCCCACAGGGACAGCACCTCGCCCATCCGCTCGTCGTCACGCTCGAGGGTCACGTAGTCGTGGAGCGCCAGCAGCGCCGATGTCTGCCGCTGCTCGTCCGTTCGGGGAAGCGTCGCTTGTATCGTTCGCACGTCGTCGCGTTCGGTCGCGGCCAGGTATCCGGCGAGCGCGTCCGTCACCGAGCCCTCGGGGCCATCCGTCCGGGGCTGTGTCAGGTCCACCCCGACCGCCTCCAGGCCCGCCAGGATCGTGCCGGCCTCTTCCCGTCCGGCCTCGAGGGCCTCGGTCAGGTCGACGAGGTCCAGGTGTCGGACGCCGGCGGCGGCGAGATGGGTCGCCAGCTCGACGGGATCCCGCCGGCCATCCCGGCCCAGGTCGACGAGCGCCCGGGTGAGCTCGGCGTTGCTCATCGTGCCGATCAACCGCTCGGCAAGGGGGTCATCGCGGACCCGATCTACCAGGAGCTCGACGAGCGAGCGGCGGAGCTCCGCTGGGAGATCCGTGACGACATCGTGCACCGTGGCGTGCAGGTCGATCTCCCGTCCCGCCTCGATCGACAGGTCCGAGACCAGGCCCCTGAGGCGCTCGAACAGCGCTTCGGCCTGGGTTCCCGACCGGCCAGCAAGGTCGTCGATCCGAAGCTGTGAGGCCAGCAGGTGGGCATCCGGCACGCGGGCGGGGTTGGCTACCACGTCCTCGGCCTCATGGTCGGCTCCCTCCACGGCGGAGGGTCCCAGGGCTGAGAGCACGAGCGATCTCACGCCGGCCGAGGCAAGCATCTCCTCCGCACCGCCACGTCCCCTGAGATCCTCCGGCGGCATCGACAGCATGGCGAAGGCCCGTTCCAGGTCGTGAACGTCAGGCACGGCCCCGATGGCCACCCGCTCCACGCGACGTTCGAAACACGCGCGGGCCAGCCGCTCGGTCGACTCGTTGGCAGGGAGGGGCGTGCCGGCGAGCACGAAGCCGTCGCTTCGAACCTCCACGTCGATCGGCCCGGCTGCGAGGGCCGCGCGGACCGACTCCCCGATCCGCTCGACCGCCGCCGCGAAGCCGGGGCGATTCGAGCTCCCTGGGAACAGCCGGTACGCGGCCAGACCGAGCCAGAGCTGCCGCAGCAGCCCCGCGACTTCGCTGGCGCGATCCTCCCCCCCGCTCACGACCACCTCGATCGGATGCCAACCCCTCCCGCGGGGTTATCGACAAGCGGCCGCCTCGGCCTAAGCCGAGAGACTCATGACGAGGCCCGGGGCGACTACCCCCGTCGGGCGGACGGTGAGGTCGTCGTCACCAGCCTCGGGTTCACCGGAAGATGCCGAAGCGCGGCTCGACCCGTTGGGCCATGGCGGCGGCCATGAGCGCGTTCCCCACCAGCCAGACGTCGGTGATCGGGCCGACCCCGCCGGGCACGGGCGTGATGGCTTCGGCCTTGGCCGCGACGCTCTCGAAGTCCAGATCGCCGACCATCCGGGTCTTGCCCGTGGCCGGGTCCTCCACCGGGTGGATACCGACGTCCACGGCGATCACGCCGTCCCTGACCATGTCACCGGTCACGAGGGCTCGCACACCCGCCGCGACGATCAGGATGTCGGCCAGGCACGTGAACTCGGCGAGCTTGCCGGCCGCATACGTGCGGCTGTGGCAGGCCACCACGGTCGCGTCGCGCTGAAGTCCGAGCCACTGGGCCGGCTTGCCCACGCTGTTCGAGCGGCCGACCACCACGATGGTCTTGCCCGAGTAGAACGTGGCCGCATTTCGGCCCGTTGACCCGAGGTAGGAGTCCAGAAGGTAGTAGCAGGAGGCCGGGGTCGACGGGAGGAACCGAGGCCGCCCCTGGGCCAGCAGCCCGGTGTTCTGCGGGTGCACGGCCTCGATGTCCTTCAGCGGATCGATCGCGCTGTTGATCTCGGCCTCGGGGATATGCGACGGGAGCGGGTGCAGGACGAGGATCCCGGTGATCCTGGGATCGGCGTTCAGCTTGCCGATCGTCGCCGCGACATCCGCGAGCTCCACCTCGGCGGGCAGGCGCTCGGTCACGTACCGGTATTCGAGCGCCTCGCACAGCCGCCCCACGTGGCGCTCGTACGCTTGCGCGGCGAAGTCCTGGCCCACCAGCACCGTGGCCAGGCCCGGCCGCACTTCGGACAGCCGCAGCACCTTGAGCTCGTCCTCGATCGAGCGCCGCAGGTGCTCCGCGATCGCGTTCCCGTCGATCAGGTGGGCCACGTCATCCCCCCTCGATGGTCGAGGTCAGCGCCTTCTCAGGCGCTGGAGGAACTCCCGCTCGTCGATGATCTCGATCCCCAGCTGTTCGGCCTGCGCGGCCTTCGAGCCGGGATTCTCTCCCACGACGACGAAGTCGGTCTTCTTGGAGACGCTGGAGACAACCCTGGCGCCCGCGTCCTGGGCCGCCCGGGTGGCCTCGTCCCGGGACATCGAGGACAGGCTCCCGGTGATGACCGTGGTCGTGCCGGCGAGCGGCCCCTCGGCCAACCCTTCAGGCTTCTCGTCCGCGATCCGCACGCCGGCTTTGCGGAGCTTCTCGATGAGCTTGAGGTTCTGGCGATCGTGGAACCACTCGTAGACGCTTCGGGCGATCTCCGGCCCGATCTCGGGGACGGCGTCGATTGCTTCCACGCTGGCCCGGGCGATGGCATCGATCGAGCCGAACGCCCGGGCCAGGATCTGCGCCACGTGGGTCCCGACGTGAGGGATGTTCAGCCCGACCAGCAGGCGCCAAAGAGGGCGATCCTTCGAGCGCTCGATGGCCGAGAGCAGGTTGTCGATCCGCTTGTCGGCGAACCCTGGGAGCTGGGCCACCTGCTCCCGAGTCAGCGAATACACGTCGCTCGGATCCTTCACCCATCCCATGTCGAGCAGCAAGAGGCCTGTCTTGTAACCCAGGCCCTCGATGTCCATAGCGCCGCGAGAGGCGAACGCGAACAGCCACTCGACGTTCTGCGACGGACAGCCCCGCTTGTTCGGGCATCGCCAGTAGGCTTCGCCCTCCTTGCGGACGAGCGGCGTGCCACATGAAGGGCATTTCCTCGGGAACCGCCAGGGCTTCGCCTTCGGCGGTCGCTTCGACAGGACGGGGCCGACCACCTCGGGGATCACGTCGCCCGCCCGACGAACGATCACGGTGTCTCCCTCGCGGATGTCCTTGCGCTTGACCTCGTCCTCGTTGTGCAGCGTCGCCGTGGTCACCGTCACACCGGAGATGAACACGGGCTCGAGCACGGCGAACGGCGTGACGATGCCCGTGCGCCCCGTGTGCACGTCGATCTTCTCGAGCAGGGTGGTGCGCTCCTCCGGCGGGAATTTGTACGCCACCGCCCAGCGGGGGGCGTGGCTGGTGGCGCCGAGCTCATCCTGCAGAGCGATCTGATCGACCTTCACCACCACGCCGTCGATCTCCCAGTCGACGGTGTGCCGGTTCTCCTGCCACTTCTGAATGTAGGCGATCACGCCATCCAGGTCCTCCCGCACCTCCCCTTGCGGCGGGACTGGCAGCCCGGCGTCGCGGCACCATTGAAGGAACCCCGAGTGCGACTCGAAGCGGATCTTCTCGGCGTAACCGAAGCTGTGGACCCACAGGGCCAGTGGGCGGCTCGCCGTGACCTTGGGGTCTTTCTGCCGAAGGCTTCCCGCCGCGGCATTGCGCGGGTTGGCGAAGGGGCGCTGACCCGCCTCGAGCAGCTGTTGGTTCAGCTTCTCGAACGCCTTCACCGGCAGGTAGATCTCTCCCCGGACCTCCAGGACCGGGGGCGGGTCCTTGACCCGGAGCCGCTGGGGCACGGAGCGCACAGTCCGGACGTTCGCCGTGATGTCCTCACCGACCCGGCCGTCCCCCCGCGTGGCCCCCTTGACCAGGAGTCCGCGTTCGTAGGTCAGGGCCACGGCGACGCCGTCGATCTTCAGCTCGCAGAAGTACCGGACATCGGCCCCCACGGCCCGCTCCACCCGGGTGGCCCACGCCTTCAGCTCCTCCTCCGAGAACACGTTGTCCAGCGAGAGCATCACGGAGCGGTGCTCGACCGGCGCGAACAGGTCGGCGGGAGTGACCCCCACCCGTTGCGTTGGGCTGTCGGGGGTCACGAGCTCGGGGAACCGCTCCTCCAGCTCCCGGAGCTCCTGCATGAGCTCGTCGTACTCGGCATCGGAGACCTCTGGATCGTCCAGGACGTAGTACCGGTACGCGTGGTAGTTCAGGAGCTCGCGAAGCTCCTCCACCCGAAGCTTCGCCGCCGCGAGCTCGCGTTCGGCGTCTCCCATGTCCGCTCCGGAGCCGCGTCTAGGCGGCGATCTCCACGCCGCCCATCATCCCGATCCGCTCTCCGAGGATCACGACCGCCCCGTAGACCCCGGGGACCTTCTTCAGGTAGTCGAGCGCGGTGCGGAACCCGTCGGGCTTCGGAAGGATGGCCTGGACCCCGGCGGCCGCCGCATCGGCCAACATGCACGAGCTGGCCAGTACGGCGATGCCGTCCATGTGGGCCCGCCCCCCCGGGTTCGTCGAGATCCCCACACCCTCCCGGCGGGGTGGGACCACCACGGCGATCGATGCGCCGTTCGGCCGCCGAAGGACGGTGAGCTTCTGGCGCTTCTTGGCAACGATGAAGTAGTCGCCGCCGCAGGCAACGGTGAGCTCACCGCCAGACCGCGCGAGGAACCGGCCCACTTGGTCGGCCAGGGCCCCAAGGAAGGAGTACATGGGACCCACCCCCGCGCTCCGCCCCACCTGCGCCATCTCCTGGACGATGGCCGGTGCGTCGGGCGGGACCTCGATCGGTCGCTTGCTCGTGCGGATGTCGGGGTTGCGGAGCGTGTAGGCCTCGAGTTGCTCCCAGAACGAGAGCGCCGCTGCCCGGGACTCCTCGTCCAGGTCCGTCCTGGCCGTGATGTGGATCACGACGTCCCGGACCTGGATGTCGAACGTCCGTGGCTTCCTCTTGAACAGCCGCACTCCCTGGCCTCCGTGGGCCCATTCGGGGCCCGAAGGCCGATGATAGCGAGCCCCGCGACCGGGAATCCGGCGGCGAGGCTCGCCGGCTACCTAGCGGAGGGACTCGACGATCCTGGCGCCGCCGATGAGCTCATCGCCCCGGTACACCACGACGCTCTGGCCGGGCGCCACGCCGCGCTGCGGTGTGCGGAACTCCACCCGCAGTTGGTCATCGATCATGTCGACGACGGCTGGGATGTCCTCGCCGTTGTAGCGGATCCGGACCTCGGCCTCGAATCCGCCAGCGGCGGGCGGCTCGCCGCCCACCCACGAGACTCGGTCGGCCACCAGCCCTCGTCGCGACAGGAGATCGCCCGGGCCCACCACCACGCGGTTGGCTCGAGCGTCGATCTCCACGACGTACGACCGTTCGCCCGTCGACACCCCGATGCCGCGACGCTGTCCGACAGTGAATCGGAACGACCCGCGGTGGCCACCGAGCACGTTGCCATCCGAATCGACCACCTCACCCCAGCGAACCATGCCCGGCGCGTGCTCCTCGATGAACGCGGCGTGATCCGCTCCGGGGACGAAACAGACCTCCTGTGAGTCTGGCTTCGCCGCGACCGGGAGACCGAAGCGCTCGGCGAGGGCGCGCGTGTCGGCCTTGGCCATCCCACCGACGGGGAAGCGGGCCCTGGCCAGCTCGCGCTGGCCCAGCGTGTGGAGCATGTACGACTGGTCCTTGCCGTCGTCGGCGCCGCGAAGGAGATGCCATCGCCCCGTCGGATCCCGACCGGTTCGGACGTAATGCCCGGTAGCGACGAGGTCGACGCCGAGCCGATCCGCCCGCTCGAGAAACGCACCGAACTTGATGTGCTCGTTACAACGCGCACATGGGTTCGGCGTCCGTCCGGCCTCGTGCTCACCGAAGAAGTCCGCCAGGACCGTCTCGGCGAACGATGCCGACATGTCCACGACCTCGAAGGCGAACCCGCCGATGCGGGCCACAGCCTCGGCATCGGCGCGGGCGCTGGGCCCGCAACACCCATGGTCCATGCCGTCGGCCAGGTGCACCAGGTTCATGTGGGAGCCGAGCACCTCGTAGCCCTGTTCGGCGAGCAGGCAGGCCGAGACGGAGGAATCGACCCCGCCCGACATCGCAACCAGCACGGAACCCTTCGAGCCCATGGTGTTGCGAGTGTACCGGCGGCCCTTCCAGTTGCTCGGTATCCTGGCGCACTGGCCGACCGATAGGGATCGAACCATGAACGTCGTCGTCCTGGTGAAGTACGTCCCGGAACCGCAGGGCGTCCCCACGCTCGGCGAGGACTTCCTCGTCCAGCGGGAGGGCGTCGAGGGAGCCCTGGACCCGGGCGACGAGTACGCGGTCGAGGCGGCGCTGAAGCTCGTGGAGGAGCACGGCGGCGAGGTGGCCCTGATCTCGATGGGCCCGGAGGGCGCGATGGCGGGCCTGCGACGGGGGCTGTCGATGGGGGCAGACCGGGGGGTCCTGGTCACGGACCCCGCGCTCCGCGGCGCCGACGTCCTGGTCACGGCCCGCGTGCTGACCGCGGCCGTCCGCCGCGGCGACTTCGACCTGGTGCTTGCCGGTGTGGAGTCCACCGACGGCTCCACCGGGACGCTGCCGATGACCGTCGCCGAGCTCCTGGAGATCCCCTCCGCGACGTTCGCGCGGAAGGTCGAGGTGACCGACGGCTCGCTCCGGGCCGAACGCCAGACCGAGGCGGGCTACGACGTCGTGGAGTCACCGCTCCCCGCGCTCGCCACGGTGACCGGGAGCGCGGCGGAACCCAGGTATCCCACGCTGAAGGGGATCATGCAGTCAAAGCAGAAGCCGGTCGAGCAGCTGTCTGTCGTTGAGCTCGGACTGTCGACGGACGACGTCGCGCCGTCCCAGCGGGTCGTCTCGGTGCAGGCGGCTCCGCAGAAAGGACACGGCGAGGTCATCGAGGCCGGCGACGATGCCGCAGCCCGCATCGCGGACATCCTGGCCGACGCGAAGGTCATCTAGCCGTGGCGAAGATCTGGGTCTACGCCGAGGTCGGACCGGACGGACCCCATCCTGCCTCGCTCGAGCTCCTGACGAAAGCCAGGTCCGTCGGCGACACAGTTGAGGCGGTGGCGCTCGGCCCGGGCGCCAGCGACGCCGGGGAGGCACTGGGGGATCACGGCGCGCAGACGGTGTTCGCCTCCGACGACCCGGTCTATGCCGAGTATCCGGCGCAGCCTGCGGCCTACGCGCTGATGGGCCTGATCCAGGAACATCGGCCGAACATGGTCCTGTTCGCCACCACGTACGACTCGAGGGACGTGGCCGGCAGGGTCCAGGCCAGGACGGGCTCCACCCTCATGAGCAACGCGACCGACGTCCTCTCCCTCGACCGAGCCCAGACCCAGATCTTCGGCGGGGGCACAGTCGTCGACGTCGAGCTGTCCGGTCCCGATCCCAGGCTCGTGCTAGTGCGCCCCAAGTCGTTCCCCGCCGAGCCGACCGGGGGGACCGCGGACGTCGTGGCGGTGAACGCCGAGATCCCGGAGAGTCGGAAGCGAGCCAGACGAACGGAACGACATGAGGAGGCTGCCGCCGGGCCCAAGCTGGAGGAGGCGCGGGTGGTGATCGCCGGAGGCCGGGGCCTGCAGGACCCGGCCAACTTCGCCGTCCTGGATGAGCTGGCCTCTGTAATCGGGAGCGCGGCGGTCGGGGCGACCCGGGCGGTGGTGGACGCGGGATGGGTTCCCTACAGCTACCAGGTGGGGCAGACCGGGAAGACGGTCAAGCCCGACGTGTACATCGCCGTGGGCATCAGCGGGGCCACCCAGCACCTGGTGGGGATGAAGGGATCGAAGCGGATCGTGGCCATCAACAAGGACCCCGACGCCCCCATCTTCAAGCTCGCCGACCTCGGAGTGGTGGGCGACGCGCTGAAGGTCGTCCCCAAGCTCATCGAGGAGATCAAGGCCCGAAGGCAATGAGGGCCCGTCCGTCGATCGCCGCGAGGTTCGACGACCTCCGGCCGGGGCGCGAGCGCTCGTTCCGACTGACCGGACAGGTCGGGGTGATAAAGGCCCGGGCCTTGGACGAGGTCGGGCCGGCCCTCGACCGGGTGGAGGAGGCGGCGCGGGGCGGCCGGTGGGCGGCTGGGTTCGTCGCGTACGAGGCCTCGCCGGGCCTGGACCCGGCGATGTCCGTGCGGGGACGGGAGCGCGGCGATCCCTTCGCCGCGCTCCCCCTCCTGTGGTTCGCCATCTTCGAGCGATGCGAGGACGTCCCCACCTTCGAGCCCGTCGCGGTCGACCGCCCGGCCACCGACGAGGTGGCGTGGACGGCATCGATCGACCGGGCCCGGTACGACGCGTCGGTGGCCGCGATCCGCGAGCGGATCGCGGCCGGCGACACGTACCAGGTGAACTACACCTTCCGGCTGCGCGTCGAGCTCGGCTGCGACGAACGCGATCTGTATCGCGACCTCTGCCTGTCCCAGCGGGGTGGGTACGCGGCCCACCTGTCAGCGGGGTCCTTCGGCGTGCTGTCCGCGTCCCCCGAGCTGTTCTTCCGCCTCGACGGCGACCGGATCACCACGCGTCCGATGAAGGGCACCGCCCCACGGGGCCGATGGCCGGAGGAGGACGAGGAGAACGCGGTTCGGTTGGCGTCCTCCCCCAAGGACCGGGCCGAGAACGCCATGGTCGTCGACCTGTTGCGGAGCGACCTCGGCCGCATCTCCGAGCCGGGCACGGTGCGGGCGAATCGGCTGTTCGAGACGGAACGCTTCGAGACCGTATGGCAGCTCACCTCAACCGTGCGATCCACGCTTCGCCCCGGCATCTCCTTGTCCGACACGTTCCGAGCGCTGTTCCCCAGCGGCTCCGTGACCGGGGCCCCCAAGATCTCCACGATGGGGCTCATTGCCGGGCTCGAGGACGCTCCGCGCGGCCCGTACTGCGGTGCGATCGGCTACCTGGCCCCACCCGGGAGCGGAGAGCCGAGGGCGAACTTCAACGTGGCCATCCGCACGGTCGTCCGAGACCGGCGGAGCGAGCTGGCTGAGTTCGGCGTCGGTGGTGGGATCACGTACGACTCCTCCGCCGAAGCCGAGTTCGAGGAGGCAGTGGCCAAGGCCCGCGTACTCACCGCGCGCCGGCCGCGGTTCGAGCTGCTCGAGACCCTCCGCCACGAGCCCGCGTCGGGGTTCCGCCATCGCATCGAGCACCTGGCCCGCCTCGAGGCCTCGGCCCGCTACTTCGGATTCGCCTTCGTCCGATCCGACGCCGAGGCCGTTCTGGAGAAGGCCGTGGCCGAATTGGGCGGAGCCGAAGGGGTGGTCCGGCTCCTGCTGGCCCGAGACGGGTCGGTCCGGATCGACCTCTCCGAAGCGCCGCCATCGGCCCCCGCCCCGGTCCGCGTGGCGATCCATCCCCAGCCCGTCGATCCCTCGGACGTCTGGCTGTACCACAAGACCACGCGGCGGGGTCCCTACGAACGCCGCCGCGACGATCGCCCCGACGTCGACGACGTCGTGCTGGTGAACAATCGAGGCGAGGTGACGGAGTCCACCATCGCGAACGTTGCGGTCAAGCTCGGAGAAGCATGGTTCACGCCGTCGCTCGGATCGGGGTTGCTTGCAGGAACCTACCGGGCGGTGCTCCTCAGGGAGGGGCGTCTCAGCGAACGCTCCATCCGGGTCGAGGAGCTCGGTGACGCGGGCGGCCTAGCCCTGGTCAGCTCGGTCCGGGGGTGGCGTCCGGCGGTGCTGGTCCCGTGAGCGAGTCCAAGCATTACCCGACCGACCCGGGCGTGATCACGGTCCACCTCGGCCAGTTCACCCGGGACCATGCGAACACGATCGCCGGGCGGCTCGACGAGGCCGGCATCGTCTGGTGGTACAAGGAGCC
>DASPWN010000069.1:0-1637 GCA_035637835.1 Actinomycetota bacterium | reverse complement strand
ACAACTCGACCGTCGATCTCGATCACCCTGTTCGTCGTAGAGCTGTCGCTCCTCAGCCGCGCCCACCGTCGCTCGAAGCTCGTTCGATCATCGAACTCCGGCGAAGTGAACGCGGCCATCCGTATACCGTCGCGATCGCTCAAGTGCTCGAAGAGCACGCCGAGATCACGATCTTCGATCTCGCGAAGGACAAGCTGTCCCGAGCCCTCAGGCACGGCCGTTAACGCTACCTGCCGTAACTCGGGTGACATTGCCGACCACTGGCGCAGCCGAGTCTCTACGGTTGTAGCTATGCCTTCCTGCACCGGCGTTCTTCGGCTGTCGGCACCATCACCGTGTCTTTATCGCGTGACGGTTCCGGTGAACGTGGAGCGAACCGGCGAACTGGGGGTCGCGCCGTACACGCTCTCGCTCTTCCCGCTTCCGCTTAGCCCTTCGAACTCTCCGGTGCCGCTGACGATCGTCCAGGCGCCCTTCTGCGGGGTCTGACCCTGCGGAGCAGGGCCGGCTCCGACCTTCGGCGTGAAGCCGATCCTCACGGTGCCGTCGGAGCAGGTGACTTTCCGGTCGATCAGGTATGGCTTCATCTTGGGATCGAGGCTGGCGTGGGACTCGAGGATCGTTCCGCCGACGCAGAAGGGCGTGCCCCCGAGCGTGGACCCCTCAATAACCGTGCCGGTGGCAATCGGCTCCGAACCCTCCTCCGCGGCGACGATTAGCGTCGCGCGGATCACGATCGGCTCGCCGGCTGGCGCAGTGGCCGAGGCCGCGCCTGTGTCCGCTGCGTCCTTGTCCTCACCGCCGCACGCCCCCAAGAACAGCACACCGGCGAGAACGAGCATCCGCACCAGAACCAGCACTACCAATCTGGGCAGGCGCACCCCGTCGTCGCGCGACGAAGCCACCTCCGGCCACGAATGATCGGTTCTCCACTCCGGATGCGGCGCCTGCCAGTGCCACAGCCCAGGCCGAACGTCACGCATCCGGCGATGCTACAGCCGACGGACACGCGCAGACATAGCTCCTCAGGCGTCACACCGAAACGCTGGCCCAGCCGACTGACGCTACGCCTACGCTTCTCTCGTGATCGCGCGTGACCGTTTTGCGGCGGAGATCGTCGAGGATGCCGACGTCTACCTCGCCGGGGCGATGACGGCAGAAGAGTTCGCAGACTCGGTTTGGTACCGAGCCGGAACACTCGCCCTCTCGTTCGCAGACGGCGAGCGCGGCTCCGTGCTCGAAGAGTGGCTTCAATTTGCTCACTGGGGCGACGAGCTTGATCAGATCAAGTTAGGGGAACGTCCGCCCGACGACCGCGCCCGAATCGAAGATGAGCTACGGGCCGCTGCGCTCACCCTCTACCTCAATCGATACAACTACCGACGACGACACGGCAGCCTCGGCCACCAGTCCCCGGCCTCAAGACTGAACAACCTCATTGGGAACGACACCTAGCGAGGCGCCTTTTCGGTCGGGGGTCATTCCGGCACACTCGGGCAACCAGAGGTACGGACACCTGATCCCGCGCGCCTCGCGGACACCGGTGATCTTTGCGAACCGCAAGAATGGCCGCGTGGCGCTTCAACGGATGGACAACGTCGGCATCGTGGTGGAATCGCTTGATGCCGCTATCTCTT
>DASPWN010000068.1:0-17509 GCA_035637835.1 Actinomycetota bacterium | reverse complement strand
TGGCTCTTGGTTGGAGAGTCACTCAACACGGCGATGCTCTACGCGATCACGGTCGTCGTGATCACGTGCCCCGACGCGCTCGGCCTGGCCACGCCGACGGCGATCATGGTTGGAACGGGCCTCGGTGCGAAGCGAGGGATCCTCTTCAAGAACGCGATCGCCCTGGAGACCTCAGCCCGCATCAAGACCGTTGTCATGGACAAGACCGGCACGCTCACCAGGGGGGAGCCGGAGGTGACCGACATGGTCGTGGACGGGATGACGGAGGACGGCGTCCTTCGCTTGGCGGCTGCCGTCGAGCGGGAGTCGGAGCATCCCCTTGCCGAAGCCGTGGTGAAGCACGCCGTCTCGAAGGGGATCCCGAACGTTCGTGCCGAGAAGTTCGAGAACGTCCCGGGACACGGCGCGATCGCCCTCGTGGATGGCCATCGTGTCGCGGTGGGGAACGTACGCCTGATGGACCGGGAAGGGGTCGACCTCGGCTCCCTGAAGATCCGTCGTGAGGATCTGGCCTCCACCGGGCGCACCGTGGTCTGCGTGGCCCTGGATGGGGCGGCGGTGGCATTGATCGGCATCGCCGACGCACCTCGGCCGACATCCGCCGCGGCCGTCGCCGCCTTGAGGGATGCCGGTGTCGAGGTGGTCATGCTCACAGGCGACAACGTGGCAACAGCGAAACGGATCGCCGCCCAGCTCGGCGTGCAGACGGTGATCGCCGAAGTGCTTCCGGTCGACAAGGCGACCAGGATCGCGGAGCTGCAGAGGGCGGGGAAGAAGGTGGCGATGGTCGGGGATGGCGTCAACGACGCCCCTGCGCTCGCCCAGGCCGACCTTGGTATGGCCATCGGCGCGGGCACGGATGTCGCGATCGAGACGGCGGACGTGGTCCTCATGCGCTCCGATCCGCTCGACGTGCCGACCGCCCTCGCGATCGGCTGTGGAACGCTCCGCAAGATACGGCAGAACCTGGGATGGGCCATCGGGTACAACTCGGTGGCGATACCGATCGCGGCCGGAGTATTCGAGCCGGCCTTCGGGCTGGTGCTTCGACCCGAGATCGCGGCCCTCTCGATGTCTGGCTCGAGCCTCCTCGTGGCGGTGAACGCGTTGCTCTTGAAAGGGCTCCGCTTGCCGGGCGAGGAACCCTCCCGGTAGCGGTAGCAGCCCAGGACGTCAAGCTCGAGTCCGAGGCGAGACACGCGTCCGGGGGTCCGGGCTATCGTTGGCCGATGGTCTGCCCCGAGTGCGCGAACCCGAACCCGGATGGAGCTCGGTTCTGCTTGAACTGCGGAGCGCGGCTCGAGCGAGCCTCCTCGATGGGGCGGGAGACGCGACTCGAGTCCTACCTTCCGAAAGGCATGCTCGCCAAGCTCGAGGCTGCGCGGGCCGGCCGGTCGATGCGGGGTGAGCGCCGGATCGTGACCATGCTGTTCTGCGACGTGGTGGGCTCGACGGCAATGGCCGAGAAGCTCGACCCCGAGGAGTGGACCGAGATCATGAACGGGGCGTACGAGAACCTCATCGCCCCCGTCTATCGCTACGAGGGCACGCTGGCCCGGCTGATGGGCGACGCGATCTTCGCGTTCTTCGGAGCGCCGATCGCCCACGAGGACGACCCGCAGCGGGCGGTCGCCGCCGGCGTGGAGATCGTCGAGGGGATCCGCGCGTACCGCGAGAGGATGAAGGCCGATCACGATCTGGACCTGAACGTCCGCGTGGGGATCAACACCGGCCCCGTCGTCGTGGGGGAGGTCGGCTCGGACCTTCGACTCGAGTACACGGCCATGGGCGACGCGGTGAACGTCGCAGCCCGTATGGAGCAGACGGCCGAGCCCGGCACCGTGCAGATCACGGCCGAGACACAACGCCTTGTCGCCCCCTATTTCGAGATCGCGTCGCGTGGCGCCGTCGAAGTGAAGGGCAAGGCTGAGCCGGTTCAGGTCTACCGCGTCGTGGCCAGGAACGCACGATTGGGGCCGATGTTCCGTGGCCGTGTGGCGCCGCTCGTCGGGCGCGAGCGCGAGATGACGGAGCTCCGGCGCGCCATCGACGAGACGCTCGACGGACGAGGCCAGGTGGTGTCCCTGATCGCGGAGGCTGGTCTGGGCAAAAGCCGGTTGATCGAAGAGGTCCAGGATCATTGGGATCGTCATCGACCTCAGACCCAAGACGACGTCTGGCACCTCAGTCGCATGTGGCAGTATTGGCAGTGCGTCTCGTACGACACGGCGCGACCGTACGCGCAGTATCGACGCAACGTGGCGAGGATCGCGGGCGTACACGACACGGACCCTCCCGAGGTCGTCCGGACCAAACTCGCGCGGATCATCCAGGACTCGGGCGAGTGGCTGGAACCGCACATGCGCGTCTGGCGATCGCTCTTCGGAGTGGGGGAGCCTGGTGAGGACCTGCTCGAGGGCGAGGAGTTCAAGCGCGCCATCACGGACCTGGTGGTCGGATCCACCCGATTCTTCGGCTCCGAACCGCGATTGCTGGTGTTCGAGGACCTGCATTGGTGTGACGAGGCCTACATGGACCTCCTCATCGAGACCGCCAAGCTCGTCGACGAGCTGCCCTGCCTGTTCCTGGTGTCGTTCCGACCCGACCGGCGTGCGCCGTCGTGGCGGCTGAAGCAGTGGCTCGAGACCGAGTACCCTCACCGGTCCGCCGAGATCGTGCTGTCTCCGCTCACCGACGAGGAGAGCGGCGTGCTGATCGACGAGCTGCTGCCCGAACGCGACCATTCCGACGCCGTTCGAACCCAGATCATCGAGCGGACGGAGGGCAACCCGCTATTCGTCGAGGAACTGGCAGCAGCCGTCATCGAACAGGGATCCGATCCCGAGAACGACCTCACGATTCCGACCACCTTGCAGGCGTTGATCACGGCGCGGCTCGACACGCTCGACGACGCTACCCGACGAACCTTGCAGCTCGCGTCGGTCATCGGGCGTTCCTTCCCCGAACCCGTCCTGCGGGCCGTCACGGCCGGTGGCGACGACCTCGACCAGCATCTACGAACCCTCGAGCGGGCGGGACTCATCACGGAGACGGCGCGGATCCCCCAGCGTGAGTACGCCTTCCACCACAGCCTGACCCAGGAATCGACGTATGGCACGATCCTGCTCCGCACCCGGCGAGCGCTTCACCGGCAGGTGGGCGAGGTCTTCGAGGAGCTGTACAGCGACCGGATCGAGGAGTTCGCGTCCCTGCTCGCTCGGCACTTCCAGGAGGCCGGCGACGACGACCGGACGCTCCGCTCCGCCACCCTCGCGGGCGATCACGCGGCCAAGCTCTACGCGAATGCCGACGCGGTGACCCATTACACGAACGCGATCGACGCCGCTCGGCGGCTCGAGCGTTCAGAGGAGCAGCTCCGTCTGTTCCCGAGTCGCGGCCGGGCATTCGAGCTCGCGGGGCGCTACGACGACGCCGTTGCCAACGACGAGTCCTGGCGCGCGCTCGCCGAGGATGCGGGCGACGGGTCTGCCGTTCTGGGCGCCGATCTGGCGCTCGCCACCCTGTTCTCGACGCCCACCCCGAAGTTCGATGCCGAGCGCGGTCGAGCGCTCTCGGAACGCACGCTCGACCTCGCACGTCAGCTGGGCGATCGCGTGGCCGAGTCCAAGACCCTGTGGAACCTGATGATCCTCAACGTGTACGGCGGTGGAGACCTCCACGAGGCCGTAGACGCCGGGGAGCGATCGCTCGCCATCGCGCGTGAGCTGAACGCGCGCGAGCAGATGGCGTTCACGCTGAACGATCTGTGGCGTCCCTACGTCGCGATCGGTGGCTTGGGTGCTTCACGCGCAAGCCTGGAGGAGGCGCGGGGGCTCTGGCGCGAGCTCCGCAACCTCCCGATGTTGAGCGAAAACCTCGCGAGCTCGGCGGCGGTCGCCCGCCTCGCCGGAAACGACCAGCACGCGCTCGCCCTCGCCGAGGAGGCCCACGCGATCGCCCAGGACATCGGCAACCTGTGGGGCCAGGCGTACAGCCTGATGAACATCTACGGCATCTGCGTGGATCGCGGCGAGCTCGGGAGGGCCATGGCGATGATGCGGGAATGCATCGCGATCGCCGAGCCCGCCGGGTTCATCCCTCCGCAGGCGACCACCCGCGCCGAGCTCGCGTACGTCCACGCGTACCTCGGCGATCTCGAGGGGGCCCACGAGCTCGTGCGGGTCGCCCTCGACGTGGCGAGGGAGAGGATGCAGATCGCAGTCCCATGGGTGATGGGCGCGAAGTCGGAGCTCCACCTTCTTGGCGGCGAGCTCGACCAGGCCGAAGCCGCCGTCGGGGGGAGCCAGGTCGAGCTACTCCCGGATCCCCTTCGGTCCGCGGCCACCATCCACGTCGCGCTCGTCCGCGGCCGCATCGCCCTGGCGAGAGGTGAGCACGCTCGCGCCGTTGAGATCGCCGACACGATCCTCGACCAGTTGCGCCGGCTCGAGGTCCGGCACCTGGCAACGGACGCCCTCTTGCTCAAGGGAATGTCACTCGCCTCGGCAGGGATGGGCGACGAGGCCCAACGCGTGCTCGGCGAGGCCCGGTCGGAGGCGGAGACGCGCGGGCACCGGCGAGTTCTGTGGGAGATCGTTCGGGAGCTGAGCGAGATCCTTGACGTCCAGGGGAACGTGGAGGCGGCGAGAGAGCTCCGGGCCGAAGCCCGGCGCCTCGTCGACCAGATAGCTGCGAGCGTGGAAGAGGAAGAACTCAGATCGAGTTTCCTGGATCGGCCCGACGTGAAGGTGCTGTTCTCCGGGTATTAACCATGGAGCGTAGGCTCGGCCAACCGAAGGCTGCACGCTTACGAGGATGGGGGCTCGGCGAAAGGAGGATGCCATGGCGATGGCCACAGATCCCGTCTGCGGGATGCGCGTCGATACAGACGACGCGGCGTCGACGGCCGAGTACGAGAGGAAGATGTACTACTTCTGTTCTCAGGCCTGCCACGATGCGTTCGTGGCCGATCCGATCTCGTACATCGCTTGACCCTCCGTCGGGCATGGAGCGCGACCGGCTAAGCGAGGACGAACTCGCCGAGCGGGCGGGCACGAGCGTCGAACGCGTTCGAGAGCTGGCGGACCTCGGCATCCTTGAGCCTGAACGTGGGACGTTTCCCCGTCGCGACGTCATGCGAGCGCGGGTCGTCCTGGAATTGGAAGCAAAGGGAATAGACGCGGACGGGCTCGCCGAGGCGTTGGCGTCCGGACATCTGTCCCTCGGCTACGTTGAGAGCGCAGTGCGCCGCTTCCCTCGCCTGGATCAGACGTTCGCGCAGCTCAGCGAAGAAATGGGGATCCCCTTCGAGACCTTGCAGAGGTTCTATGTGGCCATCGGTCTGCCGCGCCCGCATTCCGACGAGCAGGTGCGAGAGGAAGATCACCCAATGATCAAGGCCATTCCCGTCCTCTTTGGAGCTGGCGTTGGCGAGGGCGACGTGCTGCGTGCAGTGCGCATTTGGGGGGACAGCGCGCGGCGCGTAGCTCAATTCCAGACCCATTACTTCCACAACACGATCGAACAGCCGTTCCGACGCCGCGGCCTCCGCGACAACGAGGCGTTCGAAGCCGCCCTCCGCGAGGTCGGAGTCCGGATGGGCCACTCGGGCGAGCAGATGCTGGGCTGGTTGTTTCGACGTCACGCCGAGACCTTCTTTGCCGAGCACCAGTTCGATCACATTGAGACGGCGCTCGAAGAGGCGGGCATACGTCAGAGGCCAGCTCCGGGTGTCGAGGCGGTCGTGTTCGCCGACCTCTCCGGCTACACGAGGCTGACCGAGGAGGCCGGTGACGAGGTGGCAGCCCAAGTCTCGCTGACGCTCGCGCAGCTCGTGAGCGAGATCGCGGCGCGGCACCGCGGCGAGGTCGTGAAGATGCTCGGCGATGGGGTGCTCTTCCACTTCCGCGATCCGGGCGATGCAGTCCGAGCGTCCCTCGAGATCGTCGAGGACGTCCGCCCGCATGGTCTCCCACCGGCCCACATCGGCGTGAACGCGGGACCGATGATCTACGACGAGGGCGATTACTTCGGTCGCACGGTGAACATCGCTGCCCGGATCGCGTCGCAAGCCGGGGCCGGGCAAGTATTCGTCGGAGATGACCTCGTCCGCAGCGTCTCGCCGAAGGGTTTCCAGGTGATCGAGGTGGGGGAGTTCGAGCTGAAGGGCATCGCCCGACCCGTGAAGCTTTTCGAAGCCGTGCCGGATCATGCCGAGTAACGCCTTCTGCCCCTGACGAGGTGCTAGGTCATATGGGACTCGCTTCGCGCCTACTACGCATCCAGAAAGGTGAGGGTCGTGTTGCCGGACTCGTGGTCGCCCTGGCGTTCGTGGCGATGATGTCGTTCGCGGTCGGTGAGAGCGGGATCAACGCTCTGTTCTTCGATCGGGTCGGGGTACAGGCGCTCCCGATCATGTACCTGCTCCAGGGGGGTGCCTCGTTCGTCGTCATGCTCGCCCTCACCGGAACGCTGGGCAGGCTCGGCCCTCGTCGGGCGTACCTTTCTACGCCCCTCGCTCTCGGCGCAGTTCTCCTTGCCGAACGTGCGTTGATCCTCACGAACGTCCGGTGGATCTACTTCGTGCTTTGGGTCACCGCGGTGCTCGGGACGCTCCTGCTGGGGATATCGCTGTGGGGGGTCGCGGGCGCGGTCGTCGACACTCGGCAGGCGAAGCGATTGTTCCCGATCTTCGCGGCGGGCGGCATCCTCGGTTCGGTCATCGGGGGCGTCCTGACGAGGCCCTTGGCCCGGATGATCGGCGCCGAGAACCTGCTCCTGGTGTGGGCGGGCGGTTTGGGGGCGGCCTTCCTCCTCTCGCGCCTCGTTCTGGGGCCCAGGATGGCGTCGCCGGTGCGGCGCGTCGCGCGGAGGCGTCCGTCGGCGCTGCGCGACATGTTCGGAGCGTTTGTCTTCGTCCGCAGATCGCGGCTGCTCGTGTGGATGACGGTTGCGGCCGTCTTCTTCTCGATCCTGTTCTACTTGCTGTACCTGCCCTACGCGCGAGCCGCGAGCGAACGATTCCCGAAGGCAGACGAACTCGCCGGCTTCTTTGGGTTGTTCTGGGCCGGCGTCACCCTGGCGGCGTTCCTCGTCTCGATGCTCGTAACGAACCGCCTCTTTGCGTGGCTCGGTGTGGCCGCGATGGTGATCGTCCTACCCGTCCTGTACACGGCCGCCTTCGGCGTTCTGCTCCTCGCGTCGGGCTTCGTGACGCTCGTGGCGCTCCGCTTCGCGCTCGGCACGTGGCTTCAGGGGGTGGCATCGCCGGGCTGGGAGACGCTGACGAACGTCGTTCCCGAGTCGAGACGGGACCAGACGCGCGCATTCCTGAACGGTGGCCCGACGCAGGTCGGAACGGTCATCGCCGGCCTCGTCGCAATCATCGGGCAGAATGCACTGACCCTTCGCCAGTTCGCAGCGATCGGGCTCGCCGCCGCCGCCTTGACGGTCCTCGCGACGATCGGTATGCGCCGTTCCTATGCAGGCGCGCTCGCGGAAGCCCTCCGCGCCGGGCGACCACAGGTATTCGAGCGCCCCTTGACACGGCAGGCGCCCATCGCGCTGATGATGGATGCGGATTCGGCACGCGTCCTTTCCGAATCGATGCGGTCCTCGGACGTTCGCGAACGGCGGGTCGCGTTCCAGATCCTTGCCGACCTGCCGACTGAGCGCCGGCCACCGACGGTCGTGGACGGTGTCCACGACGATGACCCGATCGTTCGGCTGGCCGCCATCCGGGCCCTCGACGACTCCACGCCGGCCGGGCGCGATGCCGTTGTCTCGATGATCGAGGACTTCGACTCCACAGTCGCCGCGGCAGCCGCAGCACGGGCACTGGGCTTCATCGACGACGACCGTCCGGCGTCCCGGCTTCGGGAGCTGCTCGCGCATCCGGACGAGAGCGTTCGGCGCGCCACCATCGAACAACTTTCCCTCGCCCCAGCTACTTGGGCAGATCGGCTGGCCCTCGAGCTCTTGTCAGACCCCGCCCCCGAAGTCCGTGCGGCAGCGCTTGAGCGGCTTGCCGAGGCGGCGCCCGACCGCACGCTGGCACCGGCGCTCGCTGGTCTCGCGGACCCCGACCCAGGCGTTCGGATCGCCGCGGGACGGGCACTCGGCTCCGCAGGAGCGGATCGCCTGGAACATATCTTGAAGGCGCTCGAGGACTCGCGCACGGCGGAGGCCGCGGTCGAGGCTGTTCGCAGGACCGAGGTGAACGGCAAGGGTGATCGGGTGCGAGACTTCGTCCGGTCAGCGGCCGGGCGAGCCACCCGCGATCGCGCGCGCGCGATGATGATCCTGGCGGAGGACGACGCATCGGGACTCGTCCGCGACGCGATCCTGGACCGCGGGCGTCGCATCGCCCGGTCTGGGCTGTGGGCCGCCACCATGCTGGGAACCAGGCGAGAAGCGATGGAGACCGCGATCGAGAACCTCGATGGCGGCTCGGCGCAGCTAGCCACCGCGCTCGAGACGCTCGAGACGGCAAGCGATCCGGCGCTCCTCCGTCCGCTCCTAGCACTTTGGGAACCGGTGGGTCCGCCGCCGAGCGCGAGCCGCGAGTGGTTGTCCATCGCGCTGGCGGACGAGGATCCGTTCATCAGGCAGTGTGCGGATGTCATCCGTGCCAGGCGAGAAGGAGGTTCCATGCCGGGTTCCGTCACGGCACTCTCGGTAGTCGATCGCGTCCTGTTCCTCCGCAAGGTGCCCCTGTTCGCCGATCTGTCGCCAGCGGACCTCGAGCGTGTCGCGCAACTGGTCGAGGAGCGCGGCTACGCCGATGGCGAGGTCATCGCTGCCGAGGGTGAAGTCGGCGAGGAGCTCCATATCGTCATCGAGGGCACGATTCGTGTGGTTCAGGGCGGAGAGGGATCCGAGCGCGAGATTGCGAGGCGTAGCTCGGGGGAGGTCGTCGGGGAGATGTCGCTCATCGCGCAGGCTCCGAGGATTGCGTCGCTCATCGCCGATGGTCCCGTCCGGACGATCCGGCTCGGCCGTCACGAGTTCGAAAGCATGCTTCGCGAGCGATCTGGTGTCGCACTCGCCGTCATGCGCGTTCTCGTCCAGCGACTCGCCGAAGGGCGCCGCCCGGAAGCAGCGGGGTCGTAGACGCGACTCGACAACGCGGAAATGCGTTGGCGGAAGCGCCAGCCAGGGCGACGAGGATCGGTGCCGCTCAGCTGCTCGCCACAGCGGCCTGGCGGACCAGCCGTGCGGCTTCGCGGACACCTCCGGTCCAGGCTTCACCGTGTCCGGGGAGCACCAGGTCGGCGGGCACATCCTCGATCCGTGCCAAGGACTCGAGCGCTCGGACTGCGTCGGCCGTGAACGGAGCGATCCGCGGGCCCCGCGCACCCGTCGTCACGGCGTAGGTCGCGAACGCGTCGCCAATCAGGAGAACGTTACGCGTCGGGAGGTGGAGGACTGCGCTACCCGGCGTATGGCCGGGGGTGAGGATCACGCGTGGGCTCCCGGGCACGTCCAGGGTCGCACCGTCACCGAAGGTGGAGACCTCGCCAAGGTGCCGTGTGCGGAGCCCACCGCGCAGGAGGGTGAACCAGAGGAACCCCATGAGCGGAGCGATCTTCGTCGGGCCATAGCCCTTCGCGGGGTTCGGTACCTCGCCACGAGCCAGGGCTGCGTCCGCCTCGTGGATCGAGACGGGGACCTGCCGATCGACGCGGAGGCGCTCGGCAAAGCCAATGTGGTCGCTGTGCCCGTGCGTGAGGACAAGCGCGCGAACGTCCGCGATTGTTCGACCCATCGATGCGAGCTCGCGTGGGAGGGCGCCGTAGAGCCCGGAGACCCCGGCGTCGACGACGGTGACCTGCCCTGCCTCTTCGACGAGGTAGGCATTGATGATGCTCTTGTCCCCGATGCGGTGAATACCTGGAGCCATTTCCATGCGCGACCCCCATCGATGGACGCCATCGGGACGAGCAACAGCGCGTGGCGGGCGGACCGGTCCAGTTGCGCCGCCCCATTCTCCCGGCGGCGGGCGTTACCCACTCCCACGAGCGGCCTCGCCGCTACCCTAGGCCGCCGGCTCCGCCGAGAGCAAGCAGGCCGTGCCCACGGTCTGCCATCCACTCCAGCCATTTCCAGTTTGTGGAAGAGAAGAGGTGTGGGATCGGTTGTCAGAGGGAACGAGATACCCAAGCAATGAGTCCAGGGCCATGACACCGGGGGGCAGGGTGAGAACAAACGAGGAAGAGCTGTACGAAGGGCTGGGCATCATTGACGTTGGGCCAGGGATGAAGGAAGGCCGTAGCTACGCCGTGTCGTTCACGCTGTTCGTGGATGCAGTGAGCCCGCATGAGGCTTTCGAGCGGGCCATGCAGTTCCGCAACATCATCGGGACGGGTGACCCTGCTGAGGTCCGGAGTCTCCCTTTCAATTGGCACCTTCATGACGTTGAGGATCGCTGAAACCCGCACTCCCGAACTGCATCGTTCAATCCGCCCGCCTCTCATTGGGAGCAGCTGTAAGGGTGCAAGGCAATACCCACCACTCATGTCGCCTTCTAGTGTTGAGTCCACGCTGATCATGGTGTTGAATCGTCGATGGTGTTGACGGGCCGCGGCTAGGAGCTTGCTTAATGGGTACGCCATCAGAAGAGCTGTTCGGGGCCGGGCTGTGGAGTGAGCAGGCCGCAAAGGCCGCGCGCCGACGCCGCGGATTCGTTGTTCAGCGACGTCACGAAGATCGGACTCAATGGGTGACCATTCGGTCCTTTGCCAGCAAGTCCGAGGCGCAGACGGCTCTCGATGCCCTCATTGAGGATGGCAAGGACGCCGCGGCGTACCGCATCCGGAAGGAGGGTTAGCCGGTACAACTCGCTGGCGTGTTGTGTGAATGGCTGTTCGCTCGCCTCAATACGTGAATGACCAGAGGGTCACTGGGGCGGAGTTCTCCGAGGTCTTCGGGCCCTCTTTGCGCACCGAGCTCGACTAAGCCCTGGAAGTAGACCTAGCTGGACGATGTGTGAACCGCCTTCCGCTCCTTCAGGCCCTCCAGAATCAAACGGCCGCGTAGGAACTCACGTCCATCGGCCCCGAGATGACAGGGGCACTTGCCGGCGGTCCGTCGAGCGGTCTTCTGAGCGGTCACTCAAGCGGTCAAGTCCCCTCGCCAGGTGCCAACGGCGGGGGGCCATCCGCCTATCCTGGTCTGAGCCCACGCCGGAAGAGAGCATCGTGATCCGCCGGAACCTGGAGAGAGGAGCCTGCGGGAATCGGCTCAGGACCGTGCGATCTCTCGAGGAGGAGAACTCTGGGCGTGTCTGGACTGGTCGTGAGACACGACGAGAGCACCGTAGGCCATGACCACATGGGTTTGGGACGGTTCTCGCGGCATCATGGTTGGGTCCCCCGCTTCGAATCGTCGGGATCGCGTCGAATCGTGTGGAGGACCATGCAGTCGGACCGACTGGATTCTTCTCCCTCGTTCCTTGGCCGGAAGGTCGTTTCGCCCTTATCCGTCAGCCGATCGACGGGCCAGAGGCTCCAGAAGCGGATGCCTTTGTTGGTCAAGGCAAACTGCCTCGGGTGATCATCCGAGGTTTCGCGGACCCCCTTACCGACATCGCTGTCGCGAGGATCACTCAGATGATCGCTTGGAACTCGAGGGCGACTCGTCTGCGTGGGAGGTCCCGCCATCGCTGGTCCCTCTGGACGGTCGTCCTCGTCGGTGCGACTTCCCGCTCGTCCTCCGGCCGGGTGGAGGAGACGTCGCGGTGCACCGCCTCGATGTCGTTCCCCCCCCATTTGGGTGACGGTGACGACTACCGGCTGACCCCCCTCGGGGACGGCAGGACGGTCCTCCTGTCGCACACGCGATACGGAGAGAAGCTGCTCGTCGTCGATGTGGTCGATGACGCCGTCACCGCCCGTACGGCTCTGGGTGGGGTGAGCCCACCGCGGTGGAGTTCTTGCCGAGGAGAAATGAGGTCTGGATCGGTCAGCACGACCAGCTTCTCCGGTTTGACCCCGCTCGGCTGACGGTCACGGACGCAGTCCGGCTGCGCAACGACAGATCCGGTAGTTTCATCAATGCTCTTCGTTGCGACGCCTCGGAGAGCCGGTGTGCGGTGTCTTATGCGATTCGCTCACGCGAGCCACGCGACTCTTGGGCTGCGCCGAGCGGGGGTCGGATCCTCCTCTTCGATGTGGATTCGTTCCGGGTAGTTGGCTCCGTCGAAGCTCCAGGCTGGGTGGACGATCCCAACCCCTTCTTCTCCTTTTCTTCTGACGACCCAGCAATCCCGCCGGTCTTCATTCGGGCCTTGGAGGTTGCCGCGTACCACTCCAGAAGACACCGGTCATATCATCGGCGCACTACGCAACCGGAGTCACGAACACCGTCAGCGCACACGCGTTCAGGTCTGCGGAGGTATTCGTATCTCCCGCTGAGGAAACACGTCCGAACACATTCACTCTGTGGTGTCCGGGGGCGACGTTGTCAAACGTCCACATCACCGTCCCACTCGTGCGGGTACTTACGGTGCCAGAAAACCGCCACCCCTCGAACGGCACCTCAGTTTCGGGTCGTCCATCCAACCCCATACTGATGTGACCCTCCTGGCGTATGTTCAACCTTGCCCACTCGGACGTGAAGTAGACCACGACGTGCGACTCCGCTGCGAGGTCGAAGAATTGTTCCATGGCGGTTTGGCCGTTGCGGCCCGCGGCCAGACAGGTGTTAGGGTCGGTTTGGGTGTAAACGTCGCTCGGCGACCCGCCGTGGCTCGAGGTGGTCTGGCCGAAGCCGAGCCCCGGAAACATCACTGCGAGCACCGCGACGATCGCGGCCACCACGGCGACAGCCGTTGAGGCCCTGGATGCTGACAGCCTTCTCATCGGTCTCCTCCGCTCCTGCGAATAGGGGCCGGCCTCCGAGGGTGCGGCGCATGTACCACTTGGGTTCCATCGGAGAGCCCGCCCGGGGCGCATTAACATTCTGCCCGCGGGCAACAGGATTCCCGATCCACCGGGGGGCGATCGCGGCCTAGGGTGACCGCGATCAGCAGTCATATGCCCACCTCTCTGATCGGACGACACATCTCTCGATGCACCGCAAGCAAGGCTTCCGTCGTTTGCCCGCCGCACTCCACAAAGCGCCTCGCCGCTCGCTTCCTCCGCGCGGGCGGCTACGCCTACTTGAATCCCCTCCTCAAGGCACCCCAAGGACCAATAGGTCTTCAGATGGATACGTGGGAACCACGAAACGTTTAGGTCCTGCCCCGAAGACCAACGCTGTGGCCGAACCGGTGAGCCCTTGAGCGGCGTGCAAGAAGTATCCCGGTGGTCAGAAGAGGCAATCCGGCTACTTCCAAACGGTGGCACGTTCAGTTGCCTGTTCGGGATTCCGGATCTCGGCAGGGGCGTAGGCTGGGACTCTGCTCAAGGCCGTAGGAGGCTTCGGCGTCGATGTTGGGCTCGGGCAGCCCAAAGTTCCCTCACCCTCCTAAACGAAACGCGGCCGCCGCGTATCCATCTCCCGAGGTGGACGAGCCCTCGAGTCTTGTTTCAGCGCGCCCCCCTGAGGTGGCGGACAAGCGCTCGTTCGAGTCGTTCTACGAGGCGGAGTCTCGAACGCTGTTTCGACGGCTGTGGCTCGTGACCGGGAACCGGGCCGAGGCCGAGGAGATCATGCAGGACGCGTTCCTGAAGCTATGGGAGCACTGGGATCGCACCCAGGACTTGGACGATCCAACCGCGTACCTGTACCGGACGGCGATGAACGTCTTCCGGCGTCGATACCAGCGAGCGATGATGGCCGCCAAGCGAGCGCTGGGTGCTGGGCCCGCGGTCGACGAGTTCGCCATCGCTGACGACCGCCACGTCGTCCGAAAGGCCCTCGCGCAGCTCTCACCGCGGCAGCGGGCCGCGCTCGTGCTTACGGAGATGCTGGGCTTCAGCACTCAACAGACGGCGCGCGCGCTCGGCATTCGCGCGGCGACCGTCCGAGCCCTGGCGTTCCAGGGCCGGGCGGCGCTCAAGAAGACCATGGAGAGCATCGATGAATGAGCTCGCCGAGATCCTCGAGCGCGAGTCCAGCACCGTCGATCTGCCGCCCGGCGCTTTCGAGCGGTTGCTCCGTCGCCGGGACCACAAGCAGCGCCGCCGGAGGATCGCATCCGCTGCCATAGCACTCATCCTCGCGACCGCCGCCATCGGAGCCGCGATCCGCGCCTTCAGCGGCGCCGAGCGCCAGCTCCCGGCGGGAACGGTAAAGGACATCAACCCCGGAACGGCGGGCTCGGACATCGGGCCGATCGCCACGGTCGACGGCACCATGTACTTCTCCGCCAACGACGGCAGGCACGGGCAGGAGCTCTGGAAGAGCGATGGGACCGACGCGGGAACCGTCTTGGTGAAGGAGATCAACCCGGGAACGGCGGGCTCGGGCATCGGGGTCATCGCCAACCTCGGGGGAACCGCCTACTTCGGTGCAGATGACGCCACACACGGCAACGAGCTGTGGAGAAGCGATGGGACCGAGGCGGGCACAGTCATGGTCAAAGACATCAACCCGGGAACGGCTGGCTCGGGCATCGGACCGCTGGCTACGCTCGGGAGGATCTTGTACTTCGTCGCTGACGACGGCACGCATGGGCAGGAGCTTTGGAGAAGCGATGGGACCGCGGCCGGCACCGTGATGGTGAAGGACATCGATCCCGGAGCGGGAGACTCGGGCATCGCGCATCCCGTCGCCCTTGGGAACACCTTGTACTTTCCTGCCGACGACGGCACGCACGGGGACGAGCTCTGGCGAAGCGACGGAACCGCGGCGGGAACCGTCCTGGTGAAGGACATCAACCCAGGAGCGGCCGGCTCGGGCACAGGGTTCCTCAAGGATGTGGGAGGGACCTTGTTCCTCGATGCCGATGACGGTACGCACGGGGACGAGCTGTGGCGAAGCGATGGGACCGCGGCGGGAACCGTCCTGGTAAAGGACATCAATCCCGGGCCCGGATCTTCCTCTCCCGGGCTCGTCGACTCCGGAGCGCTGTACTTCGGTGCCGATGACGGCACGCACGGTGGCGAGCTGTGGAAAAGCGATGGGACCGAGGCGGGCACCGTCATGGTGAAGGACATCGTGCCGGGGCCGGGCGGCTCGAACCCTTCGTTCCTTCGCGATGTCGGGGGCACCGTGTTCTTCGATGCCGACGATGCCAAGCACGGAAACGAGTTGTGGAAGAGCGATGGCACGAAGGCGGGGACCGTCCTCGTCAAGGACATCCGGCCGGGCAAGGGCTCGTCCAGGCCCGCCTGGCATCTCGTGATTGGACGGATCTTCTACTTCCGAGCGTACGACGGCGCGCACGGGATCGAGCCGTGGAGGAGCGACGGGACCAAAGCAGGAACCGTCCTCGTTGCGGATATCTACCCCGGCACCAGGGGTTCGTTTCCCAAGTTCTTCGCGGATCTTCGGGGAACCGCCTTCTTCAGCGCCAGGCGCCCTTCGACCGGCGGGGAGCTCTGGAGGGCTCCATGATGGGCCCGCCCCCGAGCCCCGGTTCGATCGTCTCGGCGGCACCCGTGCTGGCACTCGGTCCGAGGTTCTCCGTCGGAGAACATCAGGAAGGCCGGACTCGCGGAGCCCGACGGAGTGCGGCTCGGGCGGGTGGGTCACGGCTCGGTGCCAGGATGGCCACCGGTCAGCCGCTGCCACTGCTGGGCGAGGACGACGCCGAAAAGCAGGAGGAAGGAAGACTTGTCCAGTTCCGCGAAGACTGGTGTGGCTAACTGGTTATCCGGGCCCGCGGCCGCGGTTCCGGCCGGACGGGCTGGCTGCCATCTTCGTCGCAAACGCGCTGGTTAGCGCGCGATCCGTAGCGGAGGCGGACGGGAATCGAACCCGCCTGCCTGCTTCGCTGGCCAAACCGATTCGAGGTCTCCCTTGGAGCGCCTGAGCACCTGCGCTGACGCCTCAGCGGGCAATGCCCGGGCGAAGAGCGCAGACGCGAATCAATTGGTTCTGGCAGCCGGCCCGAGCGCTTTAGCCGTGACGGCCCGGTGTACGCCGCGGGGCCAATGCGGGGCCACTGGCCCGCGCGAACCTTGAACATGCCCCTGACCTGAGTAGGCCCAGCGGTACAGAATCCGAACCGGGACGTGCTGATCGAGGGGCCGAGGATCGAGCTGAAGCGACGAGGTGATCGCTGACGAGAGGAGCGCTTGCACAAGGAGCGCTTGCACAGGTTCGTGCCCCCGGCCCGAACCGGACGAAAGGGACGAAAGGCGTCGAGCGCGTTCGTGCAGGTGGAAGTAGTGTCTAGCCTTGGCGACTGAGCGCAATCTCCGACTCGCAACGCGCACCACGCGGAGGCCAAGGTTTCCGACGAGGACCGGGAGCGTGGCGGCATCAGATGGGGAGATCCATCAGGGTCCACGCGCTTCTTTGCTGCCTCGCCCGTTCTGAGACGTGGCGGAAACGTGCCCCGCGTCGATGAGGGCACTGCTCGACACGAACGTCCTTCCTCGCCGGCGACAGCGAGCTTATCCTCACGGATCTCGTCGTGGCCGAACTCCTCTACGCACTTGAGTCCTTACTACGGGCGGCCACGAAAGGAAATAGCTGACGCGGCTCGCGCTCTGCTCGCTCTTCCCTCGGTGGCACCCGATCACAAGCTGCTGCTGCTGCGAACGATCGAGCTGTACGAAGCCGACCGGCTTGACTTTGCCGACGCATACGTCTGCGCGTCAGCCGAGACCTCGGGGATGGGCAAGGTGGCTTCGTTCGACCGCCGCATCGATCGGGTCAAGAGCATCGAGAGACTCGAGCCCTGAAAGGCGCCCCCCTCCAAGCAAACCAAGCGGAGGCGGAGATCACACCATACGCACCAAGGCGAGCCCGGACCCACACTCTGTGCGGACCGCTGTTCATGGGGGCGAGCTGCTTGAAGGTCGAATCGCCGGGGACAGGAGATTCGCTCCCCGTCGTTGCTTCCTACCTCACGGCAAGTCTCACCAGGCCGACCATCAGCTCGATCGCTTCGGCGTCCGTGAGCCCCCCGTCCTGGACAACGGAACGCCACGTCTCGTATTCGACGGCGTGTCGGAGGACGGCCCGCAGCCGCCGCCGCTTCGAGCCCCGGGCTCCCCACCCGTCCATGAGCACCTCGGCCGAACCGCTCGAAGCACTGGCGAGCCTCTTCGCGACGAGGGCGGGGAGGGCATCGAGGTCGCGCCTGAGGTTGGCGAGCAGCCTTGGGTTCCGGCGGTTGTACGCGAAGAGCTCCCCGAGGGCGGTTCGGAGCCGTTGCTCGGGGTGGCGGATCGACTGCCACGAAGCGGGGTCGGGAAGCGGGTCACGCTCGAAGTGCAGGCTCGAGCAGCCCGTGAAGAGTGCATCCTGGTCAGGGAAGTGCCGGTACACGGTGAGGCGCTCCACCCCGGCCAGTTCCGCGACCGCGCTGATCGTGGTGGCAGTAGGTCCCACCGTGGAGTGGAGCTTCAGGGCCGCCTCGGCGATGCGGCGGCGGGTTGCTTCCTGGCTCCTG
>DASPWN010000067.1:0-4070 GCA_035637835.1 Actinomycetota bacterium | reverse complement strand
CCATGCCCCGGTCGGCTGCGGCCTGGTTCGCCTCGTCACCGGTCAGCAGGTAGGCGAGGTTGAGCACGATGACCTGCGGCTGAGACGTGAGTTGTGCCGACTGGATGTAGCCGAAGTGCCGGCCGTCCTCGAGCGCCGGCGAAGGAGAGGCAGAGTTCTCGCTGCCTGCATTCGTGCAGGCGACAGCGAGCATCGCCATCGACCATCCGACGACCAGCGACGTCCGCACGTGCATCCAGCTCCCGCTCCCGTCCGGTGTCTCAGTGTCGCACGCCGAACCCAGGAGAGACGGCACCGCCGCTTCGACGGTTCCCCCAACCAGGGGTCCCCCAGATAGTTCGTGACACTAATTAGCTTTGCGAACTATACTGGGAGATCGTGACCTCCACCGTTGCCCCCATCGACACCGCCGAGCTGGCCTCTCGCTTGCGCCTGGGCGTGACCCGGCTGGCCCGCAAGCTTCGCCAGCAGGCCGAGCCCGGCCTCACCCCCTCGCTCCTGTCGGCCCTGTCCACGATCGAGCGGGCCGGCAATATGACCATCGGCGACCTGTGCGCGGTCGAGCAGGTCCAACCGCCCACCATGACCCGCCTGGTGGCCTCCTTGGTCGACACGGGGCTGGTCGAACGGAGCGTCGATCAGGACGATCGGCGTGTGGCGTGGGTCCGGGTGACCCCTGCCGGAGCGAGGTCCCTGGCCCAGACCCGAAAGCGCAAGGAGGCCTACCTTGCCAAGCGGCTCCGCCGGCTCGAGCCGGACCGCCTCATCGTCCTGGAAGAGGCGGCCGCCATCCTGGACCAACTGGTGGAAGGCGAGTCGTGACCAAGATCGGCTTCGCCGTCCACCGCACGTTCCACTCGGTCTCCCATTCCCGCAACTTCCGGCTGTTCTCCGTGGGCCAGCTCGTATCGGTGACCGGCACGTGGATGCAGTCGGTGGCCGCGGCGTGGCTGGTGCTGAAGCTGACCGGGAGCAGCGTGGCGCTTGGGATCCAGCTTGCCCTGAACTTCGGCCCCATCCTGTTGCTCGGCGCGTGGGCCGGCCTGCTGGCGGATCGACGGGACAAGCGGGTCATCCTGATCGGCACCCAGACGGCGTTCGCCCTTCAGGCGCTGGCGCTGTGGGTGCTGGTGTTCGCCGGCGTCGCTCAGCTGTGGATGGTCTACGGGCTCTCGCTGTTCGCCGGGATCGTGACGGCCATCGATAACCCTGCCCGGCAGAGCTTCTACGCGGAGATGGTGGGGCAGAAGGACCTGACCAACGCGGTCAGCCTGAACAGCGCGGTCATGACCGGCACGCGCATCGTCGGCCCGGCCCTGGCCGGCGTGCTGATCGCGACGGTCGGGCTCGCCCCGAGCTTCCTGTTCAACGGGATCTCTTACGTCGCCGTGATCGCGGCGCTCATCGCCATGCGGCCGGACGAGCTCCATCGCGAGGTCGTCCCCGTGCGCGGGAAGGGGCAGCTCCGCGAGGGCCTGGCGTACGTTCGGCGGACCCCCGGCCTGTTGCTGCCGCTCACGTGGATGGCCGTCATCTTCACGTTCTCGTTCAACTTCTCCGTGCTGTTCCCGGTCCTTGCGACGCGAGTGTTCCACGGCGACGCTGGCACGTACGCGACGATGCTCTCCGTCCTCGGCGTGGGGTCGCTCCTCGGCGCGCTGGCCATGGCCCGCCAGCTGGAGCCGAACCCCCGGCGCCTGGCCGTGGCGGCCGTCGCGTTCGGTGTGGCCTCGATCCTTGCGGCGGCCGCGCCCACCTTCTGGGCGGAGCTCCTGGTGCTCGTGCCGATGGGCATCGTCAGCATGGTGTTCATGATCACCGGCAACTCCACCCTCCAGCTGAGCTCGCGAGCCACCATGCGAGGCCGAGTCATGGCCCTGTACGGGATGGTGTTCCTGGGCGGGACGCCGATCGGCGCGCCCATCGCCGGGTGGGTCGCCGATCGGTTCGGTCCGAGGATGGGGATCGCCCTCGGGGGGCTCGTCGCTATCGCCACCGGCCTCGCCGGCCTGTGGATGCTGTCCCGTCTTCGGCTCCGTCGCCCACGAGTCGCGGCGGCCAGGCGCCCGGAGGTCGTCGGAGTTCCCGTCTCGGGCGGCTCCATCGACCCCAGGCTGGCGACCGAAGAGACCGCGACCGCCTAGGTCAGCTCGCGCTCCAGGCGCCAGGCCCCGGCGCCTTCGGGCCTGGACACCTCGATCACGGTTCCGTCCTCGAGGGCCAGCCGGAACCACCTCCGCCGCTCGCCGTCACGTTCCTCGATCCACGATCGCTGCACCTCGGCGCGCTCCTCGACGCCACCCCACACCACGGCTCGCGGCCACTCCTCGGCTCGGCCGCCCTCGTAGAACCGGACGACCAGCTCGGGCGTGCGGGCGATCCACCTCGGAAGCACCGGGGCGTACAGGACGAACGCCAGCCCGATCAGGGCCACCGAGACCTCCGGGCCGAGCAAGCGACGCATGGCGATGGCCACGAACGCGGCGATCACCCTCGACAGGTTGTAGGAGACGTCGTACACGGCGAACACACGCCCCCGGTAGCCGTCGGGGATGGCTTCTTGGACCATCGTGTCGACCGGGATCTTCTTCCACGCGAACGTCAAGCCCACGGCGAAACTGCCGAGCAGCAAGGTGAGGCCGGTCAGGTGGAGCGACAGCGCCAGCAGGCAGACTCCCCCCGCGACGAACGCGCCGGCGACGATCCGTTCTTTGGCCAACCGCTCCTCGAGCTTGCCCACGGTGAGGATCCCCACCAGCACGCCGACCCCGCCGGCGCCGATCAGATTGGAGAAGGAGCCGACGCCCTCCCGGTACAGCTCGCGGAAGACGAAAAGCGACAGCACGAGCATGATGCCCTGCCCGAACTGGTCGAGGGTGATCGACGTGATCGGTCCGACCGCCCGGGGGGTCCGAGCCAGTCGACCGACGCCGTCCACGAACTCCCGGGCCACCCGTCGGATCTCGTCGGTCACCGCGTCGGCCGGCGGGTGATGCGGTGTGAGGCTCGTCGTGATGCGAGTGGCGATCAGCGAGCCGACGAGCCACATCGCGCCGGCCGCCACGATCACCGGCACATTGCCGAACACGTCGGAGATCCACCCTCCCACGAACACGCCGGCCAGGAGCGCGACGGTCCCGCCGACCGTGGCGATCGAGTTCGCCATGAGCAGGTCCTCGGTGGGGACCAGGCGGGGCACCACGGCCTGTGCGGTGGCCAGGTAGAACCGGTTGACCGAGAACACCAGAACGACGCCCACGTAGAACGGCACCGCCACCGTCCGGGGGTTCAGCAAGGCGAGCCCCACGACCGCCGCCCGGATCCAGGGCGCCACCACCAGGATCTTTCGCCTGGACCACCGGTCGATGAACACCCCGGTGAACGGCCCGACCGCCGAGAACGGAAGCGACACGAGAAGGGTCGCGATGGCGAAGCCCACGGCGGTGCTCTGCTTCTCCGGGTTGAAGACGACCGACGCGACCAGCGCGGCCTGGAAGAACCCGTCGGCGGACTGGCTCACCAGCCGGATGGCGAACAACCGCCGGAAGTCCTGGCTTCGTAGCGCGTCACGAGTCCGCGCGAGCGTTCCCTTCACGGCCGCATCCTAGGGGGCGCCCGGCTCAAACACGTATACTGAAGCGAGATGCGGCCCCGTCAGTGAGGGGAGTTACCGATCAAACGGGCTCGCTCTTCCGATTCTGCCCTTTGGCTGAGTCCCGGCGCAGGGCCTGATACCGCGAGCGTCTCTGCTCTCGATCTGGTTCCAGCCGGTGCACGGCGGTCAGGGGCACACCACCGAACAAGGGAGAGCACCAATGGAACATGTACGGGTCGCAACCTACGGGATCACCAATGGCAC
Source organism: Actinomycetota bacterium (assembly GCA_035637835.1). Classification (GTDB taxonomy): domain Bacteria; phylum Actinomycetota; class UBA4738; order UBA4738; family HRBIN12; genus AC-69. The sequence goes on along the minus strand of DASPWN010000067.1, from coordinate 211 downwards.
CTTCAGGGAGGTCGCCGACGCTGCCCAGACGGGCATGCTCCACAAGTTCCAGTCGCAGCCCGGGTTCGTCCGCTACGGCGTGGCCGATGTGGGCGACAAGACGTGCGTATCGATCAGCTTTTGGAACACGCGCGAGCAGGCCGACGGCGCGTCGCTCGTGGCCGCCTCCTGGGTTCGCGAGAACCTGAGTGACCGGATCGAGCTGCGGTCG
>DASPWN010000066.1:0-1603 GCA_035637835.1 Actinomycetota bacterium | reverse complement strand
GTACCTCGTATCGGGCCGGCCCGTCGTGACCCTGGGGTCCCGGGACGGTGACGAGGTTCCCGGGGAGCTGATCCGCCTCCGGCGGCATCCCACCCGCGAAGCCCTTCTCCGGGCGGTGCGCGGTCTGTACTCGCTCGTCCCCGAGTGGAGGGTCACGAGGACAACGCCACTGTGATCGTGGTGCCCTTGCCGGGCGAGCTCTGGATGGAGAGCGTCCCCCCGAGAGCCCGAATCCGTTCCTGCATATTCGTGAGGCCATCGCCGCGCCTGTTCGTCTCGGGATCGAAGCCCTGCCCATCGTCGTCGAGCTCGATCATCAGCTGGTCGTCGCTCCGGTAGAGGGATATACGACAGGGCGCGGCCTGGGCATGACGTCCCACGTTCGATAAAGCCTCCCGGGTGAGCTGCAGGTCATTCCGGCATCACTGCGGCCTGTCGCTGTGCTGAGCACTGCGGCCGGCATCCTCGTGGCGCTCCGTGTGGCCATGACCGTCGGTCTGATCCGAAGCGAGACCCCGCGACCTGCGAACCCTCGCTGCGACCGGGGCGGCACCACCCGTCGAACCATGACCGGCGCCACCGCCGGTGCCCTCGCGCCGCTCGGGGCGCTGCTCGGGACCGCCCGGCGCTGGACGACCATGACGTCGACCGGATGCGAACCCTCCCAGCAGGGGTTGGCGAAGCTTCAGTCGCCGTCAAGACACCTGGAACTCGGTCACCATCCCCCGCTCGAAGTGCTTCGCGATATTACAAAGGAACAGGTATCTGCCGGGCTCGAGCGTGAGCTTGAGCTCCGCCGATGCGCCGGGCTGAACATCTTCGACCTCTCCCATCGGCGTCATCCCGGGCGCCTCTTCGTTCGCTTCGTGGTTCTCGACCGGGATGTCGGCAACATCAACGTCAGTTCGGATCACGACCATCTCATGCTTGGTAGCGCCCACGTTCTCGACATTGAACGTGATGTCACCGGCCGGCACTGACGTCGACGAGGGCTCGATCGAGTAGTCGTCGAGCGTGACCGCGACCTGAGTGCCCCCATCGCCCTTGGTCGATCCCTCGGAGCCATTGCTCGATCCCTCGGAGCCACATGCGGCGAACGCAAGCATCGCCAAAGCCGCTGTGGCCACAACAATTGCCTTGCTCCTCATGGCTCTCCTCTCTCTGCGATGGGGACTGAGCCGTGCCCGTCCGCATCATCCGGTGGACAGATCAGTCCACACTGTGCAGGTTGGGCCGGGGCGCGATGGAGGGTCGTTTGGCCCGTTCAACGTGGGACCTGGGGGGTCCCTTCCCCTCGATGCGTCAACGCCTAGGAGTCCCTCGACAGGGGAGTCCCCTACGCCACCCAGAAGTCCTGGTGCATCCCCATGGCGTAATGCCCGGGGAGGTTGCACACCACGGCGTAATGCCCGGAGGCGAGGTCGATGGTGAGGGCCGTGGTGGTCCCGGGGTCCATGTCGCCGGTCTCTCCCACGTTGGAGACGCCCTTGGCGTCCTCGTCGATCCGGTTGGCCTCCCCCTCGAAGGAGACGATGGGGAACGAGTCGGCGGGGGTTTTGGTGGCAAGGACCACGAACTCGTGGGTCTTGGTCCCCTCGTTGGT
>DASPWN010000065.1:0-5509 GCA_035637835.1 Actinomycetota bacterium | reverse complement strand
GGGATCGTCACGCACACGGGGCTGGCCGGCCTCACCTTGGGCGGCGGCATCGGATGGCTGATGCGCAAGTACGGGCTCACGATCGATCAGCTCCTCGCCGTGGACATGGTCACCGCCGGGGGGGAGTTCGTGAAGGCCAGCGCGGAAGAGAACGCGGACCTCTTCTGGGGGGTTCGGGGCGGCGGCGGCAACTTCGGCATCGTCACCGAGTTCGAATTCCGACTCAACGCGCTGGGCCCCATCGTGCTCGCCGGGCCGATCTTCTGGCGAATGGAGGAGTCGCCGAACGTCCTGCGCTTCTACCGCGACTGGATCACCGACGTACCGGACGAGCTCACGACGATCGTGGTGCACCGGAAGGCCCCGCCGCTCCCCGTCATCCCGCCCGAGTTGCACGGCGTGCCGGTCGTGGCGGTGACCTGCTGCTACGCGGGCCCCGTGGAGGACGGTGAGAAGGTGGTGCGCCCGATGAGGGAATTCGGGTCGCCGCTCCTCGACCTGTGCGAGCCGAAGCCGTTCCTCACCCATCAGGCCATGTTCGACCCGTCGTTCCCTCACGGATGGTGGTACTACTTCCGGTCCTGCGACCTGGCCACCCTGACCGACGACATCATCGACATCGTGGCCGACCGGGCGGCTCGGATGACGTCCCCACTCACGGCCTTCCCCATCTTCCACCTCGGGGGCGCGATCAAGCGGGTGGGCGAGGACGAAACGGCCTTCAACGGCCGCGTCGCAGGGCATACGCTCAATATCAACGCCACCACGGCGACGAGCGAGGGATTCGACGAGGAACGCGAGTGGTCGAGGAGCTTCTGGTCGGCCCTCGAGCCCTACCACACGAGCGTGTACGTGAACTTCCTGATGGACGAAGGTGAGGACCGGATCCGCCAGGCCTATGGAGCGCGGAAGTACGATCGCCTCCAAGCGCTCAAGCGCACGTACGATCCGGACAACCTCTTCAAGCTGAACCAGAACATCCCGCCCGGCTAGGTCGCACCGCGGCCCTCGATGTCGGTGGGGGCGGGTACCGTGCCGCCACGTGAGGGACATCGTCCTGCGGGATCCGCGTGGCGGGTGGTGGTGGGTCGAGGTGCCGACGGGCCCGCGCGAACGGATGCGCGGGCTCCGGGGGCGCGACCGGATGGAGCCATGCCACGCGTTCCTCATCCCCAGGACACGCTCGATCCACACATTCGGCATGCGGTTCCCGGTCTCGGTGGCCCTGCTCGACGCGCGGCTGCGCGTGGTGGCAGTCCTGACGGTCGGACGGGCGAAGATCGTCATGCCTCGTCGTGGGGTCCGTCACGTCCTCGAATGCGGGTCGGGGGCAGACCTGCGTCCCCACGACACGCTGAGGCTTGGATCCGCCGGGCGGTCAGAAAAGGACGACGCGGATCAAGGCGTAGATGGCCAGGGAGACCAGTGCCATCACCACCGGGAGGACCTGGACGGCCCATCGGGCCCAGGCGGGAAGGGCTATCGGCACGCGCCGGGTGGTGTCGGGCGCGACGATCCCCAGGAACTCCAGCAGCGCCCGCATGCCATTTCATCGGCGAGAGCCCTTCCCGCCTGAAGCGGCTCCGACGGGCTACCGGCGGAAGCTATACTTCGGGGGCTGCCCCCGGGCCGGGGGCGGGGGTGCCGCAAGCGCCCGGAGCCCCCATCGTCTAGCGGCCTAGGATTTCGCCCTTTCAAGGCGGCGACACGGGTTCGAATCCCGTTGGGGGCACACAACCGAAGACTCGCGGGTGTGGAGGAGCCTGGCCGTCCTCACCGCCCTGTCAAGGCGGTAATCGCGGGTTCAAATCCCGTCACCCGCGCTGGGAGCGCCGGCGCTCGCGCCGGCGCGACCATGTCTGGCCAGGTAGCTCAGTTGGCAGAGCACGCGGCTGAAAACCGCGGTGTCGGCAGTTCGATTCTGCCCCTGGCCACGAGGTCACGGCATGGGCGAGAGCCGTCAGTTCAACGTCTCATGGCCCCGGACCTCGGCCCACCGGCTGATGACCGACTGGTACAGCTCGGCCGAGCGCGGGAACTCCTCGGACGAGAGGGCCTTCAGCGCATCCTGGATGTCGCGGGCCGAATGATCGTCATCGAGCTCGTCCCAGGTCATGAGGTCGCACAGGCCACCGTAGTCCAGCTCGAGCAGGGATCGGCGGTCGAAGGCCGCGAGCCACTCGTAGAGCTCGACGATCATGTCGGCCACCGGCCCCAAGTCCGTCCGCCGGAGCCCGGGGATCGACCGCTCGGCCCGACGCGCGGCCTTGCGCACGGTGGTCAGGTACCGGAGTCGATGGCGGACGCCGTGCTCCTCGAGCCGCCGGTCGCCGTCCCCGAACAGCACGAACCACCGGACGGGGACGTGCCACGGGCTCTGCATGATGAACGAGACGGCTTTCGGATCGCGCCGGCGGATCCTGGCCAGCTCCCTGGAAGCCCGGCGGGCCTCCCGGTCGCTCACGAAGGCGTCGCTCCCCTCGAACTGTGCACTCTCGCGGAAGGACAACAGGCTGGCCAGCACCCGAAGCCTGGTCCGCCATGGACAGACGAAGTAGGCGCCCTTGTCGATGCGGATATCGGCGCCGTCGGATTCCGAAGCGGCAAGGACGCCGAGGCGCCGGCCGCTCATCCACTGCCGGTATGAGGGGCGGGGCCGGCGAAGCATCCCTCCACCGACGATGTACCGCTCCTAGCGAGCCTGTTCATCGGGCGGGAACGCCTCCAGAGGCTGGAACGCGCGGAGGTAGGCGCACGGGACCACGTCGCCGAGCAGCATATATGCTCTCGCACACCCGCCGCCGTTCGAGGTCGATGATCATGGCCATGCACGAGGACCCGCACGACGCCGCCCTGGTGCGGCTCGTCGCGCCCGACGGAACCGCGGTCGGCGACACCGACGTTGGTCTGAAGCCGGACGAGCTTCGCGACCTGCTGCGTCTGATGATCCTGTCCCGCCGCCTGGATCGCGAGTGCATGGCCCTCCAGCGTCAGGGCGAGCTGACCGTATACCCGCCGTTCGAGGGCCAGGAGGCGGCCCAGGTGGGAAGCGCCTTCGCCCTGGAGCCCGACGACTTCGTGTTCCCGTCCTTCCGCGAACTCGCCGCGGCCGTCGCCCGCGGTGTCGACGTCGTTGAGTACCTCCAGTACCACCGAGGGGTCTGGCACGGGGGACCGTTCGACCCCATCGCCAGCCGGTTCGCGCCGATCTGCGTCCCGGTCGCCACCCAGATCGTGCACGCCGTGGGGTGGGCCATGGGCGCGAGGCTCGACGGGCTGCCCGTCTGCGCCCTGGCGTACTTCGGCGACGGGGCGACGTCGGAAGGCGACTTCCACGAGGCGGCCAACATGGCCGCGGTGTTCGGTGCCCCGGCCATCCTGCTCTGCCAGAACAACGGGTGGGCCATCTCGGTCCCGCTCAGGGAGCAGACGGCGGGGCCGATCCACGCGCGGGCCGAGGGGTATGGCATGCCCGGCGTGCTCGTCGACGGCAACGACGTCCTGGCGGTGTACTCGGTGACGAGGGCGGCGGCCGAACGGGCCCGGGCCGGCGGGGGGCCCACGCTGATCGAGGCCCTGACCTATCGCATGGGACCGCATTCCACCGCCGACGACGCGACGAAGTACCGAAGCGCGGACGAGGTCAGGCTATGGCGCGAGCGCGATCCCATCGACCGCTACCTGAAGCACTTGCTAGCCTCCGGGATCGCCGACGAGTCGTTCGTGGCTGACTGCGAAGACGAGGCGAAGGAGTGGGTGGCCGACGTTCGGGCCGGGATCACCTCGCTCGGGTCGCCGCCGCCCGAGGAGCTCTTCGCCTTCGCCTATGCGGAGCCGCCCGAGAGCCTGGAGCGCGATCGGCGATCGGCGACCGATGGCCCGGATGGCTGAGTACACGATGGTCGCCGCACTGAACGCCGCGCTCCGCGATGCCCTGACGAACGATCCTCGGACGCTGGTGTTCGGCGAGGACGTCGGTGAGCTCGGCGGCGTGTATCGCGTCACCGAAGGCCTGCAGCGCGCGTTCGGCACGGAACGGGTGTTCAACACGCCGATTGCGGAGGCCGGGATCGCAGGGATCTGCGTGGGCCTCTCGCTCGCCGGCTGGCGGCCCGTCGCCGAGATGCAGTTCGACGGGTTCTCCTATCCGGCGCTGGACCAGATCGTCAGCCACATCGCCAAGTACCGCAACCGCACTCGGGGCCGGACCTCGATGCCGATCGTCATCCGGATCCCCTCGTTCGGCGGCATCCGGGGCAAGGAGCACCACGGCGAGAGTCCGGAGACCTATTACGCGCACACAGCAGGGTTGAAGGTCGTGGTCCCCTCGGGCGCGCTGGACGCCTACCGGCTCCTGGCACTCGCCATCGCCGACCCCGACCCGGTGATCTTCCTCGAGCCCAAGAGCCGGTACTGGGCCAAGGAACAGGGCGAGCTCGCGGTGGACGGGCCCCCTATCGGCAGGGCGTGGATCCGGCGGGAGGGCGACGCCTGCACCCTCGTCACCTACGGGGCCATGGTCGCGCGATGCCTGGAGGCCGCCGAGGTCCTTGCCCGTGAACGCATCTCCTGCCGCGTGCTCGATCTCCGCTCGCTCGTCCCCCTCGACCTCCACACGCTCGCCGAGTCCGTGCGGAAGACCGGCCGGGTCGTGGTCGTGCACGAGGCGCCTCGCACCCTGGGGATGGGCGCGGAGATCGCCGCCCGGATCATGGAGGAGGCGTTCGACTACTTGGAGGCGCCGGTCCTTCGGGTGACCGGCTACGACGTACCGTATCCGCCGGCGGCTCTCGAACAGCGGTACCTGCCCAGCATCGAGCGGATCTCGGCCGCCGTACGCAGGGTGGTGAGCCACTGATGGCCGGGCGAGTTTTCGCACTGCCGGACCTGGGCGAGGGCCTGGAGGAGGCCACCGTCACCGCCTGGCTGGTCAAGGAAGGCGACCCCGTCTCGCTGAACCAGCCGATCGTCGAGGTTGAGACGGCCAAGGCGACCGTGGAGATCCCCTCACCATTCGCCGGGACGATCGCCAGGCTGCATGGGCAGGTGGGAGAGACGGTCAACGTGGGGGCGCCGTTGGTCACCTTCGAAGTGGAGGACGGCGAGGGGGCGGTGGAGGAGGATGCAGGCCCGGCCACGGTGCCTGCCACCCCGGCTGTCCGCCGCCGGGCCAAGGAGTTCGGGGTGGAGCTGGGCGGGATCGCCGGGTCCGGTCCGGGTGGACGGATCACCCACGAAGACGTGGAGCGGGCCGCTCGGTCGGGCCCACCGGTAGCGGGGGAGGTCCACGCACCCCCCGGGGAAGGGAAGGCACCGCCGGGCGAGGGGATGGCTCCGGCCGTCGAGGCGGAGGAGCGTGCCGGAGCCCGGGCCCTGTGGACGGTGATGATGCCCACGGATGCCGACGTCAGACCCATCTCGATGATCCGGCGAACGATCGCCGAGAACCTCACTCGGGTCGTTCGGGAGGTGCCACAGGTCACCACGTTTCGGACGCTCGACTCCACGG
>DASPWN010000064.1:0-2203 GCA_035637835.1 Actinomycetota bacterium | reverse complement strand
ATCTCGCTCGTGGGAGCGGGGATGAAGAGCCATCCTGGCGTGGCCGCGGAGATGTTCGACGCGCTCGCGTCCGAAGGCGTCAACATCGAGATGATCTCCACGTCGTCGATCCGCATCTCGTGCGTGGTGCGGGCGGCCGATGCCGAACGCGCCGTACAGGCCATCCACACACGCTTCGGGCTCGACGTCGGGCCGGAGGTCGACGGGCGATGATCGTCTGCCCCGCCTGCCGGACCGCGAACGACGAAGCCGCGCAGGTCTGCGCGAGCTGCGGCCGCTCGCTCGATCCCGCCCCCTCCTACCTGATGCCGGCGCGCCGCGCCCCCGGAGCCCCGTCGCACATCGAGGACGTCCCGCGCACCGGCCCGTCCCGCTGGCGTGCGTTCTTCGTCCTGGGGGCCGTCGTCCTGGTCGCCCTGGGGGCGGGAACGTGGATGCTGCTCCGCCCCGACCCGTGCCGAGGCACCAACTTCTCTTCGGCGAACTTCGGCTACTGCCTCACGGTGCCCGAAGGATGGACGGCCGAGCCGGCGCGGTTCGGCAGCAGCGTGGAGCTGGACCAGTTCGCCGTGCCGTCGCAGGGGGCGACCGTCATCGTGGAGGCGGTCGATCTCCAGCAGGGAACAGACCTCGGTGGGTTCGCCGACTTCGTCCGCCAGAAGGACGAGACGGCCGGGCTGAAGCCCGGCCCCGGCACGAGCACCGAGATCGACGGTGTGGCCGCTCAGGTCTGGGACATCACCGTCGCCTCCGACGCCGGGACCACGTATCAGCTTCGTGAGGTCGTGGTGGTCAAGGACCAGGTGGGCTGGCGGATCACGCTCAACGACCTGGCCGACACCTTCGACGATCACGCGGCCCCCTTCCAGGAGATGCTGCGTTCCTGGCGCTTCCGTTAGCTACCATGGCCGCACCATGCGGGTTGGCGTCGTCGGAGCGACCGGTGCCGTCGGTCGGGAGATGCTTCGGATCCTCGAGGAGCGAAGCTTCCCGATCGACGAGCTGATCCCGCTCGCGTCCGAGCGGTCGGCGGGCACGCGCGTCCGATTCCGAGGGGAGGATCACACGGTGGGGGTCCTCTCGCTCGACGCGCTCCGAGGTGTGGACGTGGCGCTCTCCTCCTGCGGGAGCGCCGCGGCCAAGGGATGGATCCCGGAGGCCGCCGAAGCGGGGACGGTCTGCATCGACAACTCCTCGGCGTTCCGCATGGAGCCTCACGTTGCCCTGACCATCCCGGAGGTGAACCCCGAGTCGCTCGAGGCGAGGCCGCGCATCATCGCCGTGCCGAACTGCACCATCATCACCGCGCTCATGGCCGTGGCCCCCTTACACCGGGCGGCCGGACTGCGGTCGCTGATCCTGTCCTCGTACCAGTCCGTCTCGGGGGCCGGACATCGAGGGGTCACGGAGCTCGCCGAGCAGATCGAGAAGCTGCATGGGATGGAGGACGACCTCGCGCACCCGGACCTCTCCGCGCTGCCCGTCGGGGAGGTCTTCGGCAAGACCATCGCCTACAACGTGGTGGCCAAGGTGGACGTGTTCGACCCGGAGACGGGGTTCACCTTCGAGGAGATCAAGATCCAGCGAGAGGCGAGGAAGATCCTTTCGCTGCCCGAACTCGACGTCGCCGCCACCGCCGTTCGCGTGCCCGTGCTGGTCGGCCACTCAGTGTCGATGCACGCCACCTTCTCCCGGCCCATCGGGCCGGACGAGGCTCGGGAACTCCTCTCGGCTGCCCCAGGGGTGGAGGTCCGAGACGACCCGGCGAACGGCGTCTACCCCAGCCCGCTCGAGGCGGCCGGCCGGGACGACGTACTGGTGGGACGGATCAGGCAATCTCCTGATCGCCCCGATGCCCTCCTGCTGTTCTCCTGCGGCGACAACCTTCGGAAGGGCGCGGCGCTGAACGCCGTACAGATCGCCGAGCACGTGTTCGCCTGACCGCGAGCCTACCCGCGAGACCGGTCGCATTCGTCAGACCTTCGTTTGCATCAGGTTGGCGAGTCAGTCGGCGGGCTCACCGGCAACCGCCGAGCGATGGCGATCAGAACGAGGGCCGCGGCGAACCCGACCGCGAATGCCCCGGCGATGCCCGCCCGCAGCTGACTTCCTGTGGAATCGGCGATCGCGATGCAGGCTCCTCCCAATCCGGTTCCGATCCCCGCGCCGAGGGTGTCGGTGAGGAGGATCGAGGAGAGCTGGC
>DASPWN010000063.1:0-5042 GCA_035637835.1 Actinomycetota bacterium | reverse complement strand
CAGTGCGTCGGCCAGGACCAGACGCCCCTCGGCGTCGGTGTTCACCACCTCGGAGGTCTTGCCGCCGCGGTGCCGCAAGACGTCGCCCGGGCGGATGGCCGAGCCGCTCGGCATGTTCTCCGACGACGGGATTGCCGCGATGACGTTCACGCTCGGCTTCAGCCGGGCGATGGCCTTCATAGCCGCGAGGATGGAGGCCGCCCCTGCCATGTCGGCCTTCATCCACTCCATCTGCGCCGCGTCCTTGATCGACAGCCCGCCGGAATCGAACGTGATGCCTTTGCCGGTCAGCGCGATGGGGGCCTGACTGCTCGGGCCCCCCCGGTACTTGAGCTCGATCATGCGGGGCGGGTTCGCGCTCCCCTGGCCCACCCCGAGGATGCCGCCGAATTTTCCCCGCTGGAGCTCGGGTTCGGTCCAGACCTTGGACTCGAGGCCGACCTCCTTGGCCATCTCCGCCGCATATCCGGCAAGGACCTCAGGTGTGAGGTCCCCCGCGGGCGTGTTCACCAGATCCCGGGCCCAGGCGACGGCGTCGCTCACGATGTCGCCCCGGGCGATCGACTCCTCCAGGTTCCGGACCACGGCCCGGCCGGTCCACCGGGGCGACCCGAGGATGGTGACGGTTCGCAGGGCCGGCTTCTCCGGATGGTCCTCGTTCTTGCCCGACTTGTACCGGTCGAACCGGTACGAGCCGAGGAGCAGGCCCTCCACCGTCGCCTGCACAGCGTCCCCGGGTGAGCGCCCTACGACCTGTGGGAACGTGGTCGCCACCGTCCTTCGTTTGGCCAGCTGGGGCGCGACCCGTCCGAGCGCCCGCCGGAGCGTGTCGGTCGTGACGTCCCGCCGCTTGCCCACCCCAACCAGCAGCACCGATTTGGCCGCGACACCGAGCCCGGCGGTGGTGGGGATGAGGAGAGGCTCGCCCCGCTTTCCCTTGAGCTTGGCCTCGGCGTACAGGGCCAGCAGATCGGTTCCCTTCACGTCCTTCACCCCGGGGCCGGCCTCGAGGCCCTCATAGACGGGGAGGACCAGGATGTCGGTGCGAACGGAGGCCGGGGGGTCGGTGGAGTAGACGAATGTGGCCACGGCGACTCCTTCGTTCGTGCAGGTCAGCGGCCTAGTCTATCCGTCCGGGCCGCGGGGGCGTCACGAGCGGCGCCCCGCTACGCTTGCGCCCCATGGACGCGAAGGACCTCCGGGACCTCGTCCGGTTCTCTGAGGACGGCCCCCGCCACGAGCCACTCTACGAGTCCGACCACCTGTGGTCGGAGGTCGTGTGCCTCCAAGGGGCGCAGGGCCTCGGCCCCATCTCCGACCCGGACTCCGACGCGATCTGCACGGTGGTGGCCGGCCGGGTGGCGATCCAGGTGGACAGGGGCCGCAAGCGCCTGGGCCAGTGGGGCACCGTCCTGGTGCCCGCGGGATCTGAGCTCACGATCAAGAACGCCTCGGAGGAGCCGGCCGTCATCTTGCTGGTCGCGGCCCCCCCGCCGACCCTCCGGGCCGTGTACGAGTAGGGCCGCCGCGACGTCTCGTTCGCCGCAGGACGACGAGCGAGAGGGCAAAGGCCACGGCGAAGCTGGGGATGCTTGCCCCAAGGGCCGAATCGAACAGGGGGAACGGCAGGTGCAGCCAGTCATGGAAGAGCGTCCGCATGGCCTCGATCCACCCCAGCGGCCCGGTCGGTGCGCTCCAGTGATAGAGAAGGAACCCGACCGCCCACGGCACGAGGGCCCGCACGTTCACCCCGGTCGGTGAGAACAGCACTCCCTCGCCGTACCGCCCACGGCGATGCACGAAGTAGTCCGCCATGAAGACCGCCGCCAGTGGCACGAACACCGACCCGATCAACAACAGGAACAGCTCGTAGCGGTCCATCGAGAACGCCAGGGCGAGGAGGAACCCCACTGCCCCCACCGCCGTGATGAGCGCGCGCTGTGGAAGGTTCGGCGCCACGTTCTGCGTCGAGACCGCGGCCGAGTAGATGTCCGCGAACGCGTTGTCGCTCTCCCCGACGAGGAGCGCGATGAGGACGACTCCCCCGCCGGCGCTGGCGGCGATGGCCGTGCCGATCCCGAACACGTCGGCGCCCGCCCCCGCCGCGAGCACGAGAAGTGCACCGAGGGCATAGAACCACACGTTCCCGGCCAGGTAGCCCCAGTACGTGCCGGCGAACCCGCCCCCACCTGGCCGAGCGAACCGGTTGTAGTCGGCGACCAGGGGGAGCCAGGAGATCGGCATCACGACGACGAGGTCGACCGCCAGCCAGAACGGCAGGCCTCCACGCCCAGGGCTCCGCCAGATCGCGCCGAGGTCGGCCGACGCCAGCACCCTTGCGGTGATCCATAGGGCCGAGCCGATCAGGAGGTAGATGCCGAACCGCTCCAGCCACCGCCGGACGACCAGGATCGGTCCCCCCACGGCCAGCAACGTGCACACGACCGCGACGAACGCCAGCCAGAAGTGGTACGCGTCCAGCCCGAACAGGCGAGCGGAGGCCACGTTGGCCACTTGTCCCATGGCCCAGAACTCGACGGCCGTCCACCCCACCAGCTGGAGCAGGTTGAGGGCCGAGGGCAGGAACGAGCCCCGCAGCCCGAGGACCGGACGGAACAGGACCATCGAGGGGACTCCCTCCCGCTCGCCGGCCAGCCCGACCAGCGCGAGGGGAAGGCACCCGATGGCGGACCCCACCACGATGGCCAGGAGCGCCTCCGGGAAACCGAGCGCGGGGACGAGCAGCGCGCCGGTGACCATCACCAGCAGGCCGACGGAGAGGTCTCCCCACAGGACCGTCAGGTCGAGGCCGGACAGCCGACGGCGATCGGGGGGGACGGGACGGATGCCCCAGGAAGGCGCCTCGCGCTCCAGGACCCGCTCGAGGCGCTCGGTGAGGCTCGACATGGTTCGGTTGGGAGTCTACGCGCGAGGCGTGGCTACGCTCGCTGGTGGAGCATCCGTTCGAGGTTCGCGAGCGAGCGGCGCATCAGACGGCGCATGAACGGCCGGTACGCGACGAGGGCGAGCTCGCCGAGAACAGGCACCGGAAGATGGAGCTCCTCCATCCACGTGAACCGGGCGCCGCGTCCCGCCGGCTCTAGGAGCCATTCCCCGACGCCTCGGACCAGGCCCCGGTGCGCCATCACCAACCGGCGGGGAGGCTCCCACAGTGTGACCTCCAGATGGTCGGTGAACAGGGGCACCCCCAGCACCCGGGTGCGCACGGCGACGATCACGCCCACGCCTTGGCGATGGGACGTGATCACCCGGACCGAGTGGGCGTCCTTGATCCATGCGACTTGCTCCTCCCATGCCAGGACGCGGCGCCACGCCTCCTCGGTAGAAACGGGGAGATCGGTCCGGGCGGAGACCCTCACAGGAGCGACCACGTGCAGGCAGACGTCACAACCCGGCGGCCTCTCCGGTCTTCGGAAGGGCCCGGAGCGTCTCGGGGATCGACAGGAGCAGCGCCAGCGCGACCACGATCGGGACGGCGGAGATGGCGAAGGCCGGCCCGTACCCCAGCCGGTCGGCCGAGAATCCGGCGACGAGCGGACCGAGCACGAACCCCAGGTCCCCGACGAACCGGAACGCGGCCACGGCGCTTCGCTGGCTGTCCTCTGTGGTGAGGTCGGAGAGCATCGCCGCCTGGGGCACGCCGGAGTACCCGGTGATGAGGCCGAAGATGCCCAGGCCCACCATGTACCTCACCGGCGTGGAGGCGAGCGGCCACAGGACCAGGGAGGCGGCGAGGAGCGCGTAGGACGGCACGATGACGGCCTTGCGGCCGATCCGGTCGGTCGCCGCCCCCGCGGGGAACAGCGCCGCGAACTCCGTGGCCGACGCGATGGCCAGGCCGATCCCGATGCCGACCGGCGAAAGACGGACGATCTCGTGGCCGAAAAGCGGGATGAGCGTGCTGTACACGCCGGCGATCATCCACGCGTACGCCCCGTTCGCCAGCAGGACGGTGACGAACGGGCGATCGAACCGCAGGTGCCGGAGGCCTCGGGGGCGATCCTTCGGCGGCTCGTCGCGGCGCACGGCTGGGATGGTCCGCGAGAACACCACCGCCGCCACGAAGCACGCCCCGGCGTAGACCCACAGCGTGCTGGCGGGGCCCAGCCAGTGAGCGAGGACGCCGCCGAACGGCTCACCCGCGATGATGCCGACGTTGAACGACGCATACCAGACGCTCATGACCCGGCCCACACGGTCACCGGGGACCGCGCGCAACAGGAAGGAGAGCAGGCCTGCGAAGAACACCGCGGAGCCGGCGCCGCCGGCGCCGCGGAACACGACGAGCAACGGGAAGGTCGGCGCCACGGCCGCCAGCGCGGTCGTGGCGCCGACCACCGCCGCGCCCACGACCGCCGCGGCCCGCTCACCCAGCCGGTCGATGATCACGCCCGCGAACGGGTCCATCGCGAGCCTGGTGACGGAGAACGCCGCGATGAGCACCCCGACCGCGTCGAGGCTGACGCCGAAGGACCGTGCGTACAGGGGCAGGATCGGGGAGACGATCCCGAACCCCATCATGATCACCAAGGTGCCGACGACCGCGGCCCGGATCTCGGGGATCCGGAGGATGTCCCGGTATCCCAGCTCGCCGGGGGCGCTCACGGCGGGCAGTCTACGGGTGCGGTCGCCCCCTCCCGGACCGGCCGGCGGTTGCGCGGGCACCCGCCATCCTCTTCGATAGCCGCGATGCCCGGGACCGCGAGCGGCGCGATCGTCGCCACGTCCCTCGTCACGGCGAAGGGGACGGCGCCGTGGCGGGGCGGCGAGCTCGGCGCGGCGGTCGTCATGGCAGACGCCGGGATCGCCTGGGCGGACGGGATCATCACGTTCGTCGGGCCCGCCGACGAGCTGCGCAACGGGGATCCCCAGGTGTTCCAGGGCTGCACCATCGCGCCGGGGTTCGTGGACTGCCACACGCACCTTCCGTTCGTGGGGTGGCGGGCGGACGAGTTCGAGCTCCGGCTGGCCGGCCGGAGCTACCGCGAGCTGCACGGCGAGGGCGGGATCTACCGCAGCGC
>DASPWN010000062.1:0-3474 GCA_035637835.1 Actinomycetota bacterium | reverse complement strand
ACCCGCTCGTACAGCCGCTCGCCGAACGTGGCCGCCTGGGACTCTACGGTGTGCTCGCCCACCAGGTCGACCACGTTGAGGGCGAGCCGCTCGGCCAGCTGCTCGCGGAACGCGAGCGTTTCGGCGAAGTGGAACCCGGTTTCCAGGAACAGGATCGGGACCTCGGGCCGGAGTTTGGCGGCCATGTCGATCACGCACGTCCCCTCGGCCTGGAACGACGACGCCACGGCGACGCGTTCGAGGTCCGAGTCGACCAGCGCCCAGCGCAGGATCTCGCGTGGCTCCTCGTGCTCGAACCGGGCGTTGAGGTCGTCGATGAGGTCGTCCGGGAACGGGGGGGTCATGGGGTTCCTTTCGACTTCGCCGAGTTCGGTTGTGCGTCGACGGATTCCCGGAGCCCCGGGACGGACTCAGCGAGTATACGCGGGCCCGTTCGTACCCATACTCGACGGCCAAACGATGCAAGCAAGCCGGGTAAGCTGCGCGGGCATCCCCGACCAGAAAGGCCTGACAGACCATGCCTGACCACGAGACGATCGCCCCGCACGGCGGCACGCTGGTTGACCTGGTTGCCGCCGGCGCGGACGCGGAGCCGCTGGCGGAGGAGGCGACCAACCTCCCCAAGGTGACGGTGAACCACCGCGAGCTGTCCGACCTCGAGATGCTCGCCGTCGGCGCCCTTTCGCCGCTCACCGGGTTCGTGGGCGAGCGGGACTACCACTCCATCCTCGAGACGATGCATCTCGAAGGCGGCCTCCCGTGGACGATCCCGGTGACGCTGTCGCTGGACGAGGAGGAGGTCAAGCGGATCGGCGGCACCGAGGCCGTGGCCCTGGCCTCGCACGAGGGGAGCTCGCCCCTCGCCGTGCTGGAGGTCGCGGAGGTCTTCCGCCGGGACCGCGAGAAGGAGGCGAAGGCGGTCTTCGGTACGGAGGACCTCGCCCACCCGGGGGTCAAGGCGCTGCACGACGCCGGCGACTGGTGCGCGGCCGGCGAGCTCCGGGTGTTCCGCCTGCCCCAGCACCGCGACTTCGGCGCGTACCGGAGGACGCCGGCCGAGACGCGCGCTGAGTTCGCCGGGCGCGGCTGGAGGACCGTCGTCGGGTTCCAGACCAGGAACCCGATCCACCGGGCTCACGAGTACATCCAGAAGTGCGCGCTCGAGATCGTCGATGGGCTGTTGGTGCACCCCCTGATGGGCGCCACGAAGGCCGACGACGTGCCGCCGGACGTCCGGATGCGGTGCTACGAGGCGCTGTTCGCCGACTACTACCCGAAGGACCGCTCGATGATCTCGGTGTTCCCTGCCGCCATGCGCTACGCCGGGCCCAAGGAGGCCATCTGGCACGCGATCTGCCGGAAGAACTACGGGTGCACCCACTTCATCGTCGGCCGCGACCACGCCGGCGTCGGCGACTACTACGGGACGTACGACGCGCAGAAGATCTTCGAGGAGTTCGAGCCGGGCGAGCTGGGGATCACCCCGCTCATGTTCGAGCACTCGTTCTACTGCCTCACGTGCGAGGGCATGGCGTCGCCGAAGACCTGTCCCCACCACGACGAGGTCAGGGTGATCCTGTCCGGGACGAAGGTCCGCGAGATGCTCCGGAACGGGAAGAAGCCCCCGCCCGAGTTCTCGCGCCCGGAGGTCGCCGAGATCCTCATCGCCGCCATGCGGGCCCAGGCCGGCTAGAGTCCCCGGCGCCGACCGGGCCGGAGCCGGTGACCGTCACCCCTGAGCCGGTTGCCCTGGTTCGCCGGCGGGTGGCCTAATAACTCCCCGTAGGTGCTTGAACACATGAGGTCCTCTCCCAAGGTTGGGCGCTGGACAGCATCCCGACCCGGAAGGAGGACCCGTGGTGCACGCTACAGGAGGACGACTGTCCCGTGGTGATCGCAGGCGAAACGAGAAGCTCCGGCGGCTGCGCGAGGCCGTGCCGGAGAGCGTGGCGATCCTCGCCATCGACCTGGCCAAGGCCAAGCAGGTGGTCGTGGTGACCGGGCCCGGCCATCAGGTGCTGGCGAGGCGGACGTTCGTGTGCTCCCCGTGGGGCGTGGATCAGATGATCGAGTTCGCGCAGATGGCTGCCTCCGACCATGGACTGGAGCATCTCGTCGTGGCCTGCGAGCCAACCGGGCACCGGTGGAAGCCGGTCCTCGAGCGGTGCATCCGCCGAAGCCTCACCCTGGTGTGCGTTCAGCCGATGCTCGTGGCGAGGGAGCGGGAGCGGGAGGACTACACCCGTGACCGGTCCGACCCCAAGGACGCCACGCTCATCGCACACCTGGCCCGCGACCTCCGGTGCTACCTGGTCGTGGCACCCGACGCTGACTGGGCCCGGCTTCGCCATCTCGGAGTCCGTCGTCACGCCAAGCTCGTCGAGCGGGGAGCGGCCCGCCAGCAGCTCGCCGACCTCATGGGCGCCTATTGGCCGGCCGCCCTGGAGGCCGCCTCCGATCTGGACTCGAAGACCCTGCTGGCCTGCCTGGCGGTGTCGACCGATCCCGATGTCGTGGCCATCATGTCCTACCCGGCGTTCGCCGCAGCAGTGGCCGAGGTCCTGCCTCGGGTGGGCGGCGAGCGGCGCTGCCACCGGGTCATACAGGCCTTCTACGCTGCAACCTCGGACCCCCGGAAGATCCCGTGGGAGCAGCCTGGGGCGGCCGAGCGGGCCGCCTTCGCCCTGGCCGACCTCCTGCACGCCACCACCCAGGTGGCCGAGGTGGAGGACCGCATGGCGGGGATGCTCCGGGCGTTCGGGTACGCCGAGCTCGCCTCGGACATCCCGGGGCTCTCGGAGGTGGGGGCGGCGGCCATCCTGGCGGAGACCGGCGACCCCGCCCGGTACGACTCGGGCAGGGCCTGGGCAAAGCACGCGGGGGCGTGTCCGCGGGACAACGCCTCGGGACGCCACCAAGGGAAGACCAGGGTCTCCGGACGAGGACGGCCCCTGCTGCGGACGGCGGCCTGGCGGGCGGTGTGGCCGCTCGTGCAGCGCAACGAGGTATTCGCCGCCCGGTACCGCCACCTCACCGGGCGAGAGGAGAACAAGCTCACCGACGCTCAGGCCCGCACCGCCATCGCCGCGGCGCTGCTCCGGCAGCTGTGGTGGGTGCTCCGCCATCGCGTGGCGTGGGACCCTGTCGCGGCCGGCGGGATCGCCGAGGAGGTGGTGCCCGCGGCGTAGACCCGTCACGATGGTCTCGGGTGGGGCAGCCCGCCACGGCCTTGGGTAGAACCCGAAACTGAGCCTGGGCGCCCCACCCCCCTCCCGTACGAGAGCCCGGATGAGGGCTGTTGGGCAGAACCCGGTTGCTCGTTAGGTTGGGCCGGGGAGGCGGGTGGGAGCACACCTCGAGACGTCGCGGCACTCGCACGCAGACCATCGACCTCGACATCGACCTGGCTCCAGCGCCGGGAAGGATCGTCGTGTCCGGCACCCAGATTTGACTTGCGGCCCATAGGCTGCTCAG
>DASPWN010000061.1:0-12187 GCA_035637835.1 Actinomycetota bacterium | reverse complement strand
AGTACATCGGCGAGGAGAAGGGCGCCGCCTATGTGGAATCACTGGGTGGCGATGATGTGATCGTGCGTCTGATGCCTGGCGACATCCGGATCTGGGACTTCGCGGACGAGTACGACTGACCTCTTGGGCTTTTCAGGCCTTGCGTGCCACCACGAGCAGGTACTCGTTCGGGATTGCCACCCTCCCCTCGGTCCCCTGGTTGTGCTCGCGGAACAAGGTTTCCAATTCTCTCTCCATGCTGTCGAAGACATCCGGGGGCAGCACCCGTTTGGCCATGACCCGGCCGCCGAAGCTCTCGTTGAACCTCCTCATGTCGTCCCATGATTCGGCCTCCCAGAGCAGGGCGCGCCGCTCGAGTTCAATCGAGGAGGCCAAGCCACCGAACCGAGACCGAACCGTGTGCTCGTCTCCCCATGCGAACGGGCTTGGAACCTCCACCGGAGGGGGAGGCGAATACCGGGACGCGAGATCGCCCATCTTCTTCATGAGGCTGTCTGGCGTCCAGTTGGCCATGCCCACCGTTCCACCGGGCTTGGTCACACGGAACATCTCCGAGGCCACGACCTCGGGCCGTGGTGCGATCATCGCCCCGAACACCGAGGTCACGCAGTCGAACCGCCCGGGTTCGAAGGGCAGATCCTCCACGTCGGCCTCGGCCCACTCGATGTCCAGGCCCTCGGCTGCGCTCCTTGCCTGGCCGAGCTGCACCATGGCAGGCGTGAGGTCCGATGCCACGACCCGGGCCCCCCTTCGGGCAGCGGCGATCGAGCAGTTGCCGTTCCCGGCCGCCGCGTCGAGCACCTCTTGTCCAGGTGAGATACCGCATGCTTCCACGAGCCGGCGGGAGGCCTCCTCGAGTTGCTTCGCGAGAAGGCTGTAGTCCCCAAGGCTCCACATGGCCTTGGTCGTCTCCTTCATCGCACCGAAGTCGTCGCTCATGGTTTGAGACTAGCCGGTAGCGACGGCGGAGATGGAGGAGCTTGCTCAAAACCGGCGCCCCGCGGTAGCGTCCTGCCCCCATCCATGCGGACGGACGAAAGGAGAGAAGCATGGCCCATCCGAACGAGGATGTCGCCCGGAGTGCCACCGAGGCGCTGTCCAAGGGTGACATGGAAGGCTTCCTCAGCCTTCACACCGACGACGCTGTCGTGCACTTCCCAGGTCGAGGAGCGATGGCCGGGGACCACCGGGGCAAGGACGGCATGGCGCAGATGTTCCAACAGCAGATGCAGATCCTCGACTCCCCACCCGAGATCGAGAACCACGACATCCTGGCGAACGACGACCACGCGGTCGTTCTGAACAAGACCCGGGGCACCCGCGGTGGTAAGACCCTCGAGCAGAACCAGGTGGTCGTGATGCACGTCAAGGGCGGCAAGATCGCGGAAGTCTGGCTGCATTTCTCCGATCAGCAGGCCATGGACGAGATGGCCTCATCCTGAGCGTGTGCGGTCCGGAGACAGCGAGGCAGGGGTCGAGTTCGAAGGACGCGACGCGTGACGGTCGAGCGGCGAGACGTGCCGGGGCTGGCGGAGCCTCCTGGGTACCGGCATTACGCGATCGCCAGCGGCTCCCGGCTCGTGTTCACGGCCGGAGCCGTCCCGCTCGATCCGACAGGCGGGCTGGTCGGAGCGGGTGACCACGAAGCTCAGACCGAACAGGTCCTCGCGAACCTGCTCGCGACGCTGGAGGCAGCCGGGGCAAGAGCTGACGACATCGTGAAGACCACTGTCTACGTGGTCGGAGAGGGACGCGAACCCAAGGTCGCCGTGTGGGATGTCGTGCAGCGTTCCGAGCTCGCTGCGGCGCCCAGCACGCTGATCGGTGTGGCCAGCCTCGGCTATTCGGGTCAGCTCGTCGAGATCGACGCCGTCGCCGTGGTGGGCGACGCTGGAGGGCAGACTCGTGACCACTAGGCGGATCGTCGTCGACCACGTGCTGTTCGTCGTGAGCGATCTCGCGGCAAGCCGGCGTCTGTACACGGCCGCGCTCGCACCCGTCGGTTACGAGGAGCTCCACGTGCAGAAGGACGGCGTCCACTACGGGGCTGAGGGGCTCGATGACTTCGCCATCTATCAGGGCGCTCCGGTGACCACGGCGGCGCACGTGGCGTTCGACGCCGCCGATCGCGCGAGCGTTGACGCGTTCTTCGAAAAGGCTCTAGCCAATGGAGCTACCGCCCGCGGCGAGCCGGGGGTGTGGACCAAGTACTCGGAGCGGTACTACGCGGCGTTCGTCAACGATCTCCACGGCAACAACGTCGAGGCCGTGTGGCATGCGCCCGAGCCGGTGAAGGACGCGCCGATCCGCACGAGCGTCCCGTAGGGCGTCCGGAGCCCCCCGCGGCCAGCGTCATTCGTCGGAGGGCGCGGCGCCCGCGTAGATCTCCGCGCCGAGCTGCTGCATGAGCCCGAGGTCGTCCCGGTGGTTCCACAGCTCGGCGACCTTCCCGTCACGGAACCGGAAGATGTTCACCGCCGAGAACCGTGCCCGCTTGCCCGTCGGGGGGCGAGCTCCCCACGGCCCGACGTTCGTCCCCTCCGTCGTCCACCGCGCCGCCACGAGATCTCCCTCGGCAAGGATGAGGTCGACCTCCATCCGAAGGTCGGGGAAGGCCGCCCGGAAGTCGGCCGCGATCTTCGCCTGGCCGGCGGGGCCCGGGAGCGCCTGCGACGGCCGGAGGTCGTGCCGCACGTAGTCTTGCGCGAAGACCTCCGACGTCACCTCGACGTTCCCCTTGTTCCACACCTCCTCGTAGAACCGCAGGACCAGCGCCTTGTTCTCCTCGATCCCCACGGACAACCCCCTGGCGTGAGATCCGACGGCTCAGGATAGGCTGGCCGGTCGTGACAGGTCCAAGCGCACTGCGGTTCCCGGTGATCCTTCTCCCAGGCATCATCGCCCCGGCCGAGCTTCGGTTCGCTCGCCTGCTCGAGGCGTTGGGGGACGACGTGGACGCCGTGCCCAAGGACCTCGAGGTGTACGGAGGTCCGACCGTCCCTCCGCCCGGCTTCTCGCTCGACATGGAGATCGACGGCATCACTCGAGTGGCGGACGAGCACGGGTTCGGCAGGTTCCATCTGTACGGGCATTCGGGGGGCGGCGCGTGCGCCCTGGCGTTCACCGCCGTGTACCCCGAGCGCGTGCTCACGCTCGCCCTTGACGAGCCGGCCACCGACTTCAGCCCGCAGGACCTCCGGGAGATCAAAGAAGTCTTCCTGCCGATGCTCGAGCTCCCTCCCGACCAGCAGTTGCCGGCCTTCCTCCGCGCGCAGATGCGTGAGGGCGTGGAGCCGCCACCCCCCCGGGAGGGCCCGCCGCCCCCGTGGATGGCCGATCGGCCCGCCGGCGTTGCGGCCTTCGTCCGGACGTTGAGCGAGGCCGACGTGCCGGTCGAACGCCTGAAGGCGTTCGACCGCCCCGTCTACTACAGCCACAACAGCCTGAGCAATGAGACCTGGGATCGGAGGGCGAAACGGCTCGGCGAGCTGTTCCCGAACATGACGGTCGAGCTCTACGAGGGCCTCAGTCACCTGAATAGCTCGCACGCCGCCGAGCCCGAGCGCGTGGCCGCCGCGCTGCGTCGCCTGTGGGACTCGCAGGCGGTGGCCGACTAGGTTCCGGAGGTCGCCGACCGGGCGAAATCCCACACCTGGCCTGCTCTGAGCGCTAGCATCCGGCCCCCGTGATCGGGAGGCTGTGATGCAGACGGACCGTTGGACCTACACCAAGAGACGCTCCATCAGGTGGAGCTCCGCGAGATCCTCCGGGAGATCCTCCCTGCCCAGGCCGCACTACGAGTTCAACGTGGTCGCCGGTATCCTCATGGCGATCTGCGTGCTGCTCATCGCGTTTCGCCTCTAGCCAGCACCACCACCCGGTTCCCGGCGAACGAACGCGGCGCCTAGGGCTTGATGTTCTGGTTCAGGTGGAACAGGTTGTCCGGGTCGTACTTCCTCTTCACGTCCACTAAGCGGTCGTAGTTCCCCTTGTAATTGGCCTTGATCCGGCTCTGGTCGTCCTCGGCCATGAAGTTGATGTACCCGCCCTCCTCCGAGAGCGGCGCAGTGGCGTCGTAGTAGTCGCGGACCCACTTGATGTTCGCCTCGTTCGCGGCGGGGTCGGGCCACATCCCGGCGATCACGGTGGCGAATGTGGCGTCCCGATACGCGAACGCCGTGGCATCGGGCGCGACGCGATGGCAGGCCCCGTTGATCGAGTAGATGTGCACGGTCGAGTTGACCACCGGCACCTTGGGCCCGTGGGCCAGGTGAGCCTCGATCGCGTCGTCGGTCAACTCCTTGACGAAGTTTGCCTTCCAATAATGCTGGAGGCCGGGAGGGTAAAGGGGGTCGAAGGCCGCATTGAGGGCCGGGTAGGGCATAGGCCCGACGTGCTCCGCGACGACGGGCGCGACGTCGTGGAGCGGCTTCAGCACGGCCTCCCCTTCTTGGAGCGGTCCGGCCCAGCACGCCACGAACGCGAGGAAGGTCTCGCCGTGCCGGTTCTCGGGGATGAACGGGAGTGGCGGCGCGATCTGGAAGGCCGGGAACCCGCCGAACTTCTCGGGGGCGTCGACGATGAAGTCTCGGTAGAACCGGATGACGTCGCCGGCGTCCTCCAGCTCGAAGAACATGGGACCGCCGTAGATGTCCTTGATCGGCTCCAGCTTGAACTCGAACGAGGTCACGACGCCGAAGTTACCGCCTCCGCCACGAAGGGCCCAGAACAGATCCGCGTTCACGTTCTCGGTCGACACCAGGAACCTACCGTCCGCCGTCACGACGTCGGCAGAGATCAAGTTGTCGCAGGAGAGGCCGAGGCCGCGCGCGAGGTAGCCGATCCCGCCGCCGAGCGTCAGGCCGCCGACCCCCGTGGTGGAGATGATGCCGCCCGTCGTAGCCAGCCCGAAGGCGTGCGTCGCGGCGTTCAAGTCTCCCCACGTGGCGCCGCCCTCTGCCCGGGCCGTCCGCCTCGCCGGATCGACGCGGACGCCCTTCATCCGGGAGAGGTCGACGACCACCCCGCCGTCACTCGTGCCGAACCCCGGCACGCCGTGCGAGCCACCGCGGATGGCCAGGTCGATCCCACTTTCGCGAGCGAAGTTCACCGTGGCGATGACGTCGCCGGCGTTCACCGGGCGCACGACGACCGCCGGCCGCTTGTCGATCATGCCGTTGTAGACCTTGCGGGCCTCCTCGTACGCCCCGTCGTCCGGGGCGATGACGTCCCCGCGAACCTGCTCGCGAAGCTGGTCGATGGTCGGCCTGGCCATAGTTCCCCGCTCCCTTCCTGGGCTGTCGGCTTGTCTTACTACAGATGGCCGGGAGAATGCATATCGGGGCTGCCGAGGTGGCTCGGCGGGGGCGGCGCGTCCGGGCGTGGCCCGGCCCTCCGGTCCTAGACTCCTGGCGTGCGATGCCCGAGTTGCGGTGAGGAGAACGCCGAGCGCGCGCGGTTCTGCTCGTCCTGCGGCGCACCGCTCGGCCAGGCGCCGGCAGCCGGCGAGGAGCGCAAGGTCGTCTCGGTCCTGTTCGTCGACCTGGTGGGATTCACGGCTCGGTCGGATCGGGCGGATCCCGAGGACGTCCAGTCGACGCTCCGCGTCTACCACGACCTCCTGAGACGGGAGATCGAACGGTTCGGGGGGACCGTCGAGAAGTTCATCGGCGATGCGGTGATGGCCGTGTTCGGTGCTCCGGTTGCCTACGAGGACGACGCCGAACGCGCCGTGCGCGCCTCGCTCCGCATCACGGACGCGATCGCGGAGTTGAACGAGGAGCGTCCGGATCTGGATCTCGCGGTCCGCGGTGCCGTCAACACGGGCGAGGCGCTCGTGACCCTTGGTGCTCGACCCGAGCGCGGAGAGGGATTCGTCACGGGCGACGTCGTGAACATCGCCTCGCGGCTGCAAGCGGTCGCTCCCGTCGGCGGGGTCGTGGTGGGGGAGCTCACCCACCGAGCTACTCGCCCGTCCATCGAGTACGAGGAGCTCGAACCGGTCGCCGTGAAGGGGAAGGGCGATCCCGTCAGGATCTGGCGCGCCGTGGCCGCCCGGAGCCGGTTCGGCGTCGACGTCGAGCAGGGAACTCGGGCGCCGCTGATCGGCCGCGAGCACGAGCTCTCACTTCTGCAAGAACTGTACCGGCGGGCGGTGCGGGAGCAGAGCCCGCAACTCGTGACGCTTTCGGGAGAGCCGGGCGTGGGCAAGACCCGGCTCACGTGGGAGTTCCAGGGATTCATCGACGACGAGCCCGACCTCGTCTATTGGCGCCAGGGCCGTTGCCTGCCGTACGGGGAAGGCATCACGTTCTGGGCGCTCGGCGAGATCGTGAAATCGCACGCCGGGATCGTCGAGAACGACGGTCCAGGCCGGGCGGGCGACAAGCTGGCGAAGGCCGTCGAGGCGGTCGTCGAGCAAGAGGCAGAACGTGACTGGATCAGGGCTCGATTGGCTCCCCTCGTTGGGCTGGGAACGGAGGCGGTTTCCGCCGAGCGCGAGGAGTCGTTCGCGGCATGGCGGAGCTTCCTGGAGGCGATCGCGGCCAGTCGCCCCTTCCTGATGGTGATCGAGGATCTGCATTGGGCCGACCCGGCCATGCTCGCCTTCGTGGAGCATCTGGCGGAGTGGGCGAGTGGCGTGCCGCTGCTCGTCCTATGCACGGCGCGGCCCGAGCTCTACGATCGCGAGCGGGGATGGGGCGGCGGGAAGAGGAATCACACCGCCGTGTCGCTCTCCCCGCTCTCGCCCGACGAGACGGCGCGGCTCATCGCGGCCTTGTTGGACCAGGCGGTCCTGCCCGCAGAGACCCAGGCCGCGTTGCTAGGACGCGCGAGCGGCAATCCCCTCTACGCCGAGGAGTTCATCCGGATGTTGATCGACCGGAACATCCTCGCGCGTCGTGGATCGACGTGGGAGCTCGTTGGCGGCGACGAGGAGATCCCGGTTCCGGAGTCGGTCCACGCCCTGATCGCGGCCCGGCTGGACACGCTTCCGGCGGAACGCAAGGCGCTCCTCCAGGACGCCGCCGTGATCGGGAAGGTGTTCTGGGCGGGGGCGCTCGTCGAGATGGGGAGCGGGCTTGACCCCCGAGAGGTTCGCGAGGGCCTGCACGAGCTGGCGCGAAAGGAGCTGCTCCGGCCGGCCCGGCGCCCGTCGATCGAGGGAGAGACGGAGTACGCGTTCTGGCACCTCCTCATCCGCGACGTGGCGTACGGGCAGATCCCGCGCGCCGCCCGGGCCGAAAAGCATCGGGCCGCTGCGGAGTGGATCGAGCGGATCGCCGGCGAACGCGTCGCCGACAGCGCCGAGCTGCTCGCGTACCACTACGAGCAGGCGCTGCAGCTCGCGCGTGCCGCGGGCGGCGATGATTCCGAGCTCGAGTCTCACGCCCGCCGGTTCCTCATGCTGGCGGGCGAGCGGGGGGAACGGCTGGACATCGTCAAGGCGGTGGCGTGCTACGAGCGCGCCCTGGAGCTGACCCCGCCCGGGCATCCCGATCGTGTCCAGGTTCTCCTACACGCCGGGCGCTCGTCCTGGGGGACCGGAGGGCAATCCCAGGCGGAAGCGTGGTGCCGGGAGGCTCTGGAGGCCGCGCGAATCACCGGTGATGCGCTCGGTGAGGGCGAAGCGCTCGCCTGGCTGTCGAAGCTGGCGTGGGCGCAAGGTGACACCGCCCGGCAGTTCGAGTTGCTCGAGGAGGCGGTGCGTATCCTCGAGGCCCATCCCCCAGGTCCGGAGCTGGCATCCGCCTACTCGCGGCTCTCGGCAGCCTACGGCCTCGCGTGGCGTGCGGCGGAAACGAGGCGCACCATCGAGCGGGCCTTGCCGGTGGTCCGTGAATACGGCAGCGAGACAGACCTTTTGACGATGCTCCAGTTCCGAGGGCAGGCCCGGGCGGACTTCGGCGACGTCGAGGGCGGGTTCGAGGATGTCCGCGAAGGCCTCCGCGTTGCGCTCGAGGCAGCGCCAGCAGCCCTGGTCGCCGCTGCACACGTCAACCTGGGCGATCTCACCTGGGTCCAGCACGGCCCGGCGAAGGGACAAGAGCTCTACGAGGCCGCCGCCGAACTGGCGGAACGGCGCGGTGCGCCGGGCGCCGCGGACTGGGCGCGGATGGAGTCGATGTGGACTCGGTTCGACCTGGGGGAATGGGACGAACTGCTCGCGATCGGCGACCGGATCCTCGTCCGGGTGCAGGGAACAGGAGCAAGCCAGATCTGGGTGCTCACCGAGGCCTATCGCCAGGACGTGCTGCTTCATCGGGGAGTCGCCGATCCGGCGTGGGTGGTCGAGGGAACGATCCTGCCCCGGGCCCGCGAGATCGGGGACGGTCAGGTCCTCGTGCCCGCGTTCCGGGTCGCGGCCCTCGGGCGGATCGCTCGGGGAGACGTGGCCGGGGCGGTTGACCTCGTCAGAGAGCTGGACGAGCTCCTGCGAGATCGTCCGGGCCCGAGGAGCTGGATCCTGAACGGCGCAGCGCGCGTGTGTCTGGCCGCGGACGAGGCCGGCCTCCTACGATCGCTCATCGATCAGGGGGTCGAGCACCTCACCAGGGACCAGAACAGCATGGCGTCGGCACGCGCGGTGCTGGCTGAGATCGAGGGCGACCAGGAGCGAGCATCGACGGGGTATCAGGACGCCGCCGGCCGGTGGGAGGCGTTTCCCGCAGTCTTGGAACATGGACTCGCGCTCATGGGGCTGGGTCGGTGCCTCCTGGCACTCGGCAGGCAGAACGAGGGGACCGAGCGCCTTCGAGCTGCGCGCGAGCGGTTCGGCGCGCTGAAAGCGGCACCTCTGGTCGCCGAGGTCGACGATCTGGTCGCCCGCGCCACCTCCATGACGTCCTGAGGCCGGTCGATGAACACGAACCGGCTGGAGACCTTCGCCGACGGTGTGTTCGCCATCGCCGCAACGCTGCTGATCCTGAACGTGGACGCGCAGGTCCCGGAGGGCACGCGTGATCTGGAAGCGCTCCTCCTCCACATCTGGCCGTCGTACGCCGCGTATGCGGTCACGTTCTTCACGATCGGGATCGTCTGGGTGAACCATCACACCGTCATGTCGCAGATCGACCGGGCCGACCGAGTGTTCCTGTTCCTGAACATCGGGTTCCTGATGCTCGTGGCTTTCGCGCCGTTCCCCACCCGGCTCATCGCGGAACACATCCGAGAGGAAGGGGCTCGGGCCGCGACCCTCACATACGGCATCACACTGGTTCTCATCTCGGTCTTGTTCAATGCGCTGTGGCTCTATGCCTCGGTCGGAGCGCGGCTGCTCCGTGCGGACCACGACCCCAAGGTCGTGAGAGGAATCACCAGGAGCTACCGGCTCGGACCGCTGGTGTATCTGGCGGCGACGCTGATCTCGATCGTCAGCGCAACCGTCGGGGTGATCCTCTTCGCGGCGATCGCAGCCTTCTACATCCTGGAGAGTTCACTGTTCGGCCGAACCAAGCAGCCAAGCTGATGTCCTCGCAACTCGCCGCAGTCACAGACACCATCCTCCGGCTCCACGGCTTCGCCGCGCTGGCGATCGTGTTCTTGATCCCGGCCTTGGAGGCCTCGGCGTTCGTTGGCTTCGTGTTCCCGGGGGAGATCGCCGTCCTGCTCGGTGGTGTGCTCGCCTATCAGGGCCGGGTTCCGCTGTGGGCCGCGATCATCGCGGCCGTGCTCGGCGCGGCGATCGGGGACAGCATCGGCTATGCCATCGGCAAACGGTGGGGGCGCTCCCTGCTCCACGGCACCCTGGGGCGATTGCCGATCATCCGGCGCGGGCTCGACAAGCACCTCGATCGGGCACAGGAGTACGTCCGCCGCCGTGGTCCACGCGCCGTGTTCGTCGGGCGGTTCACGGCGGCGCTCCGCGCGCTCGTGCCCGGGCTGGCGGGGATGGCCGGCGTCCCGTACGGGAGCTTCGTCACGTTCAACGTGCTCGGCGCGATCATCTGGGGGACCGGGTTCGCGCTCCTCGGCTTCTTCGCCGGCGCCGCGTGGCGGCGGGTCGCCGGTATCGCGGGTTGGGCGGGCCTCGGGCTGCTCGTCTTGATCATGCTCGGTCTGATCGGCGCGAGATTCGCGCGCGCCGCTCGCGAACGGGGTGACACCGTGGCAGACAGCCTGGCGGCGTTGCCGCCCGCCCGTTGGTTCCGGGTGCGCTTCCCTGCCCAGGCTTCATGGCTCGCCGGCCGGGTGGACCCGGCGAGGGCGACAGGTTTCCCGCTGAGCGTCTGGGTCATGGGAGGCGTCATCGCTACCTGGCTGTTCGGCGGGATGCTCCAGGACGTCGTGGCGCGAGAGGAGGCCGTTCGGTTCGACCCCGGCGTCTTGCGGTGGTTCGTCGAGCACCGCGTGCATTGGCTCACAGGCTTCATGAAGGGCGCGACGTGGTTCGGGTCGAATGCTGTCGTCATACCCGTTGCGTTGATCGTCGCAGCGGTGTTCGTCGCCCGGCGTCGCTCGTACCGACCGTTCGCCCAGCTTGCCGTGGCGGTCGTTTCCTCGATCGCGCTCTACGACGTGGTCAAGGTCGTGGTGCACCGCGCTCGCCCTCCCATGGCGACGCGCCTCGTCCAGGTGTCCGGCTACTCGTTCCCCTCTGGCCACGCTACGGTCGTGGTGGCCGTGTGGGGAGTGATCACGCTCGTCTTGGCCTCGGGCCGGCGCTCGAGGACGAAGGTCCTTCTGGGTGCCGCAGCGGGGATGATCTCGCTCGTCGTTGGCGTCTCGCGTCTCTACCTCGGCGTGCACTGGTTCACCGACGTCGCCGGAGGGTTCGCGCTCGGCGCCGCGATCCTCTCGTGCATCGCCGCCCTCTCCATCGTGCTCAAGCGGCCAGCCTGATGGTTCCGAACAATCCGTGGCTCTCGTCGTCGGGGCCCGCGGTGAAGAACAGCGTGTCGGTCGGGCCGTTGTTGGGGGCACCGTTGCCGAACTCGAGTGCCCACAGGCCGTCGATCGCGATCGGCATCCCGTCCAATCCGCGCAGCGCGCCTCGAGGGACCCAGGTCCCGTCCACCAACCGGAAGGCGTGGATCTCACCGTCGCCGAAGTTGCCGACGAGCAAGTCGCCAGCGAATCGCCCGAAGCTACCGGGCGCAAGGGCAAGACCCCAGGGAGCGTTCAGCTGGCCACGGGTCGCCACTCGGCCCTGGAAGGCCCCGCTCATGTCGAACACGTCGACGAAGCCCAGGCTCTGCCCGCCGATCTCGTCCTCCCGATCCGCGTCCTGCTTGGCGTAGGTGACGAAGACCTGAGCGCCGATCGACTGGATGCCGAACGGGGCGTATCCCGCAGGAAGCCCGGGGTCGGTGAAGGCGCCGGGAGTGCTGACCAGGTTGAAGCTGCCGTCGAACACATCCACGCGGGCGTTGTGGAAGTCCGTCGCGTACAGCAGGGGACCGCTCGAGGGTGTCGAGCCGATGGCCAAGCCCTTGTAGATGGCCCCGACGCTCGAACGATCCACGGCGACCTGCGCCTGGTGTGACGGCGCGGGGGGCGGGACGGCGGGGTTCCATCCGCGGATCGCGCCATCCTCGCTCGCGAACAGGAACAGCGCTGGGCCCGACGCGGTCCCGTTCGCGACCACGAAGCTGGTGGTGCCGTTGAACGTGGCCCCGGTCGGCCCGCCATCCACCTGAACCTCGAGCCCGATCTTCACGCCGACGGCGTTGTACAGCGTGGACAGGTCGGTGCCGTTGTCGGCCACCCACCAGGGCGTCGTCGGGCCGGCGGTCAGACCCCAGGCATTCACCAGGTTGGGGTCGGTGGTATCGGCGGGGTGAGCGCCGTCGGAGACAAGATCGTGCACCACGTAGGCGTTGGCCTCTGCGGCCGAGGCCGGAACCGAGGCCAGCGGGGCCGAGATCGACGCCCCCAGGCCGATGACCATCAGGAGGCGTGTCCAAAGATGTGGCTTCATGGTCTTCCCCCTCGCTCGTTCGCCCGGATCTGGCTGACGAGGTACTACGCGGGGGGTCCGGTCAGGGATTGACGGAAGATGTGTCGGTGGCGTGGAGGGGCGGACCACGCCCGCCCTCCACGCCTGCCTCAGACCGAGCGCTGGTAGGCGCGGAACGCCCGCGTGGCGAGCCACGCGCATACGGTCGCGAACACGAGCAGGTAGCCGGCGCGAGCGAACACGACGCCCCAGTTCGGGGTGGCGCTCAGCGCTTCGCGTCCCGCCACC
>DASPWN010000060.1:0-2568 GCA_035637835.1 Actinomycetota bacterium | reverse complement strand
GGCTCGAGGTCGATGACCACGTGGCCGTACTGGCCGCGGCCGCCGGTCTGACGGATGAACTTTCCCTCCACCTTGTGGACCGGCTTGCGGATGGTCTCGCGGTAGGCCACCTGCGGCTTTCCGACATTGGCCCCCACGTTGAACTCGCGCGTCAGGCGGTCCACCAGGATCTCCAGGTGGAGCTCGCCCATGCCGGAGATGATCGTCTGGCCGGTCTCCTCGTCGTACTTCACGACGAAGGTCGGATCCTCGTCGGCCAGCTTGGCCATGGCCTGACCCAGCTTGTCCTGGTCGGCCTTGGTCTTGGGCTCGACGGCCACGGAGATGACCGGCGTGGGGAAGGAGATGGACTCGAGGACGATTGGGTTGGCCGGGTCACACAACGTGTCCCCGGTGGTCGAGTGCTTGAGCCCCACCACGGCCATGATGTCCCCAGTGAACGCCGCTTCCTTCTCCTCCCGGTGGTTCGCGTGCATCTGGAGGATGCGGCCGATCCGCTCCTTGCGGTCCTTCGTCGAGTTCTGGACGTGCGCGCCGGTGCGCACGATGCCCGAGTACACCCGGATGTAGGTGAGCCGCCCCACGTACGAATCGGACATGATCTTGAACACCAGGGCGGAGAAGGCCTGGTCGTCCGAGGGCAGGCGCTCGGCGGGCTCGCCCGATGGGGTGTGGCCCTGCACCGGCAGGACATCGACCGGCGACGGCAGGTAGTAGATGATGGCGTCCAGGAGCGGCTGGATGGCCTTGTTCTTGAAGGCGCTCCCGCACAGGACCGGAACGCCCTCCCCGGCCAACGTGGCGCGGCGGATTGCCCGGCGAAGCTCCTCGATGCTCGGCTCCTGCTCGTGGACGAACTTGTCCATGAGATCCTCGTCGTGGTCGGCGAGCTTCTCGAACAGCTCGTGGCGGGCCTCGTCGGCCGCCTCCCGGTACTCGTCCGGAATCTCCGTGGTCTCCCACTCCTCGCCCATTTCCGTCGTCCAGCGGTGCGCCTTCATCTCGACCAGATCGATGACACCGACGAACCCGGCCTCGCTTCCCCACGGCAGCTGGACCACGAGGGGGTTGGCATGCAGGCGTTCCTCCATCATCCGGACCGTCCGGCCGAAGTCGGCGCCCGTCCGGTCCATCTTGTTCACGAAGCTGATGCGGGGCACGCGGTACCGGTCGGCCTGGCGCCAGACCGTCTCGGTCTGCGGCTCCACGCCGGCCACGGCGTCGAACACGCCGATTGCGCCGTCGAGCACCCGAAGCGACCGCTCGACCTCGACCGTGAAGTCGACGTGCCCCGGCGTGTCGATGATGTTGATCCAGTGGCCCTTCCAATTGGTCGTGGTAGCCGCGGAGGTGATGGTGATGCCGCGCTCGCGCTCCTGGACCATCCAGTCCATCTGGGCGGTGCCCTCGTGGACCTCGCCGATCTTGTAGGCCTTGCCCGTGTAGTACAGGATCCGCTCGGTCGTTGTGGTCTTGCCAGCGTCGATGTGCGCCACGATCCCGATGTTCCGCGTCCGGGCGAGCGGGTATTCCCGGAGCACGAGGTCCTTGCCGGACCCTCCGGGCTGACGTGCCTTGACGTCCTGTGCTGCTCCAACCACGTCGATCCTCTCCGCGGAGGTGGCCACTAGCCCACCCCCTCGACGACCGCCGGGCCCCAGAGCCCGGCACGAGCGTTTGCTTCGATCACCATCGGTAATGCGCGAACGCCTTGTTCGCCTCGGCCATCTTGTGCATGTCTTCGCGTCGCTTGACTGATGCCCCCTGGCCCTGGGAGGCGTCCATGATCTCCCCCACCAATCGGTCGGACATGGAGTGCTCCTTACGGGCGCGGGAGTAATTCACCAGCCAGCGCAGCGCCAGCGTGGTGCCCCTGGTCGGCCGAACCTCCACCGGCACCTGGTAGTTCGCCCCGCCTACCCGCCGGGAGCGAACCTCGAGCATGGGACGGACGTTCTCCACCGCCCGCTTCAGCGTGATGACCGGGTCGTTGGCCGTCCGCTCAGAGATGACCTCGAGCGCCTTGTACACGGTCCGCTCCGCCAGTGACTTCTTGCCGTCGTACAGGACCTTGCTGATGAGCTGCGTCACCAGGGGGTTCTGGTAGACGGGGTCGGGCTCGACTTCCCTGCGTACGGCAGGGCCCTTACGAGGCATCCCTACTCGCCCACCCTCTTGGCCCCGTACCGGGATCTCGCCTTCTTGCGGTCCCTGACGCCCGCGGTGTCGAGGGTGCCCCGGATGATCTTGTACCGAACCCCCGGCAGGTCCTTCACCCGGCCGCCCCGAACAAGGACGATGGAGTGCTCCTGGAGGTTATGGCCGATGCCCGGGATGTAGGCGGTGACCTCGACCCCGGTGGTCAGGCGGACCCGGGCAACCTTTCGAAGGGCCGAGTTCGGCTTCTTCGGGGTGGTCGTGTAGACGCGCGTACACACGCCGCGGCGCTGCGGAGAGCCCTTGAGCGCAGGGCTCTTCGTCTTGCCCCGCGGGCGCTCGCGCCCTTCTCGGACCAGTTGCTGAATCGTGGGCATGTCGTTCTCGTATTCACTCTCGCCTTGGTCTCCA
>DASPWN010000059.1:0-3033 GCA_035637835.1 Actinomycetota bacterium | reverse complement strand
CGGTGCCGAAGGTCGCGAGGAGCCCATCCCCTGCCACGTCGACCTCTTGCCCTCCGAACCGAGCCAATTGCTCGCGGAAACCGGTCTGGTGCCGTTCGACGAGCTGGCTCCAGCCCCTGTCGCCGAGCTCGATCACTTTGCGCGTGGATCCGACGATGTCGGTGAACAGGACGGTGGTCAGGACGCGACGACCGAGGGACGTCACGTCCTCGAACCACGTCGTATACCTGTTCCGTTCGTCCACGTCGAGCCGTTCCCTTCGTTTCATCCGTTGCGGGGTGGTCGATGTCATTGCCGGCGATGCCGACCTCGCCCACTCCCGGGGTTGTGCTGATGCCATCCATCGAGCTTGCTCCTGAATGTGTGTCGAGGCCCAGCCGTGCCCACGCTCGGCGCTCCTCGCGATGAAAAACGAAAAGGGCCGCCGAGGGCGACCCAGCGGATCCGATGAGGTACGGATCGGCTAGGCCGACACCGTCGAGGGAGCGAGCACGGCGAGACCGATGAACATCATGGCGTCGATCGTCATCTATGCTCCTCCCTTCTCATCGAGTGGAGGCGATACTCTACGCTTCCGAGTCGTCGCCGCGCAAGAGGAACGGCGTTTTTGTCGGTCGGAAACCGTAGACTTACGTCGCCCGCGAGGAGGGATCGGTGACCCAAGAGGACGACCGAACGGCCTCCTTCAGAACCACGGGACTCTTTGCAGGGTTTGGGCCCAACGACGCCGACGCGCTTTTCGGCGCGGGCGAGACCGTGTCCTTCCCGGCGGGGCAGGCCATCTTCGAGATCGGCGATCACGGCGACGCGATGTACGTAATCCTCAGCGGTGAGGCGCAGGTCGACGTGGGCGGCCGTTTCCACGTTCTGCGGACCGGGGACTTCTTCGGTGAGATGGCGCTCCTAGCTCCCGGGAAGCGGATGGCCACCGTGCGGGCTGATGGCGACGTCCAGGCGCTGCGGATCTCGGCCGAACGTTTCCAGGAGTTTCTCCTTCAGCGCCCGAGGGTCGCCCTCTCGATGATGAAAGCGCTCGTGCTCCGCCTCCGCGAGGTGGAGCAGCGCATCGACGCCTGGATGGCGTAGGCAGCTACGCCTCGGCCCGGTGGATCACCCGCCCGGCGACGATCGTGTGGGTGACGTGGGTCTCGAGGATGTCGCGCGGGTCCCCCACACCGAACAGGTCCCTCGACAAGACCACGAGGTCCGCGTACTTCCCCGGCACGATGCTGCCCCGGTTGCGCTCGGCGAAGTTGGCGAAGGCGCTTCCAATCGTGGCGGCGCGCACCGCCGTCGTGAGGTCCACCCGCTCCTCGAGGTTCCACGCCCCCGTGCCGTCCGGGGCGGCCCGCGTCACCGCCGTGTAGAGCCACCACATCGGGTCCATCTCGGCGACGTTCCAGTCGGAGGAGAACGCGAGGACCGCTCCCTGCTCCGAAAGCGAACGGAATGGCCAGGCGTAGCGTGAACGCTCCGGCCCGACGTTCGCCCGCCACTCGGCCACGATGTCGGGAGCGCAGTGACGAGGCTGCATGCAGGCGATCACCCCAAGCGCCGCGAACCGGCCGAGGTCGTCCGGGTGCACGCACTCGACGTGGACGATCTGGTGGCGGGCGTCGCGCGGCCCATTGGTCTGGCGACATCGCTGGACCGCGTCGAGGACCGTGCGGATCCCCCGGTCACCCGTGGCGTGCGTGAACGCCGGGAACCCACGCCGTTCGAGCTCAATCAGGACCACCTCGAACTCCCGCGGCTCCCAAAACGTGGTGCCTCGGACGCCCGGTAGGTTCGCGTACGGCTCCAACATCGCCGCGGTGTGCGGCTCGATCACGTCATCGATGTAGAGCTTGATCGGCGAGACGCGGAACCAGTCGTCGTCGTACGTGCGCCGAGCATCCTCGATCGCGTCGAGCCGCTCCGTGGTGGTGCCCGGCTCACAGAAGATCGCCGCGACCAGTCGGGACCGCATGGTCCCCTTCTCTCGCGCGCGGACAAACAGCGCAAGGTCATCGAGCCCGTTCTGCGGTTCGACGACCGTCGTGATGCCGAACCTCGCCGCCATGTCGAGGCTCGCGACGAGACGTGCGTACGCGGCATCCGGGCTAAAGCCCGGTAGGTGCTTCGCCAGCGCGCGCTGACCGTTCTCGGAGATCCCGCGAATGGCGAAGTCGTGCACCCACCCCGTGGGCTCTCCGGTCCCGGGATCCAACTCGGCCCGCCCCCACGGCAGCTCGTCCACGCCGGTCGTCACTCCGAGCCGCGCCATCGCCTCGCGGTTCAGCCATACCGTATGCACGTCGTAGGAGAACAGGAACGCCGGCCGGCGGCCCGTCACTTCCATGGGCAGCATGTCGGCGGTCGGTGCGCCGCCGGGGACCGCCCCGTAGTTCCATCCCTCTCCCTCGATCCACTCATCCTCGGGGAGCCCCGCGGCGAACGCCGCGAGCCGGGCGTGAAGATCGCCGAGCGAGGTGGCTCCCGAGAGCTGGACCGCGCCCGGGTTCGACCCGAGTCGCACGTGGTTATGTGCGTCGACGAAGCCCGGGAACACGCTTGCGCCGTTGGCGTCGATCACCTCGCTAGCGGCCCCGAGGTGATCGGGGGCATCGGCGTCGTCGCCCACCCACGAGATCCGCTCGCCCTCGACGGCGACCGCGCCGGCCCACGGACGCGTGTCGTCGGACGTGAAGACCCTTGCATTCCGGATCAGGAGGCTTGCCACGATCGGTCCCCTACCAGTAGATCAGGTCGAACCCGGATCCTCGCCAACCGCTCCGTCGGCCTTCTCGCGCAGCAGGTCCATGTGGCCGAGGTGTCGGCTCGTCTCCTCGATCATGTGAGCGATGACCCAACGCAGGGAAAACGTATACCCGCCGTCCGAGCTCGTCGCCGTCGCCTCGAGCGTGGGAGCGGCGGCGATGACCTCGTCGCACCGCGCCGTCTCGGCCGCATAGGCCGAAAGCAGGTCGTTCATGGACATGCCCTCGGCGCGGAAGTCACCGTCAGGGTCCTCGTCGCTCGAGTCGAAGTCCA
>DASPWN010000058.1:0-1770 GCA_035637835.1 Actinomycetota bacterium | reverse complement strand
CGGCATGTTCCCCGCGCCCGTCCCGGACCAGGACCGCCGCCCAATCAGGAGGCAGACGGTCCGCCGGGTGATCGGCACCTTCCGCCCGTACCGGAGGAAGGTGGCGCTCGTCGGCCTGGCCATCGTGGTGACCTCCGGCCTGGGGGTGGTGAACCCCTTGCTGATCAAGCGGATCTTCGATCACGCGTTGTTCGGGAACCCTCCGGGCCGGTGCGACGGAGGGTCGTGCCCCAACCTCCACACGCTGTACTGGAGCGTGGCGCTGATGGTGGCGATCCCCATCGTCACCGGGATCATCGGGATCGGACAGACCTACCTGGCCAACCTGGTGGGCCTGCGGGTCATGCAAGACTTCCGGAACGCGCTGTACCGCCACCTCCAGTTCATGCCACTCCGGTTCTTCACGGCCACCCGGACCGGAGAGATCCAGTCGCGCCTGGCGAACGACGTGGGCGGGGTTCAGACGGTGGTGACCGACACCGCTTCGTCGATCCTGTCCAACGTCGTGATCATCACCAGCACGGTGATCGCCATGCTCCTGCTCTCGTGGCAGCTGACCGCCCTGTCGCTGTTCATGGTCCCGTTCTTCATGTGGCTCACGTACAAGGTCGGAAAGGCCCGGCAGAAGGTGGCCACGGTCACGCAGCAGTCGCTGGCCGATCTCACGTCGATCACCGAGGAGACGCTCTCGGTGTCCGGCATCCTCCTGTCGAAGGCTTTCGGCCGCCAGCGGCACGAGATCGACCGGTTCCAGGGCGAGAACGAACGGCTCACCGGCCTCCAGATCCGCCAGACGATGATCGGACGGTCCTTCTTCGCCGTGATCGGGACGATCTTCTCCATCACCCCCGCACTCGTCTATCTGGTCGCCGGGTGGGTACTGTCGGGTGGGGGCGCCGCCGCTGCAGCGATCACGGGCGGGACGATCGTCGCGTTCACCACCCTCCAGTCGCGGCTGTTCTTCCCCATCGGTTCCATGCTCCAGGTTTCGAGCGACGTCCAGACGTCGATGGCGCTGTTCGACCGGATCTTCGAGTACCTCGACATGGACCACGACATCGCCGACGCGGCTGACGCGATCCCCCTGCCTCCGGAGCAGGTGCGCGGGCGGGTCCAGTTCAGCGACGTCTGGTTCAGGTACGAGAAGCCCCCCGACGGTGTTCCGCCGGTCTCTCCGTCCGACCTCGGTGACGGGCAGCGTGCCCCGCGGGAATGGACCCTGGAGGGCGTCACGCTCGACATCGAGCCGGGGCAGCTCGCGGCCCTGGTCGGGCCGAGCGGCGCCGGCAAGACGACCATGACCTACCTGGTGCCGCGGTTCTACGACGTGCAGGAGGGGGCGGTCCTGATCGACGGGGTGGACGTCCGCAACCTCAAGCTCGAGTCCCTCGGTGACCTGATCGGCATGGTCACCCAGGAGACCTATCTGTTCCACACCACGGTCCGCAGGAACCTCGTGTACGGCAAGCCCGACGCCACCCAAGAGGAGCTCGTGGCCGCGGCGAAGGCGGCGTTCATCCACGACCGGATCCAGGAGCTGCCCGAAGGGTTCGACACCATCGTGGGGGAGCGCGGCTACAAGCTCTCCGGCGGCGAGAAGCAGCGGCTGGCCATCGCCCGGGTGATCCTCAAGGACCCGAGGATCTTGATCCTCGACGAGGCCACGTCGAGCCTGGACACCACCTCCGAGCGCCTGGTGCAGGAGGCGCTCCGCCCGCTGATGCAGGGACGGACGACGATCGCCATCGCGCACCGGCTCTCCACGATCCT
>DASPWN010000057.1:0-2179 GCA_035637835.1 Actinomycetota bacterium | reverse complement strand
CGGTCGGTGGTGACCTCCACCGGAGAGATCCGGGTCCGGTCGATCGCTCGGGCGAAGAACCGCCGGGCCGCCTCTCTGTTCCGCCGTGGCGAGAGGAGCACGTCGATGACCTGGCCGAACTGGTCGATGGCCCGGAACAGGCAGCGCCAGGTCCCCCCGACCTTCAGGTAGGTCTCATCCAGGTGCCAGCGATCCCCGACCACGTGTCGGCGGGAGGCAGCAGCCTCGGCGAACTCGGGTGCGAACCGCTGGACCCACCGGCACACCGTGACGTGGTCGACCTCGATCCCCCGCTCGGCGAGGAGCTCCTCGACGTCCCGGTAGGACAGGCCGAACCGCAGGTACCACCTGATCGCCAGGGTGATGACCTCGGGGGGAAGGGGTATCCCGCGAAGGCTGAGGGCGGCGCCGGTCGGGTACGAGGGTATCGGTGAGATGTCATGAGCGGAGTCTTGCTGATGGCGTGCCTCGACGGCCAACGCAACAGTGCCTCCTGAAACCTTCGCCGTCCTCCCGTGAGGCGCGGGCCTTCCGTGCTCTCGACCACGCGGCCATGGCTGTAGAACCTCGGATGAGCCCGGATGGGTGACAACCATCAGACGTGCGAGCCCCTGAAGTGCAGGTTCCTCGGGTCGATGCGACCCAAGGCTCACCCCGGCTCTGAGACCGCTCGCTGAGTCGTCGGGATCTCGGTCATCCTGAACTACAGTTGCTGGGGTTTCGGATCGTTCAGTGACCTTGCGGAGTCTGGATGTCGGTTCGCGCCGTGCCCGGAGGCGTTCTCGTCGAGGTGCGGGTGCGACCGCGCTCGCGGCCAGGCTGGAAGATCGCTGCCGGCGGCCTCGTGATAGGGGTGGCAGCGGCTCCTGTGGGCGGCGCGGCCACTGAGGAGGCGCGCCACGCGCTGGCCAAGACTCTCGGCGTGACGCCCAGCCGGGTGTCGCTGCATCGCGGCGAGCGCTCTCGCACGAAGGTGTTCGCGGCCGCAGGTGTGGACGCCGAGGAAGCGAGAGCGGCGCTCAGGAGGGCCACGGGCGGACGCTCGGGCGCTGGAGGTCCTGGAGCGGTTGCCTGACGTCGAGCGTTCGAGCATATCTTCCGCAGGGCCGATGACGGTTCAATGCCTCTTGTCCTTGGTCTGACGTGCTGAGATGGACTCGCGACTACCCGAGCCGGGACGCTGAGTGCGGAGCACGATCCTGAACTCGCCGTCTACCGGGGCCGACAGGCTCGTGGCCTCCTTTGTCCGGCGGAGTAGCACTGGCGCTCCATTTCGGGGAATGGCGGGGACTCCCTGCCTCGTCGTAGTCCGGCCGGCTCCCCGGTACCCGCTGTGGGTCGTTGTAACCGTGGCCTTGACCGTGGTCGGAGTCTTCGCCACAATTCGACTGACGAGGCAGGGATGGCCGAAGTAAAGGCTCCAGCGAAGTTGTTCGTGCATTGGCCCGATGATGTTCGTCGGGAAGATGGAACGCGGGACGTCTTGCTAGCAGCGGCCAAGCGGCAGGTGCCAGGTGTAGTCGACATCCTCGTGCTTGCGAACGGCGAGTCTGAAACGGGACAGTACGTCTACCTGAAGTTCGCGGACAAGATCCTCAGGTACACCCTCGAATGGGTCTAGGGAAGGGAACGGCGCCGCGACGATCATAGGGGGCGCGCCGGGCCCGGACCGGGGCCGCCTCAGAGGGCCTTCCCTGACTTAGCGGCGGTCCGTGGCCGTCGCTTCGGCCAGCATCGCCTGCACCTCGGCATCGATGGCCTCCAAGCCCCGATTGGCGTAAAGGGACGCGTTGGCCTCGACCTTGGTCCCGTCCAGGGCCACCACTCCGACCCGGACCAGGCCGGCCGCCGCGCACAGCCTGAGGACTTGGGTGAAGCAGGCCGACAGAGCCTGCTCGTTTGCCTGCCGGAACCGGGCGATGGTGCTGTGGTGGGGGACGGCGTTGGCGGTGATCACCCGGAAGGCGATGTCCTCCTGGCACCGCCGCTCGATCCTTCGGCTCGACCGCTCGCCGATGCAGTAGGCGTAGAGCAGGAGGGTCACCATCATCGCGGGCTCGAAGGCCGGAGCGCCCCACCCATCCTCCCGGTACCCCACATAGAAGGAGTGAAGATCCATCTCCTTCACGGCGTCGAGGAGGAACCAGGCGAGATGATCCTGGGGCAGCCAGTCCTTGAG
>DASPWN010000056.1:0-3831 GCA_035637835.1 Actinomycetota bacterium | reverse complement strand
GGCGTTCTGGTCACCAGCGAGCGCAGCCCTCTCGAGCCGCAGACCGAGCAGAAGTACTATGCCCCTGGTATCGGCGAGGTTGAGGAACGGGTGGTCGCCGGCCATCACGAGGAATTTCAGCTGGTCAGCGTGACATCCTGAGGGTGCGATCTCGGCGAAGCCCTTAACGGTGACTGAGCCGATGGCGGCGTCGGCGCACAGTCGATAGGCTCCTGACCACCATGCAGAAGCATCGAGACGATCGGGATGCGTTCGCGGAACGGCTGTTCCAGTCCGCGCTCGGTTACTTCGACCTGCTGTCGATCCGCCTCGGCCAGCGCCTTGGTCTCTACGAGGTTCTCGCGAAGGGCCCGGTGACCTCGAAGGACTTGGCCTCGCGGACCGGAACCGCGGAGCGCTACGCGCGGGAGTGGCTCGAGCAGCAGGCGACCGTGGGCATCCTGCGTGCCGACGTCGGGCAGGAGGACAACGCCTTCTCGCTCCCGGCAGGCCATGCCGAGGTCCTGCTGGACGGTGATTCCCTTTCCTACATGGGCGCTTCGGTCTGGCAGCTGTACAGCATCACGAACGCCTTCGAGAACGTCGTCGAGGCCTTTCGAACCGGAGGAGGCGTGTCCTACGAGGCGTATGGTCGGGACAACGTCCAGGGGCAGGGCCTCGGCAATCGACCCGTCTTCCTCAACACACTGCCGAAGGAATGGCTCCCGAACATCCCGCCGATGCACGAGCGACTGACAGCTGAGCCTCCAGCTCGCGTGGTCGACGTCGGCTGCGGCACTGGCTGGTCCTCGATCGCGATCGCGAAGGCCTATCCGCAGGTCACGGTGGACGGCTTCGATCCTGACGAAGTCTCGGTCGAGTTGGCGCGGAAGAACGCGGCGGTGGAGGGCGTGGCAGACCGGGTGCGGCTGCATCGTACGGACGCCGCAGGAGTCACCACCGCGGGCCCGTTCGACGTCGCGACCGCGTTCGAGTGCATCCACGACATGGCCCGGCCGGTCGAAGTCCTCGGAGCGGTTCGTCGGACACTGGCCGACGACGGCACGATGCTGATCGTGGACGAACGCACCAGGGAACGCTTCACCGGCGAGCCGGACGATCTCGAGGCATACTTCTATGGCTGGAGCATCTTCGACTGCCTACCCACGGGGATGTTCGAGCAACCTTCGGCGGGCACCGGCACGGTGATGCGCCCATCGATCCTGGAGGGCTACGCCCGGGAGGCCGGGTTCACCCGATTTCAGGCGCTCCCGATCGAGCACGACACCTTCCGCTTGTACCTGCTGCGTCCCTAGTCGGGCCCGATCGGTCAGGGAAGCACGAGGACGCGCCGCACCGGCGGCAAACCCGAGGCGAAGTCGGCCCAGTTGAGCCCCGCATCATCGGACGCGAACACGCGGCCCTCGGACGTCCCGAACGCGACGAACGAACCATCGGGATGGGCGTCCAGGCAATAGCTGTCGATATTTTCGTCGAACCACTCTGGGAGCCCGGTGCGGCACCGCTCCAGGCCGCCGCCTGCGAGATCTCCACGGTAGACGGCGGCTTGGCCACCTCGTGGGCCCCTGGAGGCGGAGACGAGCACCGCGTCGCCAGATACGGCGACCGCGCGCGAATACGGGGCCTCCAGGCCCTCGCTCCGGAACGCCCACGTGCCCCCGCGGTCGGTGCTGACTGCCAATCCCGCGGCGCACGCCGCGAGAACCTGCCCTTCCGCGGTGGTCACCTGATGGACGTCCGCGTCGATGTCGATCGTCGGCGCCCAGGTCTCACCTCGATCCTCGGTGCGGAGGATTCCTCCGACGTGCACGTTCACGTAGACCGCCTCGTCCCACTCTGAGATCGACCGCGTGTCGGGCGGGCCGCCCCACGGCGTGTACCACCTGGACCGTCCCTCGGCACGGTCGAAGGCCGCGACCGGCTCGAGGCCATCGTCTACGACGCGGAACAGCCGAGCCTCCGATGAACCCACGAGCACGTCGTCCTTCATGAACGCGAGGCACGTGCCCCGGTAGTGCTCGAGGTCGCCCAGGTGATTCCACCCGCCGACCTCGGCCGTGTGCCAGACCTCGGATCCATCGACGATCGCCCAGAGCTGCTTCTCCCACTGCACGACCGTGGTCACGGCTCGACCGGCGTGATGGACGCTCCCGGGGACCCGTCGATCGTCGAGCTCGTGGAGCCCGTCCGTCGTCGCGACGAGGATGCGCGGCATCTCCCCATGCTCTCACCCCGGCGAGGGGAACATCGCTGGGCTCACCAAGCCGGGAGGCGGGAGGCGACCCGCGAGTCAGGCCCGGACGG
Source organism: Actinomycetota bacterium (assembly GCA_035637835.1). GTDB lineage: Bacteria > Actinomycetota > UBA4738 > UBA4738 > HRBIN12 > AC-69. Next base: position 1,527 of record DASPWN010000056.1, on the reverse strand, counting down.
CGCGCTAGGCCCAGATCGCTGGGGAGTTGTTGCGTTGGTCCGGTCGAGGTCGCGCAGGCAGAAGGACGTCGGCGCAAGGGCTCAGCGGCAGGGACTCCAGGGCGTGTCGAACAGGTCGAAGGTCTTTCGGATGGCGTTGCGGTTCGCCGAATTGGCCTGGGGGCAGAACTTGGATATCGAGAGCTTGTACTCCACCTGGAACACAGCCTTGCTTGCGCTGGCGAAGTAGGTCGTGTAGTTGCCGCACTCGCTGTATTGCTCGCACTGCTCGTTGATCGCGTAGTCGAAGTACGGTGCCAGGTCTGGGACCTGCTCCACATCGTTCTTCAGGGCAACCGTCAGCCCTTTGCTGTGCGCGAGGTTCGCAAGCGCGGTGTTGAACAGCAGCTGCGTGTCCGCGCTGATCGTGAGGCCCGTTCGGTTCGACCACGCATCGACTACATCCATCTCGACGCCGTCGAACCCGTTCGCCACGCAGCGGTCCAGGCGATTGGCGATCCGGCCGAGAATGAAGTCTCGCTGTCCCTGGTCGTTGTTGATGTTCAGCCAGAACTCGTTTCGGAACCCGGACACCGGCCTGCCGAACAGGCACCCGCTGCAGTTGGTGTTGAACGCCGCGTACTGGGGGTAGTCAGGCCGGAAGGTCTCGGCCGTGCCAGCGTCGATGTAACAGATGGCCTTGGCTCCATTGCCGTGGATTGCACTCACGGCGGGGCCGTTCTCCTGGGTGATCGTTCCGCCTGTGCACGCGCCGTCGGTCTGGAAGTCGATGTCGAACACTGTGGGGCTTACGGCTGGTCCTCCAGTGAATGGCGTCCCAGTGATGTTGACGTTGATCCCGCCGGTTGAGGTGTAGAGACAATTCCCGGCCTTGTCCCGGGCAGCCTGGAGCTGGTACTGCCACCGGGAGTTCGTGGCCGGGGTCCAACAAGGACCGACGGCCGTGTTGCAGGGCACAGGTGCGGCGCACCCGGCCGTCGGGCAGCTCGCCTGCGCGGGCGGCGCCAGGACCTCGACCGATCCGATGCCCACAAACGTGGTGAGAAACAAGAAAGTCGCGAGCGGCATGGCCCATCGCTTCATGGCGGCGATTTCCCTCCCCGCGGGCGTGGCTTCGCTGCTCAACAATGATTGCCCGGTCGGTAGCGATGTGTCAATGTCCGGATCGCCCAGGCGTGCGCTCCAGTGAGCGCATGCGTTTGGTCAGCCCAGGTCAAGACAGTGCAGCCGTGTAACGTGTCGAACACGTGACATCCTTCGACCCCGAGGAAGCCGCCGCGTACATCGATGATCGGGTGCGGGCTCTGGGGTCGCCCGCGCGCGCCGAGGCGGAGAGGCGCTACCTCAAGACTGAGCTCGACCATCTCGGTGTAACCGTGTGGCATGTCCGCCGCGAGGTGAAGGCGTTCGGGGAGGAGCACCCTTCGCTCTCGCATACAGAGCTCATCGCGCTGGTCCAGGCACTGTGGTCACGACCCGTACACGAACGACGCATGGCCGCGGCCATGCTGCTCGAGGCGTACCCTG
>DASPWN010000055.1:0-6678 GCA_035637835.1 Actinomycetota bacterium | reverse complement strand
GGATGCCTCCGCAGGTCATGTCCGCAGCTCCCTCTCCTCACGCCGCTTGAACACCTCGATACCCACCAGGAGGGCGATCGAGACCAGGGCGAGGGTCAACGCGACGACGTATCCGGATGCGTCCTGATTCTGGTCGAAGGCTCGCAGGATGTACAGGGTCGCCGTCTCGGTCTTGCCGGTGATGGATCCACTCACGATCAGGACGGCGCCGATCTCGCCGATGGCCCGGGCCGTCGTGAGCGCGATGCCGTACAGCAGGCCCCACCGGATGTTCTTCAGCGTCACCCGGAAGAACGTCTGCCACGACGACGCGCCGAGCGTACTGGCCGCCTCCTCCTCCGAGACCCCCAGCTCCTGCAAGACCGGGACGACCTCGCGGATGACGAATGGGATGCAGATGAAGATCGTGACGAGCACCATCGAAGGCACCGCGAACAGGATCTGGATACCGCGGGCTGCGAACCACGGCTCGAACCACCCGCCACGGCCGAACAACAGGACGGCCATCACGCCGACGATGACCGGGGAGACGGCAAGGGGTAGATCCACGGACGCACTCACCAGGGAACGGCCGGGGAACCGGTCGCGGGCAACCACCAGCGCGACAACCACGCCGAGCACGGTCGAGACGACGACGGTGATCGCAGTGATGATCCCGGTCAGCACGTATGCATGCACGACGTCCGGTTGGGTGAGGGTGGCGGTCCACGTCGACAGGCCGCTTCGGAGCGCGGCCCAGGCGATGCCGATGAGCGGGGCGACCACGAGCACCCCGACGTACAGGATGGCGATCGCCGTGAACCCTCCGTGGACCAGGAGCCGGCGGGCCGATCCGGACAGACGGGGGGTCCGCACGGCGCTCACGACGCTTCCTTCCGGCCTGTGGGCAGCAGCCGTTCGGTGACCAGGACCAGCACGAAGGACAGCCCGAACAGGAGCGTTGCCACCGCCGCCGCGTCTTCGGGCTTGCCCCCATTGATCAGCTGGGTGATCAACACCGGGGCCGTGAGCGTCTTGCCGATGATGTTTCCGGAGACGATGACCACAGCGCCGAACTCTCCGAGCGCGCGGGCGAAGGCCAGGAGCCCGCCGGCGACGATCCCCGGGCGCAGCTTGGGGAACACCACTCGGCGGAACGTCAGCCACCGGCTGGCGCCGAGTACCCGGGCCGCCTCTTCCTCCGTCTCGTCGAGCTCGAGGAGGACCGGCTGCACGGTTCGGACGACGAGCGGGAGCGTCACGAACAGGAGCGCCAGCAGGATCCCCGGCTGGGCGAAGATCACCTGGATCCCGTGCCGGCCGAGGAACGCACCGACCGGGGAGATGGGGCCGTACAGGGCCCGCAGCATCACGCCGGTCACGAGGGTGGGGATGGCGAACGGGATGTCAACGATCGTCGACAGGAGCCTGCGGCCGGGGAAGCGGTACCGGACGAGCACGTATGCGAGCTCCGTCCCGAAGACGACGTTGATGACGGCGGTGACGGCGGCCAGGAAGACCGTGAGGATGATCGCTTCCCTTGCTCCGGGGGTCGTGAGCGCGTCGCGGAAGGCGCTGAGGCCGCTCCCGAACCCTCGGGCCACGACGACCACCGTGGGAAGGACGATCATCAGCCCGAGGTAGAGGAGCGCGGTCCCGCGAAGGCCCCATCGGGCCATCGCGGCACGGGCGGTGACCCACGGCCTCGGTCCCGCGCCCCCGCCGGGGGGCGGGACCGACGGCCGCTCGAGGGTCTGCGCGCTCACGCTATCCCGTGACCATCGCCTGGGCTTGCGTGAACGCGCCCTCGGGACCGAACACCGTGTCGCTCTGTAGCTGGTTCCAGCCACCGAGTTCGTCGGTCGTGAACAGGTCCTTCACGGCCGGATACGTCCCGCCGTCACCGGCCTTCGCCTTCTTCAGGTTCACGGACCGCTCGTACCCCACGCTCGAGAAGAGGTCCTTCGCCTCCTTGCTGTGGAGGTACTTGACGAACGCGTTCGCGACGTCCTCGACGCAATGCTCTTGGGCGTACTTGTCAACGACCGCGACAGGGGTTTGGACGGCGACGGTCGACGGTGGGATCACCGCCTCGTCGGGGAGCCCAGCCTCCTGGGCGGCCAGCACCGCGTACTCGTACGTGATGGCCACGTCGCCGTTGCCGGACTCGAAGTTCTTGATGGAGTCGTTGGCGCTCTTGTCCATCACGGTGACGTTCGTGAAGATCCCCTCGAGCAGCTTCTCCGCCGCCGCGGGGTCGTTCGCCGCGTAGCCGGGAACGTTCCCTCGCATCGCGGCTCCATAGGCGGCGACGATGTTCCACCGGGCACCGCCGCTCTGCGCCGGGTCGGGCGTCAGGATCTCCAAGCCGGGCTGGGTCAGGTCGTCCCAGTTCTCGATGTGCTTGGGGTTGCCGGGCCGGACGTCGAAGACGACGACGGACGAGGCGACGATCCCGGCCTCTGCCTCCTGCGTCCAGTCATGCGTGATGAGGCCGGCATCCTCGATCATCTGCACGTCGGGAGCGAGGGACAGGGCCACGATGTCGGCGGGAAACCCGTTCACCACATTCTGCGCCTGCGTTGTGCTGCCGCCGAACGAGGTCTGGGAGATGATCTGCTGGCCGCCGTGGCTGTCCTTCCACTCGGTCTGGAAGTTCGAGATCAGCTTGCCGTACACGTCGTAGACGTTGCTGTACGCCGCAAGCGTGATGACCGGGCTCTCCTCGGGGGTGCAGGAGCCCGGGCTCCCGCCCGTCCCTCGGTTGCCGTTGCTGGCGCAGGCGGAGGCCAGGACAGTGGCGGCCGCGACGAGACCGAGGGCTCGCGCCCCGGGGCGCCGAGATGGCATGAACGACTCCTTTCGATGACCGGATGGGAGCTCAGGCGGAGTGCGGTCTCCGGATGTCCGGTCAACCGACCAGGATTCGAGATGGATCCGGTCGACGCGCGACAAGGAAACCGCGTCGGGGATCCGAAGGAGTCGCCGATCTCCGGTGGTCCGGTCGATCGGCGCCGTACATGACTAACAGTGGCACCATCGGCTGTCAACATGCCGGCGACGAATCAGCGCAAGCGGATCTTCTCCGCCATCTCGATCTGGACGACCTTCCCGTCCTGCACGACCAGCAGGACGGTGCCGAACCGAAGCTTTCGGAGCAGCCGGACCACCTCGAGGATCACTTCCTGCTCGTCCTGGGTCAGCGGCTCGAACTCCCGCGGCGCGTCTGGTGAGGCCATCCTGGGGCGACGATACCGCATCGCTCCGGCCGTCCGGCCGGGCGGTTCGCCGCGCTGCTACCAGGCGTAGGCCTCGGGCGCCGGCCCGCCGGGGCCGGGGAAGAGCCGGTCCAGGCGACGCATGGTCCCCTCGTCCAGCTCGAGCTCGAGGGCCCGGAGAGCACCGTCGAGCTGGTCGAGCGTGCGGGGACCGATGATCGGTGCCGTGACCGCAGGGTTGGCCAGCACCCAGGCCAGGGCCACGTCGGCGGGTTGCTCACCGAGATCGGCGCACAGCTTCTCGTACGCCTCCAGCGTGTCGCGCTTACGCTCGATCTCCCTTTGCACGTCCTTCGCGGCCCGGCGGCCCTCCGCGATCTTCTGCAGCACGCCGCCGAGGAGGCCACCCGCGAGCGGGCTCCACGGGATGACGCCCATCCCGTAGCTTCGGCAGGCGGGGAGCACCTCGAGCTCGCTCATCCTCGCGTTCAGGTTGTAGAGGCACTGCTCGGATGCAAGGCCGAGGAGGTTCCGGCCGCTCGCGATGTCGTTGGCCTGGGCGATGTGCCACCCCGCGAAGTTGCTGCTTCCCACGTACAGCACCTTGCCCTGCTGCACCAGGTTCCCCATGGCCTGCCAGACCTCTTCCCACGGGGTGTCACGATCGACGTGATGCATCTGGTACAGGTCGATGTGATCCGTCTGAAAGCGCCGGAGGCTCTCGTCGCAGGCCCGCCGGATGTTCAGAGCAGACAGGCGCGACTCGTTCGGCCAGTCGCCCATCCTCCCGTAGACCTTGGTGGCCAGGACGACCCTCTCGCGCCGACGGCCACCTTTGGCGAACCACCGGCCCAGGATCTGCTCGGTCGTGCCCACGCCCTTGCTCCTGCCGTAAACGTTGGCCGTGTCGAAGAAGTTGATGCCGTGCTCGAGCGCCCGGTCCATGATGGCGTGGGAGTCCTCCTCGGAGGTCTCCGGCCCGAAGTTCATGGTCCCCAGGCAGAACCGGCTGACCAGCGATCCAAGCCGCCCGAGGTGCGTGTACTCCATGGTTCCTCCTCGCCTGTCTCCAGGATTTGAACAGATTCTCCGTCGAAAGGCGTAGGGTCGGGTCGAATGCGCGACCCAGATTACCGACGAACGGCGCGTTGACCCGGGGCCCCGGTCTCTCATACGGTTGCCCTAGGACCCCCTGGCCGATCGGAGGACACGACGAGGCTCCGCCTGGGACTCGTTCTAATGGTCGCGATGGTGAGCCTGGCGCTCTGGCCGTGCCCGGCGTGGGCCGATGGGCCCGATCGAGTCGCCATCCCAACGGCGGCGGATGAGTCCATCCCCGCCAGCCCCGAAGGCCCCTGCGCCTTCCCCGTTCTCGTCCACGTCGTGACGAACAACCAGTACACGATCGTATTCGACGACCGCACGATCACGCAGGGACACGCCGTCTTGGAGCTCACGAACAAGAACGACCCCGACATATCGGTGACCAGGAACGTCTCGGGCCCCGGGACGATTACCAACGCCGATGGGATCTTGGCCGCAAGAGGGCCCTGGTTCTTCGCCTTCGCCCCAGGAGAGCTCGTTGATGAGCTCGGTCACGTGCCACCGGAGTTAATGTTCATCAACCACGGAACGTTCGTCCTGCGCATAGGCGACCCTCTGCACGGCGTCCCTCATCAGCTCATCAGCCAGACCGGAGTCCAGGAGGACCTGTGCGCGACGCTGGGCGGCGACGCCGAGAGCGCGGCCACCGATGTAGAGGTCGGCGAGCCCACGGCTAGCGAGCCCGCGGTCAGCGAGCCCGCGGCCGGCGATGAAAGCCAGATACCGTTGGAAAGGCTCGCCTGATGCGCGCCCGGAGGGAGTCGAACCCCCAACCTTCTGATCCGTAGTCAGACGCTCTGTCCATTGAGCTACGGGCGCTCCCGGTAAGCATACCCAGGTCATCCACCCCGCCTCCCCGGCGAGGTCGAAGCTTCGCCACGTCCTCCTCCACCCTCGCGGGAGCCTCTGAGCGGACTCTCAGCCGGGGCCAAGCCGAACGGAAGGTGGCGATGGTGGAGTGTCGGCGAGATGACCGAAGGGGGTGATCCTTATGAGATCCCTTGTGCGGCGCTCGCTCGTGGCGGCGGCGGTGGGAGGCGGCGTGATCCTCGCCGGCTTCACCGGCCTGGCCAATGCGAGCGCCGCGTCGAGCTCCAACAGCTCGCCTTCGACGAAGGCAACGACCTCCGCGTCGGCCACGCATCACTGTGACGGCGATGGGGACGACAGCTCGTCGGACAGCTCGTCGACGTCGACCTGACGGAGACGGCCGAAAGAGGATGGCAAGTGACATGGAAGGGGGGCTGCCCCGCCCGCGGGGCAGCCCCCCTCCCGTTCGTACACCGTTCATGAAGGCCGATCATGAGGGGGGACGTGCTCTTCCTCTTCGTCCGGTGGCGAAGGACCGCCGGAGGCCGGGAGCCGGACCTCGAACGTCGCGCCCGCCCCTTCCTCCGATCGCACGGTGACGGTCCCTCCATGGGCCTCCACGATGGCGGCGACGATCGAGAGCCCCAGCCCGGCGCCTCCCTTCGATCGGGAACGCGACGGGTCACCTCGGTAGAACCGCTCGAAGGCGCGGGTGGCAACCTGCGCCGGGAGACCAGGACCTTCGTCCTCCACGTTCAGGAGCACGCCGCCATCGTCGTCGGGTCCCGCTATCACCCGAACTCGCGAGCTCGCCGGGGTGTGGACCCGCGCGTTGTCCAACAGGTTGTCCACGGCCTGGCGCAACCGCCCCGCGTCGCCCGACACCCAGGCGGGGCCGTGGAGCTCGAGGTCGATGGGACGGTCGGGCTCCACTGCGCGAGCGCTGTCGACGGCCTCCTCGACGATGCGAGCGAGATCGACCAGCTCGCGATCCAGCGGTCGTCCCTGGTCGAGCCGGGCCAACAGGAGCAGGTCGTCCACCAAGACGCCCATGCGCGCCGCCTCGGCCTCGATGCGTTGCATGGACTTGGCCAGATCCTCGGGCCTCGAGTCGGCGCCGCGGCGGAACAGCTCGGCGTACCCACGGATCGACGTGAGCGGTGTGCGGAGCTCGTGAGAGGCGTCGGCGACGAAGCGCCGCAGGCGATTCTCGGAGGCCCGGCGCTCCTCGAACGCCGCCTCGATCTGGGCGAGCATCGCGTTCAGGGCGAGGCCCAGTCGACCGACCTCGGTCCGCTCCGTCGCCGGCTCGACCCGGCGCGAGAGGTCGCCGGCCGCGATGGCGCCGGCGGTCGCCCCGATCCCTTCCAGCGGACGAAGGCCCAGCCTCACGAGCCACAGCGCGAACCCGGCGACCAGGAGCAGCGCGATGCCGCTGACCACCAACTCCACGCCGAGCAACCGATCGAGGGTTGCCGAGACCTCGGTGAGGGGGATGGCGACGATCAGGGTTCCGGGCCCCGGGCTGAGGGCGGCGGCAACGGCCTGGTACGTCGGATCACCGCCA
>DASPWN010000054.1:0-4767 GCA_035637835.1 Actinomycetota bacterium | reverse complement strand
ACTGGTCACGACGACCGCTGCCCCGCCGTCGGAGATCTGCGATGCGTTGCCGGCTGTGATCGTGCCGCCCTCGCCGAAGGCCGGCGGCAGTGTGGCCAGAGACTCCGGCGTCGTGTCGGGCCGGATGCCCTCGTCGCGAGCCACGACGATCGGCTCGCCCCTTCCTCCATCGGTTTCGACGGCCACGACCTCTTCGGCCAAGCGGCCGTCCACCCAGGCGGCGTGGGCACGCCGATGCGAGCGGGCGGCCCACGCGTCCTGCTCATCGCGCGTGATGGCGAGGTCTGCGTTCACCCGATCCGAGGATTGGCCCATCGTCATCCCGGTGAACGATGACCACAGCCCGTCGTGGATCATCGAGTCGACCATCTCGGTGTGTCCCAGGCGCTGGCCGCCTCGAGCTCTCGGGAGCAGGTACGGCGCATGCGTCATGGACTCCATGCCCCCGGCCACCACGATCTCGACCTCTCCGGCTCGGATGAGCTGGTCGGCGAGGGCGATTGCGGTCAGGGCGGACGGGCACACCTTGTTGATGGTGATGGCCGGGACCTCTTTGGGGATACCGGCGGCCACGGCGGCCTGTCGGGCGGTGATCTGGCCAGTCCCGGCCTGAATCACGTGGCCCATGATCACGTAGTCGATCCGCTCGGGGGCCACACCCGATCGCTTCAAGGCCTCATGGATGGCCGCGGCGCCGAGGTCAGCTGCGGAGAGGCCTGCCAGCGATCCCCGGAGCTTGCCGATGGGCGTCCGGCACCCGCGACGATCACGGACGGGTTCACGCGACCAGTCTACGACCGGTCGTTCGTCGCCTCGTCGAGCCTAGACTCGTGCGCGTGGATCTCTCCTTCGGCGTCACGGTCATCCCGTCCGTCTCCGAGCGGTCCGATCCCGTGGCAGAGGCCCGGCACGCGGAGGAGCTCGGGTTCGACCTCGTGACGGTGTGGGACCACCTCCACGGCAACCGCCCGTCCTTCGAGACCTGGACCCTGCTCACGTGGATCGCCGCCTCGACGTCCCGCATCTCCGTGGGGCCGAACGTCCTCGGCTTGCCGTACCGAAATCCCGTCGTCACAGCGAAGATGGGGGAGACGCTGCACCGGCTGTCCGGCGGACGGCTGGTCCTTGGCCTCGGCGCCGGTGGGAACGATCACGAGTTCGAGGCGTTCGGGCTGTCGGTCCGCCCTCCCCGGGAGAAGATCGAGTCGTTGGAAGAAGCGGTCACGATCATCCGCGGCGTGTGGTTCGCACCCTCGTTCTCCTTCGAGGGCCGCCACTACCGAACGGTGGGCGCCGAGGTCGAGCCCAAGCCCTCGCCAGCCATCCCAATCTGGCTCGGGACGTACGGCCGGCAGGCGCTCGAGCTCACGGGGCGGACGGCCGACGGCTGGCTCCCGTCGATGGCCTATGCGCCGCCGGACGTCGCTCGGCAGAAGCTGAAGGTGGTGACGGAATCGGCCGAACGAGTCGGGCGCGACCCCGACACGTTGACGTACGCGTACAACATGTCAGTCCGGGTGGGCGGCGGCTCCCGTCCCGATCCCGACCGTATGGTCGCCGGCGAGCCCGGCGCGGTCGCTGAGCGACTGGCAGGGCTCGCCGATGACGGCTTCACATGCTTCAACGTCTGGCTCTCGGGCGACCGCTGGGAGCAACGCGAACGGCTGGCGAAGGAGGTGGTCCCTGCCGTTCGCGAGCTGGCGAGATAGCCGGGTCTAGCTCCGGTTGGCCAGCGCCTTCTCGATGACCGTGGTGATCTCCTCGCCCACGAGCTCGTCTCGCTCGATGAGCGCATCTCGAAGGGCCTCGACCACGTCGCGGTTCTCGTCGAGCACCGCCGAAACGCGCACCCTCTGTTCCGCGAGGATGTCCTCGACCCGTGCCTTGCCGTCCCTATCGGCCAGGACCTTGCCCACCAGGTTCTTGCTCCCGATGGGACCCTCGGCGATGGCGTCGTAGGAGATGAGCGAGCCGGCCATCCCGAACGAACCGACCATCTGGGCGGCGAGCTGCGTGGCCCCGGCCAGGTCCGAGGCCGGGCCGGTCCCGGACTCACCCAAGAAGATCTCTTCCGAGACCAGGCCACCAAGCGCGATGGCCACGTGTGCCTCGATCTCCGAGCGGGACCTGGTGAAGCGCTCCTCCTCATCCCCGTGGGCCAGCAGCCCGAGGGACTGCCGCCGCTTGATGATCGACAGGACCTCGAGGCGCCGGCCCTTGCCGAAGAAGTAGGCGACGGCAGCGTGCCCGGCCTCGTGCGTCGCCACCGCAAGCCGCTCACCGTCGGTGTAGGTGACCGGCTGTTTGATACCGATCTCCTCCGTGAGCTTCGCCTCATAGACGTCGTCGACGTTCATCTGGCGCCGCCCCTCCCGGAGGGCAACCAGCAAGGATTCATCGAAGAGGTGCTCGATCATGACCGGTGTGTAGCCGAACGTGTCATGGGCCAGACGCTCGCGCGCCGGATCGCTGTCCAGTTGCGAATGGTGGGCCTTGCGATCCATGAAGAAATCGACCAGATCACGACGACCCTGCTTCGTCGGCAGATCGAAATAGAGCCTTCGGTCGAACCGTCCCGGCCGAAGGAGGGCCGGGTCAAGGTTGTCGGAGCGGTTGGTCGCGGCGATCAGCAGGATGTTGTTGTACCCGGGCTTCCCCGCTGCGAACCGGTGCTGGGGTGCAAGGAATCCGTTGATCCAATCGATCAGGCTCCCCGTCACGCGCTTGAGGAACGGAGGCGTGTCGAACGACTGCATCTGAATCAGAAGCTCGTTCACCATGCCCGAGCCGCCGGGACCGATGATCCGGTTGGTTGCGCGGCCCAGGCCCGTGGGGTCCGGGGAGGCCGAGAGGGCGCCCCGATCGGACCCGATGGCGTCGATCTCCTCGATGAAGCCGATGGCGCCCCCTTCCTTGCGCGCCAGCTTGCGAAGCCGCTTGAAGAACGACCGGATGCGAGAGCCGGTCATCCCGAACCACATCGACTGGAACGCAGGGGCCGAGATGAACAGGAAGGGCACCCCGGCCTGCTTGGCCATGGCCTTGGCCAGGTACGTCTTGCCCGTCCCCGGCGGGCCCTCGAACAGGATCCCCCGCCGGGGGTTGCCTCCCAACTCGTCGCGGAAGGTGGCGTAGCCCAGGAACACGTCGAGTGTCCGCACGACCTCGTCGACCTGCCCGTCGAGTCCACGGACATCGGTCAGGCCGACCTCGATCTCCTCAGGTCGGACCACGACGTGGGGCGACCGTCCACTGAAGAGCGGCATGGCCATCATCAGGAAGATGGCCAGGAAGATCAGGAACACGGGCAGGAACAGGATCCAGCTCGGGCCCAGGCTGGGCAGCCGCAGGGGGTTGTCGGTGAGGTAGCGGTACCAGAGGTACGCGTCGAACGCACCCACGAATGCGATCAACCGCCGCACGCGCTTGCGACGGGTCCGCTCCCTGATCCGGAAGACGTCCGCCTTTCCCGCACGCAGGACCTGGGACCCCTCGAGCGAGGCTGCGACCGATCGTTCCCTTTTCACGAGCATCCCCTTCTTGGCCGACACCTGGCCCCAAGTATCGTACGGAGGCCCCCCAGGATGTGCATCCGTCCTTTGCCCTACCTAGCCGTCGATGGGCCTACGCACCTTCGTGCCGGGATCCGGGCCGAACGGCTATGGTGCCTGCCGCTTCGACGCAGAGGACGCCCGTGGCCAGGAAGAAGCAGACCCCCGTGACCCAGGAGGACGCCCGGACCGTCGGGGCGCTCCTTCGGGGGCTCCGTCGGGCTGCGGGTCTGCGAGCGGTGCACGACGCCGCCGACAGCCCAGGATGCCCGGCCGCCAGGCAGACCATCTACGCCTACGAGCGTGGAGGCCTCACGCCCTCGCTGAAGCAGTTCCTGGACCTGGTCGAGTTCTACGCGCTCAAAGCCCAGGCTGGCCCGACGGCCAAGCCGGTCGACGACCTCCGGGCGCAGGCGGTGGCCGCGGTCGCCCGAGCCCTCACCATTCGCGCATACCACGTGACCACGGCCTGGGACCTGGTCCGACAGCTCCAGCCCCCGGCCGCGCGGAAGCGGTGAGCCAGCCATGCTGATCGGGATCGACCACGTGGGGATCGCGGTCGAGGACCTGGACGCGGCGGTCGATCTCTACCGACGCACGCTGGGGGTGGAGCCTGCCCACCGAGACGTCGTGGAGTCGCAGGGGATCGACGAGGTGCTGTTCGAGGTGGGCGACTCGCGCATCCAGCTGGTCGGCGCGCTCCGCCCGGACACACCGGTAGGGCGATTCCTGGCCAAGCGCGGCCCGGGCCTGCACCATCTGGGACTCCGGGTCGACGACGTCGCGGCCACCCTCCGGACGTTGCGCGCGGCGGGGGTTCCCCTGGTCGACGAGTCGCCTCGCTCCGGCCCGCGGGGAACCACGATCGCGTTCGTCCACCCGGCGGGGATGGGCGGTGTCCTCGTCGAGCTGGTCGAGGACGCCCGCTAGGGCAGGTCGGTCAATCCGCTTGACGGCGCGTTGATCAGGACGGCCACGTTGCCCTCGGGGAGCTTGCCGTCGGCCATGAGCTGGTGGACGTGGCCGGTGTCCTCGTACGGGTAGGTGTGGCCGAGCGTCGTCTGGATCTGCCCGCTACGGACCAGGTCGTTGAACGCGGCGGCCTGCTCGTCGTTGAACAGGTGAGAACCTTGATACCGCTTCTGCAAGTACCACAGGTACCGGACGTCCACCAGGGTGTCGTACCCGCTCGTCCCGGCGCAGATCACGACCATGC
>DASPWN010000053.1:0-4394 GCA_035637835.1 Actinomycetota bacterium | reverse complement strand
CGGAGCAACGTCGGTACGTGACGGAACCGATATCCGAACGATCAGACGGTTCGTGCCAGCCAGAGGCGGGGCTCCGCCAGCTCGGGGAGCGACGGCAAGGACTCCGCCGAGTCCCACATCCGCGCGAGCGTGGCCTCGTCGCTCAACTCGGCGACCGTGTCGCAGAACGCACGGCCCAGGCGGTACTGCTCGCGCTTCATCTCGATGCCCAGGAGCCGCTCGAACACGAGGTCAGCCTCTCCCAGTACGTAACGCTTCATCGCCTCCTCGATCATGCTGTAGGAGGAAAGCAGCTCCCTTCCGATCGCGTGCGTCACGTGGTCACCGTAGCCCTCGGCAGAGGCCATGAAGGCCTGGATCCTCCCCAGCTTGAGCCGCTGCTCCTGGTCGAGAACGGCCCCGAACAGCCCCTCCTCGCCCTGGAGCATCTCCTGCATGGCTTGCGGATCGGACATGTCGAGGGACTCCAGGCGAGTTTGGAGGCCCGTGATGTCGAGCTCCACGGTGGAGAGGAAGTCCTCGAGCAGCGATCGGAACCGTCCGAGGGCCCACGGCCGGGCGAACTCGAACCGGTGCGTGACCTCATGGAGCGCCACCCACGTCCGGAATTCCGTAGGCGGCAAGCTCCAGTCCCGCTCGAAGGCGGCGATGTTGGGAACCACGAACAGGAGCGTCGGTGTGTCTGAGCGAGGGAGGGCGATGTCGTACTGCCCGAGGACGTGTTGCGCGAGGTAGCCGAGGATGGACCCGACCTGAGCCCCGAGCAAGAGCGGCGAGAGCTGTCTCAGCATTTGCTGGGCGAACCCCGCCGTCTCCGCGAGCGCCGCCTCGCCCTGGGCCCGCTCCACGACCTCGGCGAGCTTCGACGCGGCCGGCTCGACGACGGCCTTCAGCCCGTCGATGTTGGCCTGAACCCACTGGCCCCGGCGAACCGGGTCGACCCGGGGGAGGTCGTGCGGCGGCTCGAGGCCCGTGAACGCCTGGACCTTCAACTCGGCGAGGCGGACGGCTTCCTCGAAGGTCCGTCGATCGCCGTCGGTAGGTGCCGGGTCCTCGCCGCCCCAGGAGGCCGAGGCGATGCCGATCTGGCGGGCCAGTTCCCAGTTCACCGGGCCGGTTGAGGACAGCAGCACTCGTTGGATCTCCCGGAGCAGCGGAGCATCCGCCGCCACGTCCCCGAACGAGGGGCCCACGGGGTTCGGTTCGTCGGCGTCTGCCATGCAGCCATTGTAGGTGGGTGTTCTGATTACGCCGTCCCCGCCGCTGCCGCTTCGCCCCTCCCTAGAATGGGGCCATGCCAGACCGACTGTTGATCCGGATCACGTCGGAACCGATCGGCGCCGATGAGGCGGCGGCGTTCGTGGCCGATCCGACGACCGGCGGTACCTGTCTCTTCCTCGGTACGGTCCGTGACCACTCTGCCGCGGGTGTCGTCACCGGCCTCACCTACGAGGCGTGGGAGGACATGGCGGCCAAGCGCCTTGAGGAGATCGGCGAGGAGATGCTCGAGAAGTGGCCGGTCCGCAGGGTCGCGCTCCTTCACCGAACCGGCGACCTGAGGATCGGAGAGGCCTCGGTGGTTGTCGCATGCTCTGCCCCTCATCGTGCCGAAGCCTTCGACGCCTGCCGGTACGGCATCGAACGGCTGAAGGAAGACGTTCCCATCTGGAAGAAGGAGCACCTCACCGAGGGCGAGTCCCACTGGGTGATGGGGAGCTAGTGGGCCGCGAGATCGCGATCGACCTGGGGACCGCCAACACGCTCGTGTATCGGCAGGGCGAGGGGATCGTGTTCAACGAGCCGACCGTGATCGCCTTGAACGGATCGACGGGGAAGGTCGATTTCGCGGGGGCCGAGGCCTGGCAGATGCTCGGCGGTCCGGCCGGGAACCGCTCGGTGGTCCGGCCGCTCCGCCATGGGGTCATGACGGAGTTCGACATGACGCAGCAGATGATCGCCCTCGTCCTCCGAAGGATCGGTGTGCCGAGGTTCCCCAAGCCGCGGGTCGTTGTGTCCGTCTCCTCGGAGAGCAGTCCCGTCGAGCTGCGGGCCGTTCGGGAGGCGATTCGGTTTGCAGGCGGACGGAGCCCCGTGCTGGTCGAGGAGGGTCTGGCGGCGGCGATCGGGGCCGGGCTGCCCATCCACGAGCCGGTCGGCAACCTCATCATCGACATCGGGGGCGGGACGACGGAGATGGCCGTGGTGTCCATGGGCGGGGTGGTGAGCGGCCGTTCCGTCCCAACCGGCGGATTCGACATGGACGCGGCCATCCGGGACCACTTCCGCACGCGGTACGGCGTGGCCATCGGGGAGCGGGCGGCAGAGGAGCTGAAGGTGGCCATCGGAGCTGCGTTCCCCACGCCGGACCGAATGGTCGCCGTGGTGGCAGGGCGGGAGATCGCGAGCGGCGCGCCGAGAAAGGTCCGGGTCACGGAGGACGAGGTCCGCCTGGCCATGGCCGAGCCGGTCCAGGCCATCGTCGAGGCGGCGCGGCAAACCCTCGCTGAAGCTCCGCCCGAGCTCACTCACGACGTCCTGGAGACCGGGATGTTCCTGACGGGAGGGGGCGGTCTCGTTCGGGGCATCGACCTGCTCCTGGCGCAGGAATGCGAGGTCCCCGTCCACCTCACCGAGCGTCCGCTCGAGACAGTCGTCCTAGGAGCGGGGGCCATGCTCGACCACCTGGACGAGTATCGAAGCTCGTTCCAGCTCGTCAGGCGACGCTGAACGGGATCACTTGCCCAGGAATCGGGCCAGGGTCTGGTTGATGACGTGCCCTGCCTGGTAGATGGCCAGTGCCAGGAACGCTGCGGACATCACGACCAGCAGGATCAGGCCCCCGAGGCCCATCAACCGGGTGCGGAGGGTGGCGGGCGTGGTGATCACCGGAACGTAGGTGAACGAGTCTCCGGTAACGACGTCCTCGCCTGGACCGAACCCCACGGCTCGCGGGTCGTCCTCTCGCCCTCGCCTGCCAGCGTTGGGACGATCCGGGCGAACGCGCACGGCGAGGAGTGCGTCGTCCTCGTCGCGAAGCGACAGCGCATAGGCGATGAGGCCCACGCCGAGGGCGATCCCGATGATGGCCACGGGGTTCATCAGCGACCTTCCGACGAAAGCGTACGCCGTCCGGTTCCCCTTCGGGCGGATGCCGTGCCCGTAGCATGGAGAGCCGATGCCAGCCGCACGGCGCCTCATCAAGATCGGACTGGTCTTGGCGCTGGTCGTCGCATTCGTTCTTTCCGGCACCGTCTGGCTGCCGCTGTATTCGCTTGGTCCTGGCCCGGCCCGGGAGGTGCTGCCGCTCATCCAAGTGTCCGGCCATCCCGAGTACGGATCGTCTGGCCGCTTCGTGATGACCTCCGTGCGGTTCCGGCAGCTCACGGCGCTCGGAGCGATCCTCGCCTGGCTCGATCCCGACCAGGCCGTCGTGCGTGGGTCAGACCTGTTCACGCCGGGGGAGACCAGGACCGAGGAGCATCGGAGGGTCATCTCGCAGATGGACCAGAGCAAGCTCGACGCGACCTCCGTCGTGCTCTCGGACCTGACTGGCTACCCCAAGGATCACCGCCCCGGCGCACTGGTTGAGGGTGTGGTGCCCGGCTGCGCGGCCGACGGGGAGCTGTACCCCGGTGACCTGATCCGGGCCATCGACGGCCAGGCCATCCGCGGCGCCGCCCAGGCCAGCCGAATCATCGAGTCCGCGCGCTCTGGATCGACCCTCACGTTCGACATCAGGGCCGGCGGGGAGCAGCACCTCGTGGACCTCCGGCGAGAACCCTGTGGCGGGAGGGACGAACCCTTGGTTGGAGTGTCGCTCATCTCGAACTTCCCGTTCGGGGTGCTGATCGAGAGCGGGGATGTCGGGGGGCCATCGGCCGGGCTGATGTGGGCCCTCGGGCTCTACGACCTCCTCACTCCCGGCGACCTGACCGCCGGCCGGACCATCGCCGGGACGGGGCAGATCGGATTGGACGGCAGGGTCTACCCCATCGGCGGCATCGAGGAGAAGGTCGTGGCCGCCGATCATGCGGGAGCGTCGGTGTTCCTCGTCCCCGAAGGGAACATCGCCGCAGCGAGGTCGGCGGGGGGCGACGACATGGTCCTCCAGCCGGTCTCCTCATTCCGGGATGCCGTGGACTACCTGCGGACCGGATCATGACCTGCGTCCGCCCAGTCGAAGCCCCGGTGATAGGCTGACGCGTTTCCGGAACCGAAGGGACGGGTGTGGCGCGCGTCGTCCAAGCCGGACGCGGCCGGCGGTGGCTGATCATCGCGGGGGTCGCTCTGGTGGTGATCGTTGTGGGCTTCACCGCGCTGTCCGGGTTTTTCGTCGACCTGTTGTGGTTCCGAGAGGTCCGCTTCAGCCAGGTCTTCTGGACCATCCTTCGGAC
>DASPWN010000052.1:0-2925 GCA_035637835.1 Actinomycetota bacterium | reverse complement strand
CGAGCTATGCGGGGACGAGCTCCCTTTCTACATCCACGAGGCGGATGCGCCGGCCTTGTCGGACCCCCAGGGATGGGGAGCCGGGCACGAGGTGCCTCCGGTGCCGGTGAAGGACGTGCGGACCGTGATCGAGGGGGAGGTACTGACGTTCGCCGGCTTTCGGATCGAGGTGATGCACACCCCCGGGCATACTCCGGGCAGCGCCTGCTTCCTCACCGATGGCTGGGTCCTGTCGGGTGACCTGGTCTTCGCCGGTTCCATCGGGCGGAGCGACTTCCCCAACAGCTCGTCGCAGGACATGCACCGGAGCCTCCGACGATTCCTCGACCTGCCCGACCCGCTCGAGGTGTTCCCCGGCCACGGGCCTCGGACCACGGTGGGACGGGAGCGGTCGAGGAATCCGTTCCTCGCGGAGCTGTAAGCAGATGGAGCTCGCCCCGCCTCGCGGGACCACGGATCTGCTCCCACCGCAGTCCGAGCGGATGCGGCGCCTCTACGATCTGGCGCACGGCTTGGCCACCCTGTACGGGTATCGCTACGCGGAAACGCCCGCGTTCGAATCGACGGAGCTGTTCGTCAGGACGTCGGGAGCCTCGAGCGACGTCGTGCAGAAGGAGATGTACACCTTCGAGGACAAGGGTGGCCGCGAACTCACCCTCCGGCCCGAAGGGACGGCGCCGGTTGTCCGAGCCGTACTGGCTGCGAGCGCGGAGGTGAGCCTGCCGTTCAAGGGGTACTACGTGGAACCGATGTGGCGGTACGGACGCCCCCAGAAGGGAAGGCTGCGCGAGTTCCGTCAGTTCGGCGTGGAGCTGATCGGCTCCGGGGTCCCTGCCGCCGACGCCGAGACCATCCTGCTCGGCCACGAGTACCTGCAGTTGGCCGGGATCCGAGACCTTCGGCTCGAGGTGAACTCACTGGGGGATGCGGTCTGCCGTCCCGCGTACCGCGAACGGCTCCTGGCCTACCTCGAGGCCAACCGGGAACGGTTGCGGGACGAACACCGGGACCGTTTCCGCGAGAACCCCCTTCGGGTGCTCGACTGCACCGACGAGTCCTGCCGCGCGGTGGCCCGCGACGCGCCGAAGATGGTCGACAACCTATGCGGACCGTGCCGGGATCATTTCGACGGGGTCCTGCGCGCACTGGACGAGGAGGGCCTGGCCTTCCACCGGGTGGACACACTCGTTCGCGGGCTCGACTACTACGTCCGCACCGCGTTCGAGTACGTGAGCCCGGCTCTCCCCGAGGGCCAGGCCAGCGTGGGCGGGGGGGGCCGGTACGACGGCCTGGCCGAGGTCCTTGGGTTGACCCCCACGCCGGGGGTGGGGTTCGCCCTCGGCTTGGAGCGCATCCTGATCGCGCTGGATGCCGGAGGGGGTCGCGATCTGGGGGCGAGGTCCGGGGTCTTCGTGGTCACCGTGGGTCCCCACGCGTTCCCCGCCGGGAAGGAGCTCGTCCGTGCGTTCCGCCGTGCTGGCGTGCCCGCGCAGGTGCCGTTCGAAGATCGGCCGCTGAACGCCCAGTTCCGGATGGCGGATCGCTCCGGCGCGGCGTACGCGGCGGTCCTCGGCGAGCGAGAGCTGAGCGAAGGGACGGTGACCGTCCGCCGGCTGGCCGACGGGGTGGAGAAGACCGTGCCTCGGGACGAGGCCGTGCAACGGTTGGCGAGCGGCGATGTCTGAGCTCGCGACCTCCATGCGCACCCACGCCTGCGGGGAGCTCCGGGGGAGCGACATCGGATCCGAGGTAGCCGTGTGCGGATGGGTGGCTCGCCAACGGGACCACGGCGGGCTGACCTTCGTGGACCTCCGCGATCGCGAGGGCGTGGTGCAGTTGGTGTTCCATCCGGAGGAGGCGCCGGATGCCCAGCAGGGGGCCCAGCAGTTCAAGACCGAATCGGTCATCCGCGTGATGGGGGAGGTCCGCCGACGGCCCGAGGGAACCGTGAACCCTGGGCTGCCGACCGGCGAGGTGGAGGTGGCCGTTCGTACCGTCGAGGTCCTCGCCGTCGCCGACACGCCGCCGTTCCCGGTGGAGGACCGCATCGAGGCCGACGAGCTCCTGCGGCTCACCTACCGCTACCTGGACCTCCGCCGTCCCGAGATGACCCGGGTGCTGCAGCTCCGCCACGCCATCAGCCGGATCATCCGCGACCACATGGAGGGCCTGGCCTTCGTGGAGGTAGAGACGCCGTTGCTGACCAGGAGCACTCCCGAGGGGGCCCGCGACTTCCTGGTCCCGGCCCGGCTGCGGCCCGGCAGCTTCTACGCACTTCCCCAGTCTCCCCAGCAGCTCAAGCAGCTGCTGATGGTGGCCGGTCAGGACCGCTATTACCAGATGGTCCGGTGCCTCCGCGACGAGGCCCCCCGGGCCGATCGGAGCTTCGAGTTCACCCAGCTCGACATGGAGATGTCGTTCGTGAACGAGGATGACGTCTTCCGTGTCATCGAGCCGCTGTACGCGAGGATCGTGGCTCACATCAAGAGTGTCGTGGTCCCGGTGCCGTTTCGTCGCCTCACTTACGCCGAGATGATGGCCCGCTACGGGACGGACCGCCCCGACCTTCGTTACGGCATGGAGCTGGCCGATCTGGGGGAGGCCTTCGCCGGCACCGGGTTCCGGGCCATCGCCGCGGCCATGTCCCAGGGTGACGTGGTCAAGGGGTTCGCCGCGCCGGGGGGGTCGGAGCTGTCGCGCAGGGAGCTGGACGAGCTCGTGCAGCTGACGAAGGAGCGCGGCGGCGCCGGGCTGGTGTGGATGGTGGTGGAAGACAAGGACGCGATCCGCTCACCGGTCGAGAGGCACGTCACGCCGGAGGAAGCCCGCGCCGCCGCGTTGGCCACCGGGGCTGGGCCTGGAGACCTCGTGCTGATCGTCGCGGACCGGGCGGAACGGGCGAACGTTGCCCTCGACGGGCTCCGC
>DASPWN010000051.1:0-4509 GCA_035637835.1 Actinomycetota bacterium | reverse complement strand
GACCTTCTTGTCGCCCTTGGTTCCGCCGTCACGGACCTCGCGGTCGGACGCCGAGGCAACCGTGCGAGAGGAGACGTCGTCGATGAGCTGCACGTAGATGTGCCGGTTGGATCGGTACACGGCCAGACGCGGACGCGCTGCCGTGCCCGAGATCTTGCGCCGAATCCGGAAGCGCCGGCGCGCCCGCGCCGAACGCTTGTCGGTGCCACGCTGGAGCGTCCTCATGCCGTCGCGCCCTTCGCCGCCTTGCCGGCCTTCTTGCGGACGAACTCGCCTTCGTAGCGGATGCCCTTGCCCTTGTACGGCTCGGGCTTGCGGATCTGCCGGATTTCCGCGGCCACCTGCCCGACCTGCTGTTTGTCGTTCCCCCGGATGACCACGCTGGTCGGTGCGGGGACCTCGAACTCGATACCCTCTGGACACGGGACGTGGACCGGATGTGAGTACCCCACCGAGACCTCCAGGTCCTTGCCCCGGAGGGATGCCCGGTACCCGACGCCCACGATCTGTAGGCGCTTCTCGTAGCCCTTCGTCACGCCCTCGACCATATTCGCGATCAGCGTGCGCGTGAGGCCGTGCAGGCTCCGGTGGAAGCCCTCGTCGCTCGGGCGCTCGACCCGGATCACACCGTCGTCGCGGACGATGCGCATCTCCGGGTGGAGCCGCCGGGACAGGGCTCCCCGTGGCCCCTTCACCGTCACGGTCGCGTCCTCGTCGATCGCAACCTCGACGCCGCCCGGAATCTCGATGGGTTGCTTTCCGATCCGACTCATGGCTTCGTCCTCACCACACGTGGGCCAGGACCTCGCCGCCGATGCCGCGGCGAGAGGCCTCCCGGTCCGTGATCACGCCCTGGGATGTGGACAGGATTGCGATGCCGAGCCCGCCCATGACCCGGGGAAGCTTGTCGCGCACGGCGTACACGCGGCGGCCCGGCGTGGAGATGCGCCGCAGGCCGGTGATGGTCCGTTCCCGCTTCGCCCCGTACTTCAGGCGGACCCGAAGGGCCTGGTGGACGCCCTCGCCCTCCATCTCGAAGCCGTCCACGAACCCTTCCGCCGCAAGGATCTTGAGGATGGCCTGGTTGAGCTTGGACGCCGGCACGAGCAGGTCGTCCTTGTACGCCACGTTGGCGTTGCGGATCCTCGTCAGCATGTCCGCGACGGGATCGGTGACGTTGGTCCGAACGAGGGCCTTCACCATGACGCCTTCGTCACCCCCGGCAACTCACCGATGTGCGCCAGCTCGCGGAAGCAGATCCGGCACAGGAGGAACTTGCGGTAGACAGCCCGAGCCCGGCCGCACCGACGGCACCGGGTGTGCTCACGCACGGCGAACTTCGCCGGCTTGAGCTGCTTCTCGATCTTCGCCTTGCCTGCCATCTCGTCCCCTCGCTACGAGGCCGCCGCGCTCACGGCCGGGGCACCCTCGAACGGGAACCCCAGCGCTATCAGCAGCGCCCTTCCCTCGTCGTCCGTCCTCGCTGTCGTCGCGACGGTGATGTCCATCCCTCGGACCTTCACCACCTTGTCGTAGTCGACCTCCGGGAAGATCAGCTGCTCGGTCAGCCCGAGCGTGTAGTTCCCGTGACCGTCGAACGACCGTCGTGTCAGCCCCCGAAAATCGCGGATCCTGGGGATGGCCACCGTGATGAGGCGGTCGACGAACTCCCACATGCGGTCGCCCCGAAGGGTGACCTTGGCTCCGATGGACGAGCCCTCCCGGAGCTTGAAGCCGGCGATCGACTTCCGGGCCTTGGTCACCACGGGCCGCTGTCCTGTGATGACGGCGAGGTCCTGGGTCGCCGCCTCCAGCATACGAGCATCCTTCAGCGCGTCACCCACGCCCATGTTGATGACGATCTTCTGGAGCCGCGGGACCTCCATGGCGTTGGCATACCCGAGCTCCTGGCGGAGGCGCGGGAGGACCTCCTCGCGATAGCGAACCTTCAGCCGGGGCACGTAGCGCTCGCTCACAGCTCCCCCTCGCACTTGCGGCAGATCCGGACCTTCTTGCCATCGGACCCCACCTGGTGGCCGACCCGGGTTGGCCGGCCGCAGGACTTGCACACGATCTGAACGTTGGAGATGTCGAGGTACAGCTCCATATCGATGATGCCGCCCTGCTGGAGCTGCTGTCCGCTGGTGGATCGGCGGCCCGTGGCCCGCTGATGCTTCTTGGCCATGGCTCCCCCCTCCACCAAGATGCGCCCGTCCTTGGGCAGCACCCGGACCACCCGGCCCCGGTGGCCACGGCTCTTCCCCGTCATCACCTGCACGGTGTCGTCCTTCTTGACGTCGATCCCTGGCATCGTCACAGCACCTCCGGGGCGAGCGAGATGATCTTCATGAACCGCTTCTCCCGCAGCTCGCGGGCCACCGGACCGAAGATCCTGGTCCCCCGAGGGTTCCGCTGGTCGTTGATGAGGACCACGGCGTTGTCGTCGAAGCGGATGTACGAACCGTCGGGGCGGCGGCGCTCTTTGGCCGTGCGCACCACGACACCCCTCACCACCTCGCCCTTCTTCACGGCGCCACCGGGGAGCGCGTCCTTCACGGAGCCCACGACGACGTCGCCGATCCCGGCGTAGCGGCGGTGGGAACCCCCCAGGACGCGGATCACCAGGACCTCTCTGGCCCCCGTGTTGTCCGCGACCCTGCACCGGGTCTCCTGTTGGATCACCGCTCCCTCACTCCGCCCGTTCCACGATCTCGACGACCCGCCACCGCTTGGTCTTCGACAGGGGACGGGTCTCGACCACGCGGACGGTATCGCCCACGTGCGCCTCGTTCGATTCGTCGTGCGCCGCAAGCCGGGACGAGCGCCGAACGATCTTCTGGTAGAGCGGATGGCGGATCTGACGATCGATCTTGACCAGCACGGTCTTGTCCATCGCGTCTGACACCACTACGCCGGTCCGGGCCTTTCGCCGGCCGCGTTCGTTCGCCTGGGTCACGTCGCGCTCGCTTCCTTCTTGCTCGCTCGCCTTCGCCTCGTTCGCTTCCCGGTCTCCTGTTCGGATCCTTCTGCCTCCTCGAGCTCCTCGCCCCGCTCGAGCACGACATCGAGTGGCTCGCCCTTCTTCCTCCCGGCGGCCTGAGCCTGGCGGGACTCGGCCAGGGCCTCGGCATCGGCCCGCGCCAGCTCCTCCTCGACCTCCTGCTCCGGCTGGCGTTCGCGGAGCACGGTCAGGATCCTCGACACGTCGTGCCGCACGTCCTTGATGCGCATGGGGTTGTCGAGCTGCCCCGTGGCCAGCTGGAACCGCAGGTTGAACAGCTCCTCCTTGTGGGACTCCAGCCGCTCGATGAGCTGCTCGTCGGGGAGCTCGCGGAGCTCGGCCACCCTGGTCACTCCGACCCTCCCGCCCGGCTGATGAACTTGGTCTTGATGGGGAGCTTGTGGGCCGCCCGGCTCATGGCCTCCTTCGCCACGTGCTCGGTGACCCCCGAGAGCTCGAACATCACCCGGCCTGGCTTGACCACCGCGACCCACCCCTCCGGGTTGCCTTTGCCCGATCCCATCCGGGTCTCGGCGGGTTTCTTGGTGAATGGCTTGTCGGGGAAGATGTTGATCCACACCTTTCCACCACGGCGGATGTGTCTGGTCATGGCCACCCGAGCCGCCTCGATCTGGCGGTTGGTGATCCACGCCGGCTGGAGGGCCACCAGGCCATAGTCGCCGAAGTGAACCTCGGTACCGCCCTTGGCCCGGCCCCGCATTCGGCCCCGATGGACCTTGCGGTGCTTGACCTTCTTGGGGGCGAGCATCAGGCCTCGCTCCCTTCGGCGACCGGCGTTTCCTCGATGGTCACGCCGAGCTCGGGGGCCGCTCCGTCCTCGGGGGCCGCTCCGTCCTCGCCGGTCTCATCGCTCCGCTCGGTGCTCGGCTCGGGGGCGGCCGGCTCCTCGGTCTCGATGGCCTCGGCTTCCGCCTCGTCGGTGATCAGGGCGCCGGTTGAGGCCCCTCCGGCCGACACGTGGGCCAGGGCCCGGGCCCGGGCAAGCTCGGTCTCCTTCTCCGCGGCAGGGATCTCGTCGCCGTGGTACACCCACACCTTCACCCCGATCTGCCCGAAGGTCGTCTTCGCCTCGGCCGTGCCGAAGTCGATACGGGCCCGGAGGGTATGCAGCGGGACCCTCCCCTCGCGGTACCACTCGCGGCGCGACATCTCGGTCCCGCCGAGGCGGCCCCCGCATTGCACTCGAACGCCGAGCGCTCCCGCCCGCATGGCCGTCTGGACGGCCCGGCGCATGGCCCGGCGGAAGGAGACCCTTCCGGCCAGCTGCTCGGCCACGCCCTGGGCGAGCAGCGTGGCGTCGGTCTCCGGCCGGAGCTGGCTGGCCGCCGAGTTCATGTCCTCGACCTTCACGTCGACCCGCTTCTTGGTCACCCGCTCGATGTCCCGGCGGATCCGGTCGACTTCGGCCCCCTTGCGGCCGATCACGATGCCGGGACGGGCCGTTCGGATGAACACCCAGATCTGGTCGCCCTTGCGCTCGATGTCGA
>DASPWN010000050.1:0-34845 GCA_035637835.1 Actinomycetota bacterium | reverse complement strand
GCGGAGGGTATGTGGAAGGACAAGCCGGTGATCGGCGGGAACGTTGGAGGGATCCGCCTGCAGATCACCGACGGGCAGACCGGCTTCCTGGTGGACTCGGTGGAGGGATGCGCGGAGCGGATCGTTCAGTTGGTGGAGGACCCGGAGCTGCAGAGGACGATCGGCCACGCGGCACGGGAGCGCGTCCGCGATCGGTTCCTCACGCTTCGAGAGCTCGAGGACTACCTTGGGCTGATGACCTCGCTGCGATGAGCGCGCTTGAGGCCCCGCTCATCGTCGCGTCCAACCGCGGCCCGGTGACGTTCGAGCGTGACGATTCGGGCGAGCTGTCCCCCCACCGAGGTTCGGGGGGGTTGGTGACCGCCCTGGTGGGAGCCCTCCAGGCCTCCCGCGGGCTCTGGGTGGCAGCCGCGATGTCCGAGGGGGACCGCGAGGTCGTGGCCAGGGACGGCCGAGGGTTGGTGGACATGGAGGCCTACGGGTCGCCCTATCGCGTCCGGTATCTCGACATCCCCCCGGCCACCTACGATGCGTATTACAACCACGTCTCGAACGGCATCCTGTGGTTCGTCCACCATTACCTGTGGGACACGGTTCGCTCCCCCTCCTTCGACGACGAAACCGAACGGGCGTGGGGCGAGTACGTCGACGTGAACCGGACCTTCGCCCGGGCGCTCGCGGAGGAAGGCGACCATCAACGTTCCAAGCCCGCGTACCTCATCCAGGACTACCATCTCTCGCTCGTTCCGCGGTTCCTCCGGGAGCTGCGCCCCGAGGCGCTCATCGCGCACTTCTCGCACACCTCCTTCGCCGGGTCGACGTACCTGCGGACCCTGCCGGGCACCATCCGGGAGGGGATCATCCGCGGGCTCCTCGGGGCCGACGTGCTCGGGTTCCACTCCCAGGCCTGGGCGGAGAACTTCATGATGTCCGCGCGCCCGTTGCAGGGGGTTCGAGCGGACCTGGCACGATCCCGCATCCTCGTCGAGGGCCGCGAGGTCCTGGTGCGGATCCACCCCATCTCGATCGACGTCGGGCCCATGCGGGAGGCCGCGGCCAGCCCCGAGGTCCGAGAGCTCCGCAGGGAGCTGAACCAGTGGCGAGGGAATACGCGACTCATCGTGCGAGTCGACCGCTTCGAGCTCACGAAGAACATCGCCCGCGGTTTCCGAGCCTTCGCGCTGTTCCTCCGGCGGCATCCGGACTGGCTGGACCGAGTACGGTTCCTGGCGCTGCTCTCGCCGTCGCGAACCGAGGTCCCCGAGTACCGGGCCTATGCGGAGGAGTGCCTGGCCGAGGCGGACCGGGTCAACCAGGAGTTCGGCCACGAGGGTTGGCAACCCATCGAGGTTCGGGTGAAGGACGACTATGCGGGGGCGATCGCCGCCTATGGGCTGTACGACGTCCTTCTGGTCAACCCGATCTACGACGGCATGAACCTGGTCGCTATGGAGGGTCCGGTCCTGAACCGGCGCCACGGGCTCCTCGTACTGTCGAGGAACGCCGGCGCCTATTGGCGCCTGGGACGCTACGCGCTGCCGGTGAACCCATTCGACCTCGGCGAGATGGCCGACGGGATCGCCACAGCGCTGGAGATGCCGGCGGACGAGCGGGCTCGGCGGGCTCGGGGCCTGTCCAGGTTGGTGCTCTCCAATCCGCCGCAGCGGTGGGTCGGCGCGCAGCTCGACGACCTGGAACGTATTCGCCGGCGCCGGGTCGGCGTTCAGGCCAGCTGACCGAGCAACTCCACGAGCCCCTTCGGCCCGTCGACCACCACGGCGGCCGCCTCCATCAGCTCCGGGGGCGTGTCCTCCCCTCGCACGGCCACCTTGACGGCGAGCAGGCCCTTCTCGGCGAGGGAGTCCAACGCGCGGAACGCCTCGACGTCGGCCACGTCGTCCCCGGCGAATAGCGCGGCCGACAGATGGTTCTCGCCGACTAGGCGCTCCACCGCCCCTCCCTTTCGGGGCCGACCCGCGGGGACGAGCTCGACGACCATCTTCCCCTCGACGAGTTCCAGGCCGGAGGATGACGCCACCTCCTCGAGAGCGGCGACCAGCTGGGCCCTGGCCCGGGCCCGATCGGGAGCCTGGCGGTAGTGCACTGCGATGGACGCCCCCTTGTCCTCCACCCAGGCCTCGGGGACGGCCGCGGCGGCCGCCTGGACCCTGGGGGCGACCACCGCCACGAGCTCCGGCGCGGCGTCTTCCAATCCGTACAGGCCGAAGTACCGGAGCCCCGGCACGTCGAGGAGCGCTGCCACCTCCTCGGAGCGGCGGCCGGAGATCACGGCCACCACCCGGTATCGGACGACCAACGCGGCCAGGACCTCCCGTGCTCCTTGGACCGGCCGCGCATCCTCAGGCCTGGCCACGATGGCCGACAGCGATCCGTCGAAGTCCAGGAGGATGCCCGCCTCCTCGGCCATGCCTCGGAGGCGACGGAGGCTAGCCGCCTTGCGCGCTGGCGTAATCGTTGCCGAGGTAGATCGCGACCTGGACCTTCTTCTCCACGTTCGTCGCGCTGGCCGGCAGGCGCGAGATCTTCACGTCGAGGCCCGAGAAGAAGTTCTCCGCCAGGGCCTCGGCCTCGATCCGGTCGTTGGCGTTCCGGTAGTAGATCGTGGTCACAGCGACCGGGGACGGCGCGTCGGTGACCTGCGCGGGGACGTAGCCGTACTTCTTCTCGAGCTGTGACGCCGTGGCGGCGGCGAGGCCCGTGACGCCGGCCCCGTTGAACACGCCGACGCGTACGCCCACGATCTGGGGGCTGGGCCGACCCGACGGCGATGCCGAGGGGCTGGCGCTCGGCGAGGGCGACGTCGTCGCCCCGCGGGGAGGAGGCGCCGCCGTCCCACCCTTGGGGAAGGCTTGGTCGATCAACACCACCCCTCCCACCACGAGGGCGACGATGAGGGCGAACCGAAGCGTGCTGGTGGCCAAGGAGAAGTAGAAGCTCCTGTCGCTCGGGGGTTCGTGCCTGCCGGACATCCTATCCCGTTCCTCTCGGGCCCGTTCCGGCGGGCCTAGTGCTCGAAGCCGAGCTGACGGGCGAAGCGCTTGCGCCGCCGGCTCTCCCGCAAGCGGCGCAGCCTGCGCACGAGCATGGGGTCGTAGGCCAGGGCCTCGGGCCGGTCGATCGCTCGGTTGAGGAGATGGTGATACCGGGCAAGGGAGAGCCCGAACCGTTCCCGGATCTGGCGCTCCTTGGGGCCGGGGTGCTTCCACCACGCGCGCTCGAAGTCGAGCACCTGGCGCAGGCGCGGTTCGAGCTCCGGGGCGGCCTCGGGGGGCGGGGCGCTCACGCCCGGAGGCTAGCAAGCCCGGCCGACGGTTCAAGCACCCCGGCCGAGCCCGCACTCAGGAAGCCAGGGCACGGACCTGGCGAAGGGCCACGGTCATGGCCGCCAGGTCGTTCGCGTCCTCCAGGGCCATCCCTCGCATGAACCTGGACAGGCGGTCGAACGCCTCCGACCGGCTGTCCAGGAACGCGGCTACGCCCTCCTCCACCGGGCGGTCTCCCGCATCCTCCAAGACCTTCTCCGCCACCAGGCGCCGAACCAGCAGCAGATCGTCCTGGATGGCCTGTACTGCCCATCGGTGCCACTTGCTCGGAGTCGGGAGCTCGGCCAGCCTTCCCTCCAGCCAGTCGATGAACAGCGACTCGCCGACCGCGAAGAAGGCCCGGGCCACCTGGGCAACGGGCCTGCCCGTTCGCTCGGCCACCACGATGACGTTCGGCCCGTGCACCAGGCCCGCCTGGAAGGCGTGCCGCCGGGCCGTCTCCTCCGCCACCCCCTGGTCGACCAGCCGCCACGCGTATCGCTCGCGCTCGTGGCGGGATGCCTCTGTGACGACGTCCGGCAAGGCCTCCGACAGCTGACGGAACGGCTCGCGATGGGCCTCGATGGCCCGGCCCAGACGGTCCGGCATGTTCGCCAGGTACCACCGCGAGGTGAGCTCGACCAGTCGGTCCACCCCACCGAGGAGATCGCCGAGGATGGACGGCTCGACCCGCCCGACGAGGGCCTCGATGGCCTCCCAACGCTGGACGGCGCCGGTCACGTCGCGGGCCACCCGGTAGGCCCGAACCACGTCGGCGGCCTCCGCCCCGGTCTCGTTCGACAGCCGCGTGACGAACGTGATCCCCTGCGAGTTCACGACGTCGTTCGCCACGATCGTGGCGATGAGCTCGCGGCGCAGTGGGTGCTCCGGAAGCAGCTGGCTGAATCGTTCCACCACCACGGGCGGGAAGTAGCCCCGGAGGTCCTGCTCGAGGTACCGCGAGTCCGGGAGGGTCGACGCGAGCAGCGCACCGGCCAGGCTCTTCTTCGCGTAGGCCAGGAGCACGGCGAGCTCTGGCCGGGCCAGGCCGCGCCCGGTCCGCCGGCGCTCGCCGAGCTCGTCCGTGGCCGGGAGGGCCTCGAGCTCGCGGTCCAGGACCCCTTCGCCCTCCAGCGCCTGCATGAGATCCTCGAACGCCTCGGTTCTGGAGATGGACTGGTCCACCTCCTGGGACAGGATCTGGGCCTGGAGGAAGTTGTCGTACAGCACGTGCCGCACGACGTCCTGCTCGACCAGGTGCAGCAGCTGGTTCCGGTCCTCGAGCGAGAGCTCGCCTCGTTGCATCGCCAGGCCGAGGAGGATCTTCAGGTTCACCTCGTGATCGGAGCAATCCACCCCCCCCGAGTTGTCGACGAAGTCGCTGTTGATGCGGCCGCCGGCGAACGCGTACTCGATCCGGCCTCGCTGGGTGAATCCGAGGTTGCCGCCCTCGGCCACCACGCGGCACCGCAGGTCCTTCCCCTCGACGCGCACGTTGTCGTTCACCCGGTCGCCGACGTCCGCGTGTGTTTCGGTGGAGGCCTTCACGTACGTGCCGATCCCGCCGTTCCACAGCAGGTCCACGGGCGCCCGGAGGATGGCCCTGACCACCTCGTCGGGGGTCAGCGCCTCGCCGTCGACGCCGAGCGCCCCCCTGGCCTCGGGCGAGATGGGTATGCGTTTCTCGGTCCGGAGCCACACCCCGCCCCCGTCCGAGATCTTCGACCGGTCATAGTCGTCCCACGATGAGCCGGGGAGCTCGAACAGGCGCTTTCGCTCTGTGTACCCGGCGGCGGGGTTGGGATTGGGGTCGATGAAGACGTGGCGGTGGTCGAACGCCGCCACCAGGCAGAGCTGGTTCGACAGCAGCATCCCGTTGCCGAACACGTCGCCCGACATGTCGCCGATGCCGACCACCGTGATCGGGTGGGTCTCGGGGTCGGTCCCCATCTCGCGGAAGTGGCGCTTGACCGACTCCCAGGCGCCGCGAGCCGTGATCCCGAGCTTCTTGTGGTCGTAGCCGGCCGATCCGCCGGAGGCGAACGCGTCGCCGAGCCAGAATCCGTACTCCGCCGCCACCTGGTTCGCCGTGTCCGACAGGGCCGCGGTTCCCTTGTCCGCCGCCACGACCAGGTAGGGGTCGTCCTCGTCGTGAACCACCACATCAGTGGGGTGCACGACCTTGCCGTCCACCAGGTTGTCGGTCAGGTCCAAGAGGCCGCGCATGAACCGGATGTATTGCCGGCGGACCTCCTGCCCAAGGGCCTCGGGGTCCTGAGGCACTCGCTTCAGGACGAACCCGCCCTTGGACCCCGTAGGCACGATCACGGCGTTCTTCACCATCTGGGCCTTCATCAGGCCCAGGACCTCCGTCCGAAAGTCCTGCAGCCTGTCGGACCACCGGATGCCGCCGCGCGCGACCCGGCCACCGCGGAGGTGGACCGCCTCCACCTCCGTCGAGTACACCCAGATCTCGAACAGCGGCGTCGGCTTGGGGATCTCCGGGACCATCGCCGAGCGGAACTTGAAGGCGATCGACTCGGCGGCGGGTCGGTAGGCGTTCGTCCGTACAGTCGCGTTCACCAACCCCAAATGGTTGCGGAGGATCCGGTCCTGTTCGAGCGACCGGACCGCATCGAGATCCGCCAGGATCTCGACGCGGAGCGCCTCCACGGCCTGCGGATCCTGGGGCCGGGTCGGATCGAACTTCAGCTGAAACAGCCGGGACAGCTTGGCCCCGATGTGGGGGTGCGCCGCGAAGGCGTCGTTCTTGTATTCGGCGGTGAAGCCGGCATTCACGCGATGGTGGTACTTGCGGTACGCCCGCAGGATCTCGACCTCCCGCCAGGGCAGTCCCCCGGTCACGACCAGCCGGTTCAGCGAGTCCGACTCCGCCTCGCCCCGCCACACGGCCGAGATGGCCTCGGCGATCCGGGCTCCGGACTCGGCCACGTCGAGTGGGCGGCCGTCCGAGCCGAGCACGCCGAAGTCGTGCAGGAACCGCTGGTCGGCATCGCCCACCAGATGGGTGGGGACCTCCTCGACCACGCGCAGTCCGAGGGCCTCCAGCGTCGGGACGAAATCGGACAGCTGGATCTTGCCCCCGACCTTGTAGAGGCGAACGCGGGTCAGCGTCTCGTTCCCGCTCGTCTCGTTCACCAGCCCTACCACGAACGCCTGAGCGCCCGCCTCGAGCTCCTCGAACCGCTCGATGTCGAAGGCGGCGGTGTCCACGTTGGTGGAGGACTTGTAGTAGTCGGGGAATCGGGGGACCCATCGATCGAACAGCTCGGGGCCGCGCTCCAGCCCGTGGAGTTCGATCAGGCGCTCGCGCAGTCGGTCGTCCCATGTCTGCGCGAGCCGGACGACCTCGCGCTCAAGCTCGGCGAACGAGACGTCCGGTACCTGGCCGAAGGCGACGTGGACCGTGAAGTGGATCCCGGCCAGCTGGCTCTCGCCGAGCGAGAGGTGGTAGTCGACGCTCGAGCCCTTGAACCGCCGGACGAAGAGCTCCTGGAGCTGCTTGCGAAGCTCGGGGTTGAACCGATCCCGGGGCAGGGCAACGAGGATCCACACGCTCCGCCCGTACAGGTCCCGGCGGATGAACAGCCGGACCTGGCGCTGCTCCTGAAGGTGCAACAGCCCGATGACGGACGTCCGCAGCTCCTCGGGCGACGCGGCGAATAGCTCGTCCTTGGGGAAGCTTTCAAAGATCGTGACCACGGTCTTGTAGTCGTGAGAGCCCTCGATGAGGTCCTCGGCCTCCAGGATCTGCTTCAGCTTTCGGTGCAGGACCGGGGTCCTGGCAGCCGGCTCCATGTACGCCTTTGATGTGAACAGGCCGACCATCCGCAGCTCCCCGACGATCCGGCCTTCTGGCGAGACCCGTCGGACGCCGATGTAGTCCATCCTGGCCCTGCGGTGCACGGTCGAGGGCCGGTTGGTCTTCGAGTAGATGAGCAGGTCCCCGCCCTCGATCCGGGCCCGTAGGTTGGGCTCGATCCGCGACAGCGGCACCGGCGTGTCGTACGAGGACCATCTCGGCTTGGACAGGATCCCCAGGCCCGACTCTGGAACAACATGCAGCGCACGGCCTTCGGGCGTCTCGATCATCTCGTACTCGCGGTATCCGAGGAACACGAAGTTGTCCTCGAGCAGCCATTCCAGGAAGGCGACGGTCTCCGAGACTTCTTCCTCGCTGTACAACACCGATGCGGCCTTCGCGGTAACCACCATCCGCCCCAGGCGGTCCTGCATCGCCCGGAAGTCCCTGACCGCCAGTCGCACGTCGCCAAGAACGCCGCGGACCGCATCCTCGAGCTCGACCAGCTCGCCGCGCTCGAGGCGATGGTCCACTTCCCAATGCATCACCGACTCGGGGGTGGAGGATTCACGCACGTGCACGATCCGCTCGATACGGCCGGCGGCATCGCGTTTGACCCCCATGACCGGGTGGATGACGCGGCGGACCGATAGCCCCCGGGCCCGCAGCTCCTCGTTCACCGAGTCGAACAGGAACGGCGAGTCCTCCGTATTGGTCTCCGCGACCGAGCCGAGGGTCTGGTAGCCGTCCTGGCGGAGCGTCGGGTTGAAGGCCCGGACGGCGACCTCCTGCGATCCTCGGGCGTCGGCCAGCCAGAAGGCCCCCAGCACCTGTCCGAGGAGCTCGTCGGCGCTGACCCCGGTGAGGTCCTCGGAGGAGAGGCGGCGGGTGTAGCGGCGAGCGAACTCCCGAACCGTCTCCACCCGCTCGGGGGGGACGGTGCCCTCGACCTTCTGGAGGACCTGTTGGACGACGGGACTCTCGTCGGTTGCGGCCTGGTCCGTCACGCTCACGGAGACATCGTACCGGCGGGCCAGGCCCGGACCGCGGCCCGGGGTGCCCTACCTCACGACCAGCGTGCCCTTCATGCCGAGCGAGACATGGAACCGGCAGATGAACGGGTAGGTCCCCGGAGGCAGGTCGATCGTGATCTGGGACGTCTTGCCGGGCTGGGTCTCGACGTCGATCCCATGGCCCGTGACCGTGAAGGTGTGCGGAACCTGGCTCACGTTTTCCACGGTGATCGTCTGGGCCCGGTGCACCGTGACGGTCGAGGGGGCGAACGTGTACCCGTTCCCCGGCCCTCTCGTACGGTCACCGTTCCCACGGGCCGGGCGCTCGCCTGCTTGGAACACGCGACGGTGAGTGTCGCGAACACCGCCACCACGACGAGCACCCGGCGCATCGATGACGAGTGGTTCCGCATCATCTCGTTCTTCCTTCCGATCGTCGAGAGACCTCGATCCCGAATCCCGCGCTCACACCGTGGCCTTGTTGTTCACCGCGATCTGGGTGAGCGAGATGTAGCCGGAGAACTGGTCGAACTGGTACTTGGTCACCGACGGCGCGGTGATGGTCACGTTGGTCGCCCACAGGTACGGCACCCATGGGACGACGTTCGTCATCATGTACTTGTCGAAGCTCACCCAACAGGTCAGACGGGGCTGGCCCGCCATGCCCTCACACTGACCGATCCTGCTGTCGACGCTTGGCACCCCTCCTGCCGGATAGGCGATCCCCAGGCTGGAAGCCTGTGCCTTGGTCAGGCCCACCAGCGAGTTGTTCACGTTGCCCGACGGGATGATCGACGCGCTCGAGAACAGCGGTTCGGCGAACGTGTAGGGATCCGGATAGTCCTTCCCCCACCCGGCGTTCAGCGCGATCGGGATGTCGTTCTTCACGGTCTGGATGGTCTGGTAGGCGGCTCCCGTCTCCAATTCGCGGGGGACGACCCCGATGCCGATCTTGGCCAGGTCCTGGGCAACGATGGGCTCCATGTCCGTCCACGGCGCGTAGTTCCGGTTGGTCATCACCAGCCCCTGGCACGCCGCAACGTCGCACATCCCGTCCTTCTTGGGGTCGTACTTCGACAGCATCATCTGTTGCTTGGCGAGCGCGAGGGACCCTGCCTCGCCGGGTGTGGCGAACGGGTCAAAGCTGTCGGTCAGGTGGTTGGCGAGGATGATCGGCGGCATGATGTGCGTCGCGATCTGGCCGTGCGTGGAGCCGCCCCACGCCTTCAGCAGTCCCGCCTTGTCGATGATGTAGTTGACCGCTTCTCGGACGTGGATGTCGTCGAACGGCGGGGTCGCGAGGTTCATCGTGAGGTACCAAGTGCGGTCGCCCGCGTCCACTCGCAGGTCGGGCCGAAGCGACGAATTCGTGAGGTACTGTTGCTCGATGGCGGGCGGGGGTGGGTCGGCCAGCGACCCGTCGAGCGACCCGTTCTGAACCTTCTGGAAGATGTCGGTCACGTTCGAGTCGACGATCACCGAGATCCCGTTGACGAGGTTCGACCGGTCGCTCGTGCTGTCGGTCGCCTGCTTGTAGTTCGGGTTGCGGACCAGGGTGAGGTGCAACGTGGGATCGAACCCGGACATCGGCGTGATGGCCTTGCACGAGGAGATGTCGACGTTCTGCGCCCCCTGGATCATGTAGGGGCCCGACGAGACGATATCGCGCCCATACCCGCCGCCCGTGGGGAAGCACGCCGCGACCTCGTGCGGGATCGGCGCGGTGGCGGGCAGCGCCAGCCTGTAGAGGAAGTCACCGGTCGGCCTCGTGAGGTGGAAGACGATCGTGTTCGCGTCCGGTGTGTCGATGCCAGAGATCGGCGTCGGCGGGCCACCGTGCTGGCTCATGCCTGTGATCACACCGTCGAAGTAGAACGCGTACTGGGCCACTTCGGGCTTGGAGTCGATCCGTTCGAAGGCGTACGCGATGTCCTGGGACGTGATAGGCCGGGACACCGGGGGACCGAACTCGATGCCCGGCTTCAGGTGGAAGGTGTAGGTGAGGCCGCCGTCCGTCGGTTGCGGCACAGAGGTCGCCAGGTCGGGGACCAGGACGTTGCCGGCCGGGCCGGCGACGTGTCGGTACGTGACGAGTGTGCGGAGCATCGCGCCGTAGAAATCCCAGGCCAGGCCGAGGTACTCGCCGGTCGGATCGAAGCTGCCCGTGAAGCCGAAGCTCGAGATGGCGGTCCGGTAGACCCCTCCACGCCGAGGCTGCCCGCCCGGGCCGGTCGCCTTGGGAGTGCTCGTGCCGCAGGCCGCCGCCACGATCGCCACGACGACTGCGGACGACACGATTGCGGACCGTTTGGTGCTCATGCTGGACGCCTCCTCGAGGATGCATCGCCCGGCCCTCTCCGGCGTCCCGCTTGGTTTCCGCTGTGATATTCGACCGAACCTCCGAGCGAGTTCTCATCGCAACGGCGTTGTCACACAACGGGCAGGGATCTCCCCCCGGCCGGAGGAAGGACGGCCGGGGCGAAGGTCCCCCATCGATCAGCGACCGGTGTCTTCGGCGGCCTCCTGCGTCGGCGTTGTCTCCTTCGCCGATTCGGGCTCCGAGGACCGAAGCGCCTCCCGAGGACTTCGCCGTTCTCGGGTCGCAAGGTTGTGGCGAAACCGTTAGAAGATGAGGTTCCGGCCTCAGGAGGGCTACGGGCAGCTCGCCTGGGCGCTATCCGGATCGACCGTGCAGGACGAGACGTCCACGGCTTCGAACGCGGATGCCGGTACGGACTTCAGTTGGTCCAGCAGGGCGTTTCGCCACCGCCGGTCGCGGGTCCCCTGGAAGTACCAGTCGGAGCCGTTGTCGGCCAGGATCAGCCCGTATCGCTTCATGGCCCGGAGCACGACCCGGGCCTTGGGGCTGAATCCGGACAGGTCGAACCCGGCCTTCAGGCGGAACCGGGCACCCATGGGCGGACACCGCTGGTCGGACGTTCCGGCGTCGTGCCGAGCGGGCCACAGGTGCCGATTCAGCGTGCACTGTGCGGTGAACCGGATCGCGTGGCCGATCGCTCCCGCCCTGACCTCGTCGAACCGAACCAGGCCGGGGAGGATGGGGAGGCCCGCCGCATCGGCCGAGGTCCATCCGTCGGGCCGAAGCGCGTTGGACGACAGGTCGAAGACCGCCCCGCTCCCAGCGGTTGGGTTCCCATGGTTCCAATCCGCGTCGAACAGCTCGTACAGCGTGCAGGTGCTCTTGTTCACGATGATCGCGTGGCGGTCCGACCCGTTCTCGATCGGGGTCCTCGGCCCGAATGGGTACCGGACCCGGTCGCTCTCGCTCGCGTATTGGAACTTGATCCTCACCGTCCGATGGCGAATCGATACGACGTCGTACGGCAGCCCGTAGCTCGGAGGCCCGAAGTCGGGGTGGAGGTTCGTCGAGCCGGCCTGCATGGACGCCAGCCATGAGTCGCTCTTGGGATGCACGGGTAGCGCGTCCACCCGGGTGTTCCAGATGTTGTCGGCGGGGAAAACTGTGCAACTCGTGTCCGGGACCGGCCTGAGCACCGCGACCTGTGCATGCGCCGCGGCCGGCATCCCCACCACGAGGAGCGAGGCCATCACGCAGCCGAGCGCCTGCCGTTTCGCCACGATCAGATCATCGGCATCGGTGCCGGTGGAGCTTGACCTGAGTCGTCCTGCGGCTTCGCCTGGAACTGGGGGTCGGATTCGAACCGACGACCTGCCGTTTACAAGACTCGTCGAGGTGGAAGACGGTCACGACATGGGCTCCAGGACGATGACACGACGGTGCTGCTCGGGATCGTGCTGACACCAGTCGTTGGGATTCGCAGACCCGCCTAACTGCTGCACGTTGAATCTGAGCGTTGTTGCGTGGGCAGTGTTCGGGTGGGTCTCCACAATGTGTCGAGTCAGGATGCAGAGTACGACGCTATCGTTGGGCCCAGGACCCATCCACCCCAAGGAGCAGACGGGGCACCTGGAAACGGCGTGTGGCAGAGGGCACGGGACGTCGTCGCTTATGGGGCCTGAGGCTTCGCCGTGTACCCGACAGTAGTCCTCGTCGTCTTGAAGGTCCTTTTGTTCTCCCATATGCCTCCTACCATCGCCACATGGCGCAGTGAAGTTGAGCGAGGTGCTATCGTTGCCCCCGCTGTCGGGGGGCCTCGGCGAGGTCGACGTTCGTCAGCCATCGTTCTTCCCACGCCGAGTAGTCGTATCCGCCGTGGCTCGGGCCATGGACTCCGACACCACTTGGGGTGTCTTCATTCGACGTCGAGGGCTAACTCCGTGCCCGATCGGAGCCCCGAGCCTCAGCCGTCGTCGGCAATTGAGCTCTGACCAGCGGCTTCGGAGCTGGCGGTCGGATTCGAACCGACGACCTGCTGTTTACAAGACAGCGCCGAATGCTTCGTCGACCAGCGGACATTGGCGCTCTCGCAGGTCAGGACGATCACAGGAATCCCAGGAGTGTCATGTAGCGTCGCTTCGGGCCGGGTCGCGTACTGCCTCGGGACTGCCTCCGGGCCCAAGGGGCCTCGACCGGCGTCTCGGCGCTCCATGAGCTCGTCGAGGAACAGGACCCCGTGGTGCCCCAGTGTTGAGGAATGTCACCCGAGCTGGGCTCCCTCGCCTGGCAGCCCTTTACTCGGGCTCGCGATGCACTAGTCGCCGCCACCAGGACCGCTTCCGCTTCGGCGGCTTCTTCGATGGATCTGCGGGGCGCTGTCGCAAACCGTCAACGAGACTTCGATTAGCAAACGGTGGTGGCTTAGGCAGCTGCATCATGGTCGGCTTGTCCTCAGTCTATGCTGTGCACAATCGAGAACGGACGTCAAGAGTCCGAAGCCCCGTCGTGGGCGAGTACTCGGGAATGTTCCTTGAGTGCCCTCCCCTTGGAGATGCCCCCAATGCTGGGCGAATCAGGTGGCGATAAACGAATAATTCCTGTGCGGAGACTTGGGGGTTATGCTCCTGTTTCGACCGCCAGGGAGGGCCCATGATCATCACTCTTTTCGGCGACCTCGTCGTGAGACCCGGCAAGGAGGAAGAGGAGGAGAGGATCTACCTGAAGCTCAAGCCGATTGTGGAAGCGATGCCGGGATTCATCTCCATGAAGTCCTACGTCGCCGACGACGGCGAGGAACTCGGCGTCATCCGCTTTGACTCGCGGGAATCCCTGGACAAATGGATGCACGAAGGCGCCCACGCAGCCGCTCAGAAGCGCGGCCCGGAGATTTACGAAGGCTTTTGGATTCAGACCGCGGAGACGTACCGCGAGTACAGGTGGGAAGACGAGTCGCGGATCGAGGGCGACCTGACTTATCTTTTCACCGAGCGGTAAGCCCGCGCACCCAAGGTCTGGCGCCCCTCTAGGGAGAGTGTTCGGGAATGTCGCCCGAGTCACGTCTGGACGTACGGCCCGAGTCTGACGCACCCCAGAGCGAGGCAAGCACCCAGTAGGCCATGAGCTTGAATCTCAGTGAAGGATGATCCCTTGGCCATGGCGAGCTCGTTCATTCGATCTACCAGAAGGCCTGAGCTGATGTCGAGAAACCCGAGATTGACTCGCAGGTCGGGAAGACGGCGACCGCCGTGCGATTCGGGCCGCTCAGCAATGATCATCGCCCTGCCCCCACGAGGAATCGCTTGGAAGTGACCTGCGCTATGGCATCCCAGGCAACGGATCGGCGTTCGGCCCGGAGGAGCAAGCCGCGCCGAGCGTAGTAGGTCAGACCGGAGTCGAAGAGCACCCAGCATTGGGCCTCGGCAACGAAGCACGATCGATGCCGCGCCGTAGAGGAAGAACAGCGAGCCTCCGGCGCACGCGATGAGCCCACCGAGACTCCTTCACCCAGTGACTCGCCGACCGACTCTCCCTACCTAATTGGGTCCGCCCTGCCAGCCAATTCCTGAATCGACGCGAGTGAATGGGCGATGCCATGATCACCGCACAAGTGGTGCGCGGTGGCGTGTGCGTGAAACCACGAAGGGGGGCGGATGTCCATCAAGCTGGACCCTGAAGGGCACGAGATCGCGGCCTTGTTCGATCTAGTCGATCTCGACGGGAAAGACGTCTTGGAGATCGGCTGCGGTGACGGGCGCCTCACGTGGCGCTACGCGGAGCGCGCGGGCCATGTCGTGGCGATCGAACCGTTCGCGAACGCGATCGATCGAGCGAGGGAACGGATCCCAGAGGCCGTGATCGACAAGGTGGAACTACGGAACGTCGGGTTCGAGGACTTCGCATCCACGAGCAAACCGTCGACGTTCGATGTCACGATCTTGTCGTGGTCATTGTGCTGAATGAAGCACGAGAGCATGGTTCATGCTCTAGAGGAGATCAAGAGGCTCCTCCGCCGGGACGCCTGCCTGATCGATATCCACCCGGTCCGCGAAGCACCCGTCATCGAGGTCCGCACGGCCGACGAAGTCCTCTTCGCCGAGCCATCCGCAAGCTACGACTACGACGACGACCTGAAGCACGCCGAGGACGCTCTGGTGTCGGCGGTCGAGCGCGCGCTGTTCGTCTTTGACGGGAGTCACGAGTTCGAATTCCTCACCATCGCGCCGTCCGTGGTCGAGCTGCGTGACTTCTTTGCCGTGTCCGGTGCCTACGAGGATCCTCCGGACGAGGCCACAGAGGCGCGGGTGCAGGAGCTGTACGCGCGGGTCGACGAGGTCATGCGGGCGGCCGGAGAGAACGCTCGGGTCGCTCATCGGGAGCGGGCTCGCGTGGCGCGACTGAATCCGGTGAGGTGATCAGGACGCCGTCGCTCGCCTGCTCAGCGATCTAACCGCCGAATCCTCCGGCCCCAAGCACAACTGCCTGATCGGCTCCCCGATCTCGGCGATGTCGGACGTCGGCAACCCCAGTCCCCGGAGGCGCTTGCAACTTTGGTCCAGGAGCTCGACACCGGTCGACCGGCGCCGGGAAGTCCGGCTCACGATGCAGCTGGTCGGCGCGCTGTTTACTCACGCCGAGGACCTCGGCGATCTCAACAACTCGAAGGAGCTTCCGCCGCGTGATAGTCCTCATTATCCGTGAGGACGCCGGAGCAGGCGGGGAGCCTTTACCGGAACGTCAGCTTCCCGGAGTCTCCGGCTCTGCGCTGCCTCTCTGGCGGGCCTCGAACTTCTGGAGCACGAAGTCGGGCGGGCCATGGTGCCCCACCGCAACCATCGGCTTCCCGCAGTCGCTCTGCGCGGCAGTCGGGACCAGCGAGGAATCCCCGAGCGCCCCCACCGCGGAAACGTAGTCCCCGTGCGTCCAGTTCCCCCGAAGGGCGGAGACATCGGCGAGTTTGCACGCGCTCACCGTGTGGAAACGCGAGATTGGCCCTCCGTGGATGCCCCCATCATCGGACTCGTTGTCCGCACTCGCGGACGGTGAGGGGCCGGCCGACAGCACGCTGGCTGCTGCTAAGCCCGAGCCCAGGACCGCGACCGATACTCCCAGAACGAGGATGAGTCTCTTCATCGGAACCTCCGGGGGTTCTCTCCCCCTTATTAACGCTAAGCAGGCAGACGGGCGCATCGGCCAAAGGGCGTAACTCGATTCCGACCCGACCATCGCCACCCGGGGCCCCCTCTCCCTACCCTGGCCCTCCCCGGAGCTCTGGACCCCAAGCGAGCATCTTCAACAGCTCCTCTGCCTCATCCAAGTGCTGACGGCCGACCACGTTGCTCCTGAGGGCCTGCCTGACCCGAGACTTTCTCCCCCTCCGGGAGCGGGGCCTCCTTACTTGTGCTGCCTAGACGCTGCCTTTGGGACTGTTGGCCTCTCTAGAGTGGTCAGCCAAGCGGACGTTTGCGATCTCTGACCTGCGGAGATGAGGGAGCTGGCGGTCGGATTCGAACCGACGACCTGCTGTTTACAAGACAGCTGCTCTGCCACCTGAGCTACGCCAGCCTGTGGCCGAGTGTACCGCTCAGCCCCGACGCGACGGCAGGACGAAGGCGTACAGGACAGCCGCCAGCGAGGCCGCGGCGTTCAGCGAGGCCACTCGCCCGCGCATGGGCAGCCGGACAAGCGCGTCACACGACTCCCGCGTCAGTCGGGAGAGCCCCTCGCCCTCGGATCCAACAACGAGGGCCACGCGACCGGGCGGGCACGGCCGGTCGTACACGGTGGCCTCGGCCCCCTCGTCCAGTCCCACGACGGAGAACCCCGCGTCCTTCAACCGCTCGAGGGCCCGGGCGATGTTGGCCACTCTGGCATTAGGCAGATGCAGCAGCGCACCGGCAGAGGCCTTCACCGCGGCGGGGGTGACGGCCGCCGCGCGCCTGATCCTGGTCACGAGCATGACCGCGCCGGCCGCCTCGGCCGCTCGCGCCGCCGCTCCGAGGTTCTGGGGGTCGGTGATGCCGTCGAGCAC
The DNA here is from genome assembly GCA_035637835.1 of Actinomycetota bacterium. GTDB lineage: Bacteria > Actinomycetota > UBA4738 > UBA4738 > HRBIN12 > AC-69. Next base: position 18,338 of record DASPWN010000050.1, on the reverse strand, counting down.
CACCACCAGGTCCTCCTCGCCGAACGGCCAGGAGGCAAGGTGCCGCTCGCTGAGCTCCGGCGTGGCCTCGACCAGCGCCACCACCCCGTGGTGGTCCCTGGCGAACGCGTCGAGCTCGCGGCGCGAGGCCTCGCGAACCGAAACCCGCCGCTCTGTCGCCGCATCGAGCAGATCCTGGAGCGCCGGCGTGGACCGGGATCCTCGAGCGACCAGGACCTCCTGCGCCAGGCCTGCCCGGACCGCCTCCAAGGCGGCCCGCCGGCCGGCAACCGTGCCACCGCGCGCGGCCTCCGCTTGCCGGCGCCGGCGCGCGGGGCTCACCCCCCGGTCAGCACGGCGAGCGCGATGCATCCGACCCCGTCACCGGTCAGCCCCAGGCCCTCGGGCCGGGTCGCCTTGACCGACACCCAGTCCACGCCGATCCGCAGCGTCGCCGCCACGTTTCGCTGCATCTCCTTCCGAGCGGGGGCGATCGCCGGGCGTTCGGCGATGACCGTGACGTCCGCGGAGTGTGGACTGAGGTCCCGACCCCGCACCAGCGCCACCGTCCGCGCCAGCAGGTCCAAGCCGGCGATCCCGGCCACCGCCGGATCGGCGTCGGGGAAGTGCTCCCCGACATCCCCGAGCGCGGCCGCGCCGAGCAGCGCGTCGGCGAGGGCATGGCACACGACGTCACCGTCGGAGTGCCCAAGGAGGCCCGGTTCTCCGGGGAACCGTACACCACCGAGGAACAGGGCCCGGTCCACGGCGGTCCGGTGCACGTCGAAGCCCAGACCCGAACGGAACTCAGCCACGTGCTCCCTCAGCCATCTGCTCACTCAGCCACGCGCTCGCTCCGCCGCGAAGAGCTCCGCGAGCGCCAGGTCCTGCGGCGTGGTGATCTTGAAGTTGTTTTGATCCCCGGCCACGGCCGCCACGCGGTACCCCGCCCACTCCAGGGCCGCCGCGTCGTCGCTGAACTCCCGCCCGGCTTGCGCGGCGCGGCCATGGGCGTCACGAAGGGCCGAGGCGCGGAAGGCCTGTGGGGTCTGGGCCAACGTCAGCTCCTCTCGGGAGCCCTCCGTCCGAACGACGAACCCGCCGCGAACACGCTTGACCGTTTCCGTCACCGGCACGACGGGGATGGCACCGGCCGCATCGGGGATCACCTGGAGCGCCCCCAGCACCAGGACGAACTGCTGGGGCGAGGCGAACGGGCGCGCGGCGTCGTGGCACACCACGAAGGAGACCCCATCGGGAACCGCCGTCAGGGCGGCGGCGACCGACGCGTGGCGCGAGCGGCCTCCGGCCACCACGATCACCGGCTTTCCCGGCGCCACGATCGCCCGGGCGGTCCGCTCGTGACCCCTCGGCACCGTCACTACGAGGGACCCGACGGCCGGACAGGCGGCGGCGGCCTCCGCGGCCCGCACGACCATCGGCGTACCCCCGACCTCGAGGAACGCCTTGGGCTCGGCCCTTCCGAGTCGTTCGCCCGACCCGGCGGCCAGCACGATCGCGACGGCCCCCGCCGTCACGAGCCGGCCGGCTCCTGCAGGTTGGCGAAAACCATGCGGCCGGTCACCGTAGTGATGACGTTTCTAGCCACCACGGGGACCTCCGAGCCGATGCGGTCGGTGGCGTTCTCAACGACCACCATGGTCCCGTCCTCCATGTACCCGACGGCCTGGCCGTGCTCCCGTCCCTCCTTGACCAGCTCGACGGAAAGCTCGTCTCCCGGCCCGACCGGTACTCGGAACGCCGCGGCCAGGTCGTTCATCCGGGGAACCGTCACCGAAAGCGCCTCGGCCACCTTCGCCAGGTTGTGGTCCGTGGTGAGGAGGGAGGCGCCGCGCTCGCGCGCCAGGCGCACGAGCGTGGCGTCCACGTCCGCCACGCTGGACTCCTCTACCAGATGAACCTGCACGGTCGGCGCCTTCTGGAGCTCAGACACCGCATCCAGGCCCCGCCGGCCCCGGGTTCGTCGCTTGGGATCGGAGGAGTCCGCGATCAGTTGGAGCTCTTGAAGGACGCCGCTGTGGACGAGGAGGTCGCCGGTGAGGAACCCCGTCTTGGCCAGGTCCACCACCCGGCCGTCGATCAACGCGCTCGTATCTATCACCGCGACCTCCCCTCCCGCCGTACCGGACGACCGGGGCTTCAGCCCGATCAGACCGAACAACTCGTGCTGTTTGGATCGCCCGACCCGGTACCCCAGGTAGGCCAGCGTGACGTAGACGAAGGCTACGGTGGTCCATGCAGCGAGAGGTGGGAGCCGGAAGAGCGGGACGCTGGCCAAGGCAGCCACGCCGAGGCCGATCAACAGGCCCGCCGTCCCAGCGACGAGCTCCGGCGCCGGCACCCGGCGGAACTCGCGCTCCATCTCGCCAACGGCGGCCGCCGTCTGCCGCCCAAAGGCACCGCCGAGCACGAACCCGGTCCCGGTCCCCAGGACCACGCCGAGCAGGGTCCGGGTCGTGTTGGGGTTGTTCAGCTGCGTGGCGACCGTATAGCCGCCCGCCGCGAACAGGAGCACGAAGATGAGCCGGACGAACTCGACGAGCCGTCCCCGCCGGACGGCCGGACGTCTCTCGGTCGATCCGCTCACCCGCCTACGGTGACCCCCCGTCCAGGGCGGTGCAAGTATGCGTCAGGTTCGGGGGCGCAGCTGCTGCGAGGCGCGAGGGCGTCTAGCCCTCGGCCACCAGGATCCGGGAGCGATGCGACTCCTCGAGGACCTTGTCGATCATGGCCTCGGCCTTCTCCTCCGTGCCGGCGCTGGCATAGGCCAGCTCGGAGGTGAGGATCTGACGGGCCTTGGTGATCATGCGCTTCTCGCCGGCGGACAGGCCACGCTCGCGCTCGCGGATGGAGAGGTTTCGGACGACCTCGGCCACCTGGTAGATGTCGCCGGACCGCAGCTTCTCGATGTTGTTCTTGAATCGGCGGCTCCAGTTGGCAGCCATCTTGGATTCGTCCTGGCGGAGGACATCGAGGACCTTCTTGACCTCACCCTTGGAAACGACCTGGCGCAGGCCGACCTCCTCGGTGCTCTCCACAGGGACCATCAGCGTCAGGTCGCCGTAGGCAACTCGAAGGACGAAATACCTGCGCTTCTCTCCCAGAATCTCCCGTTCCCGAAGCTCTTCGATGACTGCTGCGCCATGTTCCGGGTGCACAACCGTGTCGCCTTTGCGGAACACGAAACCCCCTCGAGTCGGAAGCCGGACCGTCGCGGACTCCACGATAGCACGCGGCACTCGTCCTCCGCAAATGAAATCCCTGGTCAGAGGCCCATTTCGTGGCGTTTTGCCTGTTCGGAAGGCTTAGGCAACTCGGTCCCGTTTGGCCCGGGAGCGAACTCCAAATCCGGCCCATTCCAGGGCATCGGCGATGTGCCCGACCGTGACCGCCTGTAGGCCGTCGAGCATGGGACCCTCTCCTCCGCAGAACACGGTGGTCAGCCCGGCCGCCTTGGCGGCGGCCAATCGGCCACCGATCCCGGAGCCAGTGTGGACCCGCCCGGTGAGGCCGACCTCCCCGACGAAGGCGCTTCGGGGAGGCGGCGGCACCCCCGACGCGGCCGAGGCCAGCGCAGCTGCAACGGCGAGGTCACATGCCGGGTCGTCGATCCTCACCCCTCCGGACGTCGCCCCGAACAGTTCGGCCCTCGCCAACGGGGTCCTGACAATGCGATCCAGTACCGCGGCGACCAACTGGAACCGGCCAGGCTCGAGGCCTGTGGCCTGGCGACGGGCCGGTCCGTCGGTCGGCACGACCAGCGCCTGGACCTCCACGGCAAGCGCTCGGCGCCCCAGGCGTGGGAGGGCGGTCGCCGATCCGGGCTCTCCCTCACCGGCCCGGAGCAGGGCTCGGGGGTCGATCTCGTGGAGCCCGTCGTGCCCCATCTCGAACCAGGCCACCTCGCCTTCCGCCCCGAACCGGTTCTTGCCTCCCGAGAGCATCCGAAGCCCGGAGCGTGGATCGCCGTCGAAGGTCAGAACGACGTCCACCGCATGCTCCAACGCCCGGGGTCCGGCGACGTCACCGTCCTTCGTCACGTGACCGGCCAGAAGGACCGCGATGCCTTCCGCCTTGGCCAGCCCGACGAGGGCGTCCGTACAGCCTCGGACCTGCGCGGGTCCGCCCGGCACCTGCCCACCCGCGGAGTCCCGGAGGCTCTGGATGGAATCGACGGCGAGCAGGAACGGCCGTTCCGCCCTGGCCGCCTCCACGAGCGGCCCCAGCTCCCGCCCAGAGGCGAATGCCACTCGATCGCCGGGGAGCCCCAGCCGACGAGCACGGAGGGCAACCTGGTCGCGCGACTCCTCGCCGGAGGCAAGGAGGCAGGGGAGCCCGGCAGCCGACAGGTTCGCCACCAACTGGAGGAGAAGGGTCGACTTGCCGATGCCGGGCTCGCCGGCCAGCAGGGCGACGGTCGCGGGAACCAGGCCACCGCCAAGAACCCGGTCGATGCCGGGAATGCCGGCGGACACCCTGGGCTCGCCCCTCACCTCGTGCTGGAGCGACTGGAGCGTGACAGCAACGGAAGCCGAGCCGGGGCTCCGTTGCTCCACCGTCCCCCATGCGCCGCAGCCAGGACAGCGACCGACCCACTGGCCCACCGGATGGCCGCACGCCGAGCACGACAGGAGCGTTCGCGCCTTGCCCACGCCGGCACGCTAGCAATGGGGTCTGACAGGCCACGGTGACCGACGCTCTACGGATGGGGCTGGCGCATCCCCCGGAACTCGACGACCCAGTCCCACCGGTTGCCGTCGTCGAAATGTTTGAACGAAACCAGGCGCCCCTCCTCGCCCCCCGGGAGCAGTACCGGCAGGCCCACGTGTTCCTCGCCGGGCCACAGCTCCTCCCTCACGCCATCCTCCATGTTGAGCCACGTCATGGGGTGATCGCCGGTGCGATCGAGCGGTTCGCGCCACCGCTCCTCCTCGACGGGCCTGAATCGGACGAACCGGGGCACGCCGTGAAGGAGGACCGGCTCACCGGGCTGCTTCCAGGCCCTGCCGAAGAACCGCCATCGCTCGCCATCCTTGGACGTCTCGACGGCCCAGCAGACCTCGCCCTCGGTCATGGGAGAGAGGCTATCCCTCCGCCGCGACGGGGGGAAACCGAGAGGCCCAGCAACCTCGCGGTTGCTGGGCCAACCGGTCTTGAAGTAAGGCGGCGGGAGCCGCCTTACGCTTCGGACCGCTCCTACGCCTCCGAGGATCCGGCCAGCTCGACCGGCGGCGTCTCGGGCGAGAGCGGAGCCTCGAACGTGATCTCGCCGTCCTGGACGTCCACGATCACGGTCTGTCCGGCCCGGAACTCCCGGTACAGCAACTTCTCCGACAGTGGGTCCTCGACCATCCGCTGGATCGTCCGCCGGAGCGGCCGCGCGCCGAGCGCCGGGTCGTAGCCCTTCTCGGCGAGCAGCTCCTTTGCCGCGTCGGTGAGCTCGATGTCGAGATCCTTGGACTTCAGTTGCTCGCGGACCCGCTTCATCATCAGGTCGACGATGTTCTTCACGTCCTCGCGGGACAGCGAGTGGAACACGATGACCTCGTCGATGCGGTTCAGGAACTCCGGACGGAAGGAGCGCTTGAGCTCCTCCATGACCCGATCCTTCATCTTCTCGTACGTCAGCTTCTCGTCGGGACGCGCGGCGAACCCGATGGCGGGCCCCTTCTGGATGTCCCGGGTCCCCAGGTTCGAGGTCATGATGATGATCGTGTTCTTGAAGTCCACCTTGTGGCCCTGCGCGTCTGTGAGGTGCCCGTCCTCGAGGATCTGGAGCAGGGTATTGAACACGTCGGGATGGGCCTTCTCGATCTCGTCGAACAGGACGACCGAGAACGGCTTGCGCCGGACGGCCTCCGTCAGCTGGCCGCCCTCCTCGTACCCCACGTAGCCGGGGGGCGAGCCGATCAGCCGACTGACCGTGTGCTTCTCCATGTACTCGGACATGTCCAGCTGCACCAGGGCGTCCTCGTCGCCGAATAGGAACTCGGCCAGGGCCTTGGACAGCTCGGTCTTCCCCACGCCGGACGGTCCCAGGAAGATGAAGGAGCCCGAGGGGCGCTTGGGGTCTTTCAGCCCGGCCCGGGTCCGGCGGATGGCCCTGGACACAGCTTTGATCGAGTTGTCCTGGCTGATGATCCGCCGGTGGAGCTCGTCCTCCATGCGGAGCAGCTTCTCGGTCTCCTCCTCGGTGAGCTTGAACACCGGGATGCCCGTCCAGGACGCCAGGACCTCGGCGATCTCCTCCTCGTCCACCTCGGACAGGATGTCCATCTCTCCCGACTTCCACTCGCGCTCCCGCCGCTCCCGCTCCTGGCGCAGCTGGTTCTCCTCGTCGCGTAGGGCCGCGGCGCGCTCGAAGTCCTGGGCGTCGATGGCCGATTCCTTGCGCAGGCGGACCTCGGCGATCTTCTCGTCGACCTCGCGAACGTTCGGAGGCGCGGTCATCCGTCGGATCCGCATGCGCGAGCCGGCCTCGTCGATCAGGTCGATGGCCTTGTCCGGCAGATAGCGGTCGGAGATGTACCGATCCGAGAGGTTGGCCGCCGCCACCAGCGCGTCGTCGGTGTACGACACACGGTGGTGCGCCTCGTAGCGGTCCCGGAGGCCCTTCAGGATCTCGATGGAGTGGGCGACCGTGGGCTCCTCGACGTAGATGGGCTGGAACCGCCGCTCCAGGGCCGCATCCTTCTCCAGATGCTTGCGGTACTCGTCGCGGGTGGTGGCCCCGATGGTCTGGAGCTCGCCCCGGGCGAGCATCGGCTTCAGGATGCTGGCCGCGTCGATCGCGCCCTCGGCCGCGCCGGCTCCCACCAGGGTGTGAAGCTCGTCGATGAACAGCACGATGTCCCCGCGCGTCCGGATCTCCTTCAGGACCTTCTTCAGCCGCTCCTCGAAGTCACCGCGGTAGCGCGATCCGGCCACCAGCGCGCCGAGGTCGAGCGTGTAGATCTGCTTGCCCTTCAGGGTCTCGGGGACCTCGCCCTTCACGATGTCCTGGGCCAGGCCCTCGACGATGGCGGTCTTGCCCACGCCGGGTTCGCCGATCAGGACCGGGTTGTTCTTGGTCCGTCGGGAGAGGACCTGCATGACTCGCTCGATCTCCTTCTCCCGGCCGATGACGGGGTCGAGCTTCAGCTCACGGGCGAGCTGCGTGAGGTTCCTGCCGAACTGGTCCAGGACCATCGAGCCCTGGCCTTGGCCGGCCTGCTCGCCTGGGGCCTGCTCCTTGCCGCCGGTGTAGCCGGACAGGAGCTGGATGACCGTCTGGCGGACCCGGTTGAGGTCCGCGCCGAGCTTCTGCAGGACCTGGGCGGCCACGCCCTCGCCCTCTCGGATCAGGCCGAGCAGGATGTGCTCGGTGCCGATGTAGTTGTGTCCCAGCTGAAGGGCCTCGCGGAGCGACAGCTCGAGGACCTTCTTGGCCCTCGGAGTGAAGGGGATGTGCCCCGTCGGCGCGGCCTGGCCTTGGCCGATGATCTCCTCGACCTGCTGGCGGACGGCCTCGAGCGAGATGTTCAGCGACTCGAGGGCCTTGGCCGCGACCCCTTCCCCCTCGTGGATCAGGCCGAGCAGGATGTGCTCGGTCCCGATGTAATTGTGATTCAGCATCCTCGCCTCTTCCTGCGCGAGGACCACTACTCGTCTGGCCCGGTCGGTGAACCGTTCGAACATGTCAGCGTCCCCTGGGCCGGAGCCCCTCTATCGAACGGCCTCGAGGATCGTCGGACCCGGTCCTACCCCCGAGGCAGGTCGGGCGCTCCTGCGGCGCCTGAGCGCGCCTTGGAAGCGCCCCACGGGGGGAAGTATACCCCTGCCCCCCGATACGCCCGAAGCTTCGCCCTGCTCCCACCCACCCATTCCGATCGACGTTCTCCTCTCCTTATTCGGAACGGAACGAGTCCGGGATGAGCTGTAGCGCGAAACTCCCCCGACCTACCCGCATGGGCTACGCAAGTTCCCCCGAACGGGTCGTTTACGAAGGCGGCAACGTGTGGGCAAGATTCATCGCGGATCAAGCGGTGCGCCTTCCCCCCGGTCTTCCCCGTTAGGAGACGATGACGTTGCGCGTGCTGGTCGTCGACGACCACTCGGCGTTCCGCCGGGCGCTCACATCTGCCCTCCGGATGGTCAAGAGCATCGAGGTGGCGGGCGAGGCGGGAGGAGGGGTCGCCGCCACCCAGCAGGCCAGGGCCCTGGAACCCGACCTGGTCATCATGGACCTGTCGATGCCCGATCTCGACGGGATCGCGGCCATGCGGGAGATCCACCAGGCCAGGCCGGAGCTCCCCATCGTGTTCCTCACGGCCCGTGCCGACCCAGGGGTGGAGCGGGAGGCCAGGGATGCAGGGGCGTCCGGCTTTCTGGCCAAGGGGGTCTCGCTCGAGGATCTGGTCATCGTCCTCCACGAGGCCGTCGAGGCGCCGGACGTTGCGGGCTGAGCCGCTGGCTCCCTCAGGCCGCGGCCAGCACCGCGCCGACCAGGCAGAGCGCCGCGCCCGCCCACGTGGCCGATCCCGGCCGCTCTCGGGAGAGCAGGATGGCCAGGAGGACCGAGATCTCCCGAAGCGTCGCCACCCGGCCTACCGGGGCCACGCGGAACGCGAACAGGACCAGGAGGTAGGCGGCTAGGCTCCCCAGCCCGATGAGCGCACCAGGGCGAAGAGCGGCCCGCAGACGTGCCGCGTCGAACCGGGTCACCGCGGTGGTCAGGGCGCCCTGAAGGAGCATGGCCGCGCCGAGGTAGGGGACGGGCGAGACCTCCTGCACTGCCCTCGCGTCCACGACCGAGTAGGACGCGATGACCACGCCGACCAGGACGGCGAACCCGGCGGCCGGCAGGGCCCGGGCCCGGTGAGCCTCCAGGCCAAGCAGTCCGAGGCCGCCTCCCAAGAGCAGCGCTCCGAGCACGGCGGCGGCGGTCGGTCGCTGGGACAGCACGATCCAGGCCCCGACCGTGGCGAGGAGCGGCGCCGTCCCCCGGCCGAGCGGGTACGTGAGTGAGAGGTCGCCACGGGCGTACGCGGCAGCGAGGGCCAGGCCATAGGCGAACTCCAGGATCCCGGTCAGGAGCACCAGGTCGAGGACGGCCGTCGGCGGGGCGGCCACAGTGAAGGGCAGCAGCACCGCCCCGGCGACCAGTCCCGCCACGGCCATCGATGCCACCCGATCGTCCGTCCCGTGAAGCCGGAGGTTCCACCCGGCGTGGAGGATGGCTGCCGTGAGGACCAGGGCCAGGGCGGCCGGGCTCACGGCGAGGGCTGTCCGGTCAGTCCCGCTGCTCCTCGGGCCGCATCTGTGGGAACAGGATGGTGTCCCTGATCGAGGGAACGTCGAGAAGGATCATGAGGAGCCGATCCACCCCGATCCCGATGCCGCCGGCGGGGGGCATTCCGTGCTCCAAGGCGCGGATGAACTCCTCGTCGAGCGGATGAGCCTCGTCCTCCCCCGCCGCCTTGGCCTGGGCCTCGAACCTGGCCCGCTGCTCGTCGGGGTCGGTGAGCTCCGAGAACGCGGTCGCCAGCTCGATGCCGGCCATCACAAGATCGAAGTGCTCGGTGAGCCCAGGGTTCTCCCGATGGGGCCGGGCGAGAGGCGAGACCTCCTGGGGGAAGTCGCAGACGAACGTGGGATCGAACAGCGTCTCCTCGACGAGCTTCTCGAACATCTCCTGCACGAGCTTCCCCGGGCCCCACGCCGGGTCCACCCCGACGCCGTGGCGCTCGGCCAGGCCGGCCAGGTCCGAACGTTCCAGGGTGATCTCCTCGCCCACCGCTTCGGACACGCTGCCCAGGACGGTGATCCGCCGCCACGGCGGCGTGAGGTCCAGGTCCCTGCCGCGAACGGGGAACCTGAGCGATCCTCGGAGTGCCCGGGCGCACCCGACGAGGAGCTCCTCGGCAAGGAGCATCATCGAGTGGTAGTCGCCGTAGGCCTGATAGGCCTCGAGCATCGTGAACTCGGGGTTGTACGTTGGCCCGATCCCCTCGTTTCGGAAATTGCGTCCGATCTCGTACACGCGCTCCATCCCCCCGACCAGTAGGCGCTTGAGGTACAGCTCCAGCGAGATTCGGAGCTTGAGCTCGATGCCGAGCGCCTGATGGAAGGTGGTGAACGGCCGCGCCATGGCCCCGCCGGCCACCGGCTGGAGGACGGGCGTCTCGACCTCCACGAAGCCACGCTCGTCGAGGTACGCGCGCATAGTCTTCAGCGTCGTCGCCCGGGCATCGATGATGCGGCGCGATTCGAGGTCGGTGGCCAGCTGCAGGTACCGATAACGCTGCTGGAGGTCCGGGTCCTTCAGCCCGTGCCATTTCTCGGGGAGCGGCCGAAGGGCCTTCGTCAGGATCGCCAGCCGCTCGACGAAGATCGACAGCTCGCCCTTCTTCGTCGTCCCCACATGGCCGATCGCACCCACGATGTCGCCCAGGTCGACGTCCCCGAGCAGCTCGAAGCTCGCCGGTGCCGTGTCGGTCGCGGACGCGACGAGCTGAAGATCGCCCGAGCGATCCCGCACCACAAGGAACTTGAGCTTGCCCATGTCCCGCCTCAGGACGACCCGTCCCGCCACGGCACAGACGTCGTCGCGCATCTCCCCCGGCCCGAGCCCCCCGAACTCCTTCCGGACGTCGTCGATGCGGTCCGGCTCCTGCACGCCGAGCGCCGAGTCGAGGTTCAACGCGTACGGCTCGACCCCCTTGGCCCGTAGCCGTTCCAGCGTCTCGCGGCGGGCCTTCAGGACCTCCCGTTCCCGAAAGCCCTCCTCAGTCATCGACCGGTCCGACGTTCCTGTCGAAGACCAGGCGGAGTCCTTCCAACGTGAGCCACTCGTCGTGATGGTCGATGCGCTCGCAGGAGGGCACGACCACCGGGGCCAGCCCGCCGGTCGCCACGACGGTCGCACCGTCCCCGATGTCGGCCCTCATCCGTTCGATGATCCCGTCCGCCTCGGCCGCCGCGCCGAAGATCAGCCCGGCCTGGATGGCTTCCACCGTGTTCTTGCCCACCACCGACTTCGGCGTGTGCAGCTCGACCTGAGGGAGCCGCGCGGTGGCCGAGGACAGGGCCTCGTTCGACACCTGCACGCCGGGCGCGATGGCCCCGCCCAGGAACTCGCCCTTGTCCGAGACCGCGTCGAACGTCGTGGCCGTGCCGAAGTCGATCACGATGCACGGCCCGCCGTACCGGTGATACGCCGCGAGCGCGTTCACGATCCGATCCGCACCGACCTCGCGGGGATTGTCCGTGAGGATCGACAAGCCGGTGCGGGTCCCGGGCTCCACGACCACCGGCGGAAAGCTGAAGTACCGCTCGGTCATCTCCCGGAGGGCCCGAGTGGACGTGGGGACGACCGAGGCGATGGCGACGCCGGTGATCTGTCGGCTGAACGAGAGCTCGTGCTGCTCCAGGAACCCCCCGAAGACGACGGCCAGCTCGTCCGCGGTCCGCTCGGACTGGGTGGACATGCGCCAGGACCACTTGAGCTCGGCGCCGGCGAAGACGCCGAGCACCGTGTTCGTGTTGCCGACGTTCACCGCGAGCAGCACGCATCCACCTCCCGTGAGCCGGCGCCATTCTCGCCCACCGGATGGGCCACGGCACGCTTCAGGGCGGGCGGTTCAGGACACCGGGAGAAGGAGGTTGTCGATGAGGCGGGTCTGGGCGAACCTCGCCGCGACGAGCGCCCGCGCGGGGCCGGCGATCGTCGAGACCTCCTCGAACGTCTCATCGTCCACCACGGCCGCGTAGTCGATCCTGGCCTCCGGGGTCGCGCCGATCTCCCGTGCCATGGCGGCCACCAGGGTTGCCGTGTCTCGTTCCCCGCCCCGGGCCATCTGCGCGGCCTCGGACAGCGCCAGGAACAGGCATCCGGCTGCTTCCCGCTGCTCCGGTGACAGGTAGACGTTCCTCGACGACGTGGCCAGGCCGTCGAGCTCCCTGACGGTGGGACAGCCCACCACCTCGATGGGGAGCGAGAGGTCCCGGACCATGCGCCGGATGACCGCGAGCTGTTGTGCGTCCTTCTCGCCGAAATAGGCGGTGCTCGGGCCGACCACGTCGAACAGCTTGGCCACGACCGTGGCGACGCCCCGGAAGTGGCCGGGGCGGGCGGCTCCTTCAAGGCGGTCGCCCAGGGGACCGGGATCCACGGTCACCTCGGGCGGTCCGGTCGGATACATCTCCTCGACGCTCGGGGCAAACACCACGTCCAGCCCGAGCTCCCCGGCGATCGACAGGTCGCGGTCCTCGTCTCGTGGGTACCGAGAGAGGTCCTCGCCCGGCCCGAACTGGAGCGGGTTGACGAAGATCGACACGACCACATGGTCCCGTTCGTCGCGCGCACGCTTCATGAGCGATATGTGGCCGTCGTGGAACGCCCCCATCGTCGGAACGAATCCGACGGTTCGACCGGCCGAACGGGCTGCGTTGCAGACCTTTCGGGCCATGGCGATGGCGCGGATCACCTCCATGAGTCCAGCACCCCTTCCACTGCCGCTTTCGCCACGGTCGAGAGGCGCCCGGATCGGTGCGCGAGGTCCAGTGCCACGTCGGCGAGCGCGACGTAGGCGGGGACCGCCTCCGGCGCGTGCTTCGCCAGGGCCTCGAGGTTCGCGGCGATCGTTCCAGCGTCGCCCCTTACCGCCGGCCCGGTGAGGGCGGCGGCCGGGCCCATCGCGGCCACGTTGTCCAGAGTCGCCCGCTGGAGTGGGAGGAAGAGCTCCGCGGGCTCAGGCATGCCGGCATCACGGAACAGCTCGTCGGCGAGTGCCGTGATCGCAACCAGGTAGTTGGAGGCGAACACCGCTGCCGCGTGATAGATCGGCTTGGCTTCGTCGGCCAGGCGGAAGGACCGCCCGCCAACGTCGCGCGCCAGCCGCTCCCCCAGGACGTAACCGGGCTCGGACAGGGCGGTCACCGCAATCCCACTCCCGGGGATCCGCGCAAGCGCGGCATCGACGTCGGGGAAGGTCTGCAGTGGATGGAGGGACAGGACCTCGGCGCCGGCAGCCCGCGGAGCGGCGAAGGCGCCGAGCGAGGTGGCCCCGGACAGATGCATCGCCGTCTGTCCCCCGCCGAGCGCGCCTTCGTCGGCCAGCGACGTGGCCGTCGGCTCGATCAGGTCATCCGGCGTGCCGATGATGACGACCTCCGCCCCTCGAGCCGCGATCGGTGCCGGACGGATCGGCACACCCGGGAGGTATCGCGCGGCACGATCGACGGTGCCCGCCCGGCCCGAGATGGCCACGATGCGGTGTCCGGCATCCAGCAACCGCGCGGCGAGCGCCGTGCCAACGCGACCAGCACCGATGACGGCAACGTCCATCGAGCCGAGTATCCCAAGTCAGCGCGGAACTACGAGCGGCGGGGCAAACGGGCGGACGCCGAGGACCGCGTTCGGAGCGAGGCGACGTTCGAAGATCCGGCCGTGGCCGGGAAGCAACGGATCGGGGTCCAGCTCCAGCAGCGGCACGAGGACGAAGGCCCGCTCGTGCATCCGTGGGTGGGGGACGACCAGGTCGGGTTCGTCGATCTCCTCCTCGTCGTAGGTGAGGACGTCGATGTCGATGATCCGTGGGCCCCACCGTTCCGCTCGTACCCGGCCCAGGCGCTGTTCCACGTCCATGCACGCCGCGAGCAGATCGTGAGGCGACAGGGTCGTCTGCACCTCGACGACGGCGTTGAGGTACTCGGGCTGGGGAGGGCCGCCGACCGGGTCGGTCTCGTAGACGCGCGAGGATCGCTCGACGCGAAGTCCCGGCCGCGCCGCAAGCAGTTCCACCGCGCGCTGGAGGTTCGCCAGCCGGTCGCCGAGGTTGGAGCCGAGGCCCACGTAGGCGATGGTCTCGTTCGCGTCCGTCGAGGCTCAGCCCTCGGATTCGACGGTGGCCGCGGCGGCGATCCCCTGGATCTCGCTCGACCGGGCCGCGGCGGGCTTGTGAACGATGGCCGTGGCCCGGACGACCCTGGGGAGACCGGATACGGCCTGGGCGACCGCAGCGGCGAGGGACTCGAGGAGGTCGAGGGATTCGCCGGCCACGATGTCCCGAGCTGTCTGCACGAGCCTTCGGTAATCGGCCGTGGCCCCGATGTCGTCCGAAGAGACCTCCACTTCGACGTCGAGGTCGACCACGAAGTCCTGGGGGAGGTCCTTCTCACCGGGGTTGGCGCCGTGCCGACCGCTCGCGGCGATGCCCGTCAGGAACAGCCTCGAGGTCGTCACGTCGGTCTCCTCTATCCGCCGGGCGGTCGCCGCTCCAGCGAGATGGGCACGGCCCCCGGCTCGCCGTGCGAGTGCGGCCGGCCCAGGTACTTCGACCGAAGATAGTCGAAGGCGAGCGGTGCGATGGTCTCCGGCGCATCCTCCGGCAGCAGGTAGGAGCAGCCAGGCAGGACCGCCAGGCTCGATGTCGGGATGGCGTCGTTCAGCCGTTCCCCCACCTCAACCGAGAGGTAGGGGTCCTCCTCGCCCCACAGGATCAGCGTCGGACAGCTGAGCGTGGCGAGCTGGTCCTCCCGGCCGGCGAGCCCGAGACCATCGGCCGCGTCGATCCCTCGGAAGAACGCGCGCACCCCCTCCTCGCCCAGGAACGGCGTCACGTACGCATCGCGGAGATCGTCCGTGCGACGCTCCGGCTTGGCCATCGCTCGATGGAGGAACGCATCGAACGCCGCGCGGACCACGTCCTCCCGCTGGTCCTCAGGCGCCGACCGCTGCAGTGCCTTCGTCGTCTCGCTCGGCCAGGCGTCGAACGCGATGGAGTCGACCAGGACCATGGCCTCGATCCCGCCCTCCACCGCGAGGAGCTGTGCGATGCCGCCACCATGGCCGTGACCGACGACGGCGAAGCGGTCCACGCCGAGTCCCGCAAGGAGCTCGCGGATGAACCCGGCCTGGGCTCGGATGTTCAGTTCAGTCCTCGGTGATGTGCCGGAGTCCCCGCACCCGAGGAGGTCGGGCGCGATGACATGGGTCCACGGGGCGAACAGCGGCACGAACTCCCGCCACAGGAACGACGACGTGGGGAAGCCGTGGAGGAACACAACGGCAGGGTTCTCCGGGTCCCCTTCCTCGATGAAGGCCATGTCGATACCCGACACCCAGGCCCGCCGGCGCTGGAGGTCGATCACCGCTCCGCCCGTGCGATGGCATCGACCACCCGGACCACGCGGATCATCTCCCTGACGTCGTGCACCCGAACGATGTGCGCACCCCGGGCCACGAGCCAGGCCACGGCCCCGGCGGTCCCCTCGATCCGTTCGTCGTCCGGCAAGTCCAGGAGCGCCCCGATGAACCGCTTGCGCGACGGGCCGACCAGCACCGGCCGGCCCAGGTCGAGGAGCGCGTCCACGTGATGTATCAGCGTCAGGTTCTGCTGGAGGTCCTTGCCGAACCCGATGCCCGGATCGACGCACAGCCGATCGGGCGCGATGCCGGCGAACTCGGCGGCCTCGATCCGTTCCCGGAGGTACTCATGGACCTCGGCCACCACGTCGTCGTAGTGGGGTGCGACCTGCATACTCTTCGGCTCGCCCTTCATGTGCATGAGGACCATGCCGGCGCCGGCCTCCCGGGCCACGGCGAACATCTCCGGGTCCCGGGCGCCCGAGATGTCGTTCACGATCAGCGCGCCCGCTTCGAGCGCGGCCCTCGCCACGGCCGGCTTCCGCGTGTCGACCGAAATGGGGACGGGGACCTTCGCCGCGAGCGTCTCGATGACCGGGACGACCCGGTCGCGCTCCTCGTCGGGCGAGACCGGATCCGACCCCGGCCGGGTCGACTCGCCACCGACATCGACGAGGTCGGCGCCCTCGTCGACCATCTCGATCCCGCGGGCCACGGCCGCACCGTGATCGAGGTACCGCCCTCCGTCGGAGAACGAGTCCGGCGTGACGTTCAGGATGCCCATGACGAGCGTCCGCTCACCACAGTCGAGATCCCGATCCCCGATCCGCCAGGCGAGCTCGCTCACAACCTTGAATCGTAGCTGCGGTTGGAGAACGTGCTAGGAGGATGGTTGGGACGGTGGGACACCGTCCGCCAGGCCGATCTCCATCCGCGAGACAGAGTTCCGATAGTGCACCATCCAGATGGCCTGGGTCCCGGATCGAAGGCGAAGGCAACGCCGCGCCCACCGCGCTCCGGATGGCCGACCGCCACACCCATCGCTCGATCTCCTCGTGTCGGCGCACGCCCGCCGGCGCGTCTCGCACCCTCTCCATTACAGGAGCAAAGACCGGCCCGGAGGTGAACGCGGTTCCAAGAAGAGTTCCTGGGGGCTCAGCCTCGTTCGATGTGGCTGAGGGCCTCCTGGCGGGTCCGGGCGTCGCTTCGGAATAGGCCGCGGACGGCCGACGTCACCGTGAGCGACCCCGGCTTCTTCACCCCTCGCATGGTCATACAAAGGTGCTCCGCCTCGATCATCACGAACACGCCCCGTGGCTTCAGGGCCTCGTCGATCGTGTCGGCGATCTCGGTGGTCAGCCGCTCCTGCACCTGCGGCCGCTTGGACAGGATGTCGACCACCCGTGCGATCTTCGACAGCCCGGTGATCCGCCCATCCTTGTTCGGAATGTACGCGACGTGCGCCTTCCCGTTGAATGGCAACAAATGATGTTCGCATAAAGATTGCAGAGGAATGTCCTTCACCATGATCATCTCGTCGAAGTTGGCGCCTGGAACGATGCTGGCAACTGGGGTGGGGTCCACGCCGACGCCGGAGAAGATCTCCTCGTACATCTCCGCTACGCGCCGTGGCGTGTCCCGCACCCCCTCGCGTTCGGGGTCGTCGCCGATACCCTCAAGGATCAGGCGGACGCCCTCCTCGACCTTCTTGCGTTCGACGTCGTTCACGGCGATCCCAACTCTACCGGGGTACGAGTCGGTCCAGCGTGTCGGGCAGGTCGCCGAGGTCCGGGAGCTCGGCGCCGAGAGGAAGCTCGGAGCGCTCAGCGAGCCGATTGATCCACACGGCCGTCAGGCCGAGTTCCCGGCACGGCGCGATGTCGTGGAACAGCGACGCCGCAACGTGCGCATGGTGCGAGCGATCCGCCCTCGTCTCCTCGAAGAACCGATCCCAGTGGCCGTGCGCCGGCTTGTACGAGCCTGCCTCGGCGGCAGTGATGCGGAGGTCCACCGGGACGCCAATCAGCGCCAGCGAGGCGGCGAGCATGTCGGGGTCGGTGTTCGAGAGAATCGCCAGCCTCCATCCACGCTCCCGTAGCGCCGCGAGCGCCGCCGGCACCTCCGGGAATGCGGGCCAGACGGGGAGCGAGTCGGCCAGCGCGGCCCGGTCGTCCTCCTCGAGGTGCAGGCCCTCCCGGCTGGCCAGCCGGTCCAGCGCCTCGGTGAGCACCTGGCGATACGGGATCGACCGGCCCCGCTGCACCTCGGGCTCGATCTCGTGGTATGCGCCGAGCAGCAATTCGGCGTCGCGTTCGGGCCACAGCTCCGACAGCGTGTCGCGGATGCCCGACATCCAGTCGATCAACGTGCCGTAGCAGTCGAAGGTGGCCCACCGCTGATCGCTCATGTCGAGGAAGTGTAGGTCCGGCCCGACCACCCACCGAACCCGAGGCTATCCGAGGGGATTCGGTCCCTGCTCCCGCTGCGCCCGAACCGCCCTCCGGGACACGGCGAGCCCCGCGCCGCGCACGGCCTGGTCTCGTTGCGGTCGCTTCGGAACGTCGGTCAGGAGCCGCTCGACCTCCTCCTTGTCGATCGTCTCCCGCTCGATCAGGAGCGCCGCCATCTGGTCCAGCTTCGACCGGTTCTCCTGGAGGATCTCCAGGGCCTCGTCGTGCGCCTGGTCGATCATCCGGCGGACCTCGTTGTCGATCTCGAACGCCACCTGCTCGGAGTAGTCGGGCTGGGTGGCGAAGTCCCGGCCGAGGAACACCTCGTGCTGCTTCTGGCCCAGGGTGAGCGGGCCAATCATGTCCGACATGCCGTACTCGGTGACCATCTGTCGTGCGATCTTCGTGGCCCGCTCGATGTCGTTGGCCGCACCGGTCGTGATGTCGCCCACGATCAGCTCCTCGGCCACGCGGCCCCCGAGGAGCATGGCCAACTCGTCCGAGAGCTCCTCCCGGGTCATGAGGAACTTGTCCTCCTCGGGGAGGGTGAGCGTGTAGCCGAGGGCCCGGCCCCTGGCGATGACCGAGATCTTGTGCACCGGGTCCGTATTCGGAAGGACGTGCGCCGCCAAGGCGTGCCCCGACTCGTGGTACGCGATCACCCGCTTCTCCCGGTCGCTCATGATCCGACTCTTGCGCTCGGGACCGGCCATCACCCGGTCGATGGCCTCGTCCACCTCAGGCATCCCGATGGCCTTCTT
>DASPWN010000049.1:0-2503 GCA_035637835.1 Actinomycetota bacterium | reverse complement strand
GATCTCCGCGAGGGCGTCCGACCTGCCGCGGACGATGACCATTCCGGTGGAAGTGTCTGCGGCGAAGTATGGCTCGGGCTGTGAGCACCGTCCCTCAGCGGCCTGCTTGCCGAGGAACGTCAAGAACTCGGTGAAGACCTCGAGGCTCTTGGCCTCCCTCCCACGTACAGGGTAACCGAACGTGGTGACCAGGGCTGTGTCTCTGGCCATGGCTTCCCCCTTTCATGACCGGACCCTTTGAAACCTACGCTCCTTCG
This sequence comes from Actinomycetota bacterium, assembly GCA_035637835.1. Lineage (GTDB taxonomy): Bacteria > Actinomycetota > UBA4738 > UBA4738 > HRBIN12 > AC-69. Next base: position 2,246 of record DASPWN010000049.1, on the reverse strand, counting down.
TCTGAGTCCGCAAGGGCGCTCAGCTAGCTGGACCCGCCCGGACTCGGCCCCCAAGCGAGACGCCTGAGCCGTTCCGCTGCCACCTCTAACTCCTCCCACGCTTGACCTGAGCGGCGGAGCAAAGGCCGAATGCGATCGAGGGCATCGAGACCTTCGTCGGCAACGATCCATGGATCGGCATGCGCGTCCACCGGCATCTTCGGCCTAACGCGCTCCCGGAGCCGGTGCTCCCGCTGACGGGCACTCAGGGCCTCAGGCGGCACTGTTGCATTGGCCGCCGGGGTCCGCATCAGGGAGACTCGCGCGATGAGATCACGCCGGCATCTTCCTGTCCGACCAGCGCCGTACTCGGCCTTCGCCGGGTATCGCTTCCCGCCCGAGGTCATCACCCTGGCGGTGCGCTGGTACCTGCGGTTCGGTCTTTCCTACCGGGACGTCGAGGAGCTCCTCGCCGAGCGCGGCATCGAGGTCGATCACGTGAGCATCTACCGGTGGGTCCAGCGGTTCGCGCAGGAGTTCGCGGAGGCCGCTCGGGCCCGTCGGCACGTCATCGGGGATCGCTGGCACGTCGATGAGACCTACGTCAAGGTCGGAGGGATCTGGCGCTACCTGTTCCGGGCCGTCGACCAGTTCGGCCAGATTATCGACGTCTTCCTCTCACCTCGCCGGGACGCCAAGGCAGCCCGAAGCTTCTTCGACCGAGCGATCGACCGAACCCGGATCTCACCAGTGGAGGTCACCACCGACCGGTATCGAGCGTACCCCCGCATCATCGATGACCTGCTCCCCGCGGCCTTCCATGACACGGAGGTCCACGCCAACAACCCCATCGAGACTGACCACGGACGCCTGAAGGCCCGGCTTCGACCCATGCGAGGACTGAAGCGAGATCGTACCGCCAGGGTGATCGTCGCTGCCCATGCCTTCGTCCAGAACCTCAGCAGGGGCTTCTACGATCTCGGGACCGATGTCAGTCCGCCCCTCCGTCTGACCGACGCGTTCGCTGAACTGGCTCTCGTTATCTGACACCTGTCCAAGGGAGCCGGTCCACCTCGCCCAGGCTTCGGCCAACGCAACAGCGCCCTCGTTCGCGCCCGTAAGCCGCGCTTCCGGCCCCGCCTCACGCGGTTGCCGTGCTCGGCGGCCATGGGCCATGGTCGCCCACACTCGCGCTTCTCGGCCGCGCCCTATGCTCCGAGGCTGACTCGGGGGACTCCACGTTCGCACCACGTTGGCCTCGCGGAGACGAGGCCAGGGGTGAGGCACAGACCTCAAGACCGCACAGCCGAGGGCCGGTGCCGGGGTCGACGAGCGTGGACGTTGCTCGCCGCGCGGCCGCGACCAGCCGCCTTCAGGGCATGTCCATTTCGTGCCGATGCTCACCTCCTTCGCTCGCCGTGACGGCATGCTCCGGCAGGCCTCGGCCGGGATCGGATTCCCGAGAGCCGTCCGCGGTTCCGCGGTTGCACCCTGGGCAACCACCCTCCGCGGGCGCTTGGCCTCCGTCCGCCTCGGGCCTTCCGGTCGCGTGTCGCCTCCTTCGTCTCCGAGCGTGCCCTCCCGTGAGGTGCCCGGGTTCGGGGCTCCGGCGCTCCCCTCGGCTCTCGACCTCGAGAGCCTTGCGCTCGCCATGCCGGTCGCAGAGGTCGCGGTGGCGATCCTGCCTGCGCCGCCACGGCATCCTGCTGGCGAGCCAAGTGCCGAGCCGTGGTCATCTCTACCTGTACAAAGGCACCTGAGGGGCTCGAATCCTGTCGGCGAGGAAGGGCGAGTTAATGAGGAGCTTTCGGAGAGCCCAGGTCAGGGGGCTTTGTGCGCCTTCGGGTGATGCTTTCCGGATCGGCTCCGGCTGATGCTTTACACAGTTCCACCCGATCTTTGACAGCTCCAGCAGATGCTTGACACCGGCGCCCAGCCTACTCTCGTGGCCCAAGCGGCCCCTGAGAGGAGGTCGGGATCGTGATGGTGGAGCTGGGGTCGTGGAGTAGGGCTACGACGCTGTGAAGGAAGGGCTGGAGGGCCGAGGGACGACCACGGAGGTTGCCGAGCGCGACGGCGTCGCCCGCCAGGGCATGCACAACTGGCTCCGGCGCTACCTGGAGCGGGGGATGGTCGGGCTGGTGGATCGCTCGAGGCGGCCGAGACACTTTCCCCACGGAACGCCCGCCCGCGCCGAGATCAAGATATCGAGACTCGTCACAGCGAGCTGATGATCAGGATGACGCTGTGGAGTTACGCCACCTTGA
>DASPWN010000048.1:0-8469 GCA_035637835.1 Actinomycetota bacterium | reverse complement strand
ACGGACACGGGCACGTGATGGGGAGGTGCCGCCGAGCAAATGCCATTTGTAACGTTGTTTAGCCGCCTGATCCCGCCTCGTTCTCATCTGGCCTGCTTCGATTCTTCCGGGTGATCGCGTCCTTGGCCTGTGCGGCCTTCTGTTTCGCCAGATTCAGCAAGCGCTCGGCCCAGACGTACTCGGTCGCGAGGACGGCCAGCCCGGCGATGATCAAGAGGATCCCGGGGCCGGGAGTCACGATCATGACGATGCCGGCCAGGAGCAGGACGAACCCAATGATGGTCACGGCGATTCGCTTGCTGCTCTGGACGATGAACCGCAGGACGACCCCGAACGGGAACCACACCCAGCGTGCGACCCGATTGAGCGCATGACTCATACGTTGCTCCCGGACGGAAGTGTAGAGGAGGACCGGCTCGCTTTGACCCAGCCGGTGACGCTCGAGGCAAGGCTTACCGGTCTCGCCCCGAGGATCCCGCGTCCGGGAGGCAGCGCGGCACCATCCTCACGGTCGCTCGTGCGCGAGCTCATCGAGGCTCAGCGGCGGGGCCAGCGCGTAGCCCTGTCCATACGCCACGCCGAGGTCTCGAAGGAGGTTCAGGGTCTCGCGGGTCTCGATCCCTTCGGCGACGATCACCGCACCGACCTCGGAGCCCAACCTCACCAGGAACGAGACCACTTCCCGTTGCGGCGGATCGGCATCGATCCCTCGGACCGTGCCGGCGTCCAGCCTGAGGACCTCGGGCTGGAGACGGTAGAAGTCCGAAAGAGCGGTCGGCTCGCCCCCCACGTGATCGAAGGCGATCCTGAGGCCACGTGCCCGCAGGTCGTGAGTGGCCTCCACCAGGCCGGGCTCGCCGTCCCGCCCCGTTGGTGCCAGCCCGACGATCGTCCGGTCTCCGGAAGCCTCGGCGAGCATGTCACGGATCGTCGGGGAGCCCATAGCCCTGGCGGAGAGGCTCACCCAGTGGTAAGCACCGCGCGGCAGGTCGTCGAGATGTGCTAGCGAGACCTGGATCGCCGCTCGCTCCAGATCTGCACCCAGGCCAATCTCGTCGGCATCTGCGAACCATCGATCCGCACTCCCGCCTTCCTCGAATCGGGGGAGGGTCTCGTAGCCCACGATGGCAAGCGAATCGAGATCGAAGATCGGCCAGAAGGCCACGCCGAGTCCTCCTCGCTCGAGGACCTCGCGGATACGCCCGAACGTCTCGAGTCGCTTCTGATGAGCGGCCCATTCCGCTTCGAGCTCCTGGCCGATCAGCGCCGCGAGCATGGTCATGAAACCGGCGTCGCGGTCTCGGAGGGCGGGGTTGGCGCTGTGGCTGAGACAGCACACGCTGCCGTAGAGCCGGCCGTCGGAGAATCGGATGGGAGCTCCGATGTAGGAGCCGATGTCGGCCTCCCACGTGACCTCGAGGTCGCGCACCCGGATATCGGCTCTCGCGTCGGGGATGACCAGAGGAAGGTGTCCATTCGCCACCCGCCAGCAGTAGGTATCGGACAGGCGTGCTCCGGCTCCGATCTGAAGGCCGAATGCCTCGGGGTCCCCTTCGAGGTGGCGGAGGACCTGCTCCTCGCCGGTGAACTCCGAGACGATTGCGACCTCCATCCCGAGGTGCATCCGGGCCAGGACGAGGAGCCGCTCGACGGACTCTCGAGCGGGCAGGAGGAACAGAGGGGGTCCGTTGGTGTCGGACTCCCCGACGGCGCTGGGCGGGGGAAGGATCAGGGTCTCTGACATCGCCGGTACCTCGGGAAGCACGCTAGGCAGCGACGGGTCGAGAGACAATCCGGTGTCTAGGGGGTTGCAATATCCCCTGTGTAGCGGATGGAAGACCTCGAGAGACGACTCCCTGGGCATGCGTCGGGGGCACTGCCGACCCTCGACCTGCTGTAGGGAGGAGGAGCGATCCTCGGGCTACGCCGGCTAGGTGGAGCAAGCCGAGGGGCTCGGAGCCTCCTTCCGCTCTCGGCAGGCGAGCGGTGGAGCGTGTGGAGCCTCAGATAGTGTCGAGGAAGTCGAGCACGGTCTGACGCAGCTCGTCGGCGACTGAGGGGTCGGCGTAGGTGAGGATCTCGGTCCCGTGCTCACCGGTAGCGAGCAGCACGATCTTCTTCGGCGGGGGTGCCGCCCGGTCGAACACCGAAAGCAGGGCGGCGGCCCCCCGGTCGGACTCGCCGGCCACGAAGAGTTTCGGGACAACCACGTCGCGGACCTGTCGTTGGATGGGAACGAGGCCGTAGAAGTCGAACCCGGACACCCAGATGAGCCCGTCGGCCTCGAGCCCTCGACTCAGCGCGTAAAGCGACTCCATCGCCCCGAGGCTAGCGCCGCCAACGACGACCCGGCGTGACCCCGCCGCGCGAACGAGGTGGACGGCCGGCTCCAGGTCCTTCCAGTCGTCACCGGTGCCCGTGCCACCGGAGCACCCGAGCTCGCCGCCCGGACACGTGCCCCGCCGGTTGTAGGTCAGGACGCGATACCCCTCGGTCGCGAGCAACGCGGCGAACTGCAGCCATTGCGACTGATCTCCCGGACGCATGTGGGCGAGGACGATCCCCACCTGTCCCGATCCGAACATCCGGCCCTCCAGCGGGACCCCGTCAGCAGCCCGGAAGCGCACCGGCTCCGACATGGCGAGCGCCTCGGACTCCTCGATATCTGGGAACTGCGACGCGGATGCGGGAGCGGGAGTGGGCGAGGGGTGCGGGCTGCCGCTCGACCGGGCCTGCGGACCCGGGCCACAGGCGGTGGCGAGCATGAGCGAAGCCGCGAGCGCGATCAACCGTCGCATCCCCCCATGGATACGGCGGACCCCTCGACGGCGGTTTTCTCAGCGCCGATTGTCGCTGGTGTTCTGACGCCCGGTCGAGTCGGCCCAACCACCCGATCATCATCGGTCTCTGCATTTGGCGGCAGCGACGAATCGGGCTTCCGCCAATCCTTCGTGGATGACGGACTCGGCCCGATCTGGAGGGGGCACCCTGCCACTAGCAGCTGCCACTAGCAGCGGAAAGACTCTGTTGTACCCTGATTCGGGATGTGCGTCATGGCACCTCTCAATCGGATGGTTGCGAGCAGTAGGGAAAACGCGAACCCACGACCGCGTTCGATGGCCGAGGTTGGGAGGATCGAGGCAGGATCGTTCAGCACAGCGCGGGCGGCCCACGGGGCCTGATCGGAGGGTGAAGCATGAGCGAGTGGGAGGAAGCCCCCGTCGGTACGGTTCTCGTGCGATTCGAAGACGGCAGCGCCATCGTGAAGAGCGACGGGAGCGAGGCCGACATCGATGACATGGTGCGATTCTTCGCCGACGTTGACGCGGGTGGGGTCAGCGAAGAGGCGCAGTCGCTCATTCGGGTGCTCGTAAAGCACGAGCTCGCCTTGAAGGCGTACGTGACCGACAACGAACCTCATGCCTCCGCGCGAGACCACGTGATGATGGTCGCCAACGCGCTGCATGACCTGGGGGTGATCGGGTGACCCCTGAAGAAGTCCTGGAAGAGTCGTCCTCGCATCGTCCGGACCTCGAGGTGTTCCCCCGGGCAAGACCTACGTTCGTCCCGTAGGGAAAACAAACGAGCCGCGCCTTGGAGCGGCAACGTGCTGCCTGCCCGGGAGAGTAGGGTGGTGGCCAGGAACCTTGGGGAAGGGGGTCCGGAGATGAGACGGCGTGCTCCGGCACAGTCGAGGTTCGGAGGGATGTTCGGGGAGATCACCGGCATCTGGTGGTTGTTCCTGATCACCGGGATTGCGTGGGTGATCATCGCGCTCATCGTTCTGCGGTTCGACACGACATCGATAGCAACGGTGGGGGGCCTGCTGGGAGTGGTGTTGCTCCTGGCTGGCCTGAACGAGTTCATGATCTGGACCGTTCGCCGGACCTGGAGGTGGGGCCACGTAGTCCTGGGAGTCATCTTCCTGATCGGCGCGATCGCGGCGTTCGCGACACCCTACGACGCGTTCTGGGCGCTCGCGTCGATCCTTGGTTTCCTGCTGGTCCTGAAGGGCACCCTGGACATCATCGCGTCGGCCATGACGAAGGACATCAACGAGCTGTGGGGGCTCGGTCTGCTGGCCGGGATCCTCGAGCTGATCCTTGGCTTCTGGGCCTCGCAGCAGTTCTTCCCGGCGCGGGCCGCGCTGATCCTGATCTGGGTGGGGTTCATGGCGTTGTTCCGGGGCGTTTCGGAGATCGTCCTGGCGTTCCAGATTCGCCGCCTGCACGCGGCCACCACGTAGCGTCGCGGACGGCGTCGGCGAGTCAGCAACGCAATCCCATGCGACGCCAGCCATCAACTGCCAGCCGCCTCATCAACCAGGCCGCATTCACTTGTGAGGAGAGCCAACGTGGGCAAACTCCTTGCTCATCATCACGCTGAGTGGTCAGACGGCGCGCGGGCGACGGCCGACCAGGAGGAGGCGCAGGGCGAGGCTGAGGGCAGAGGTGGCGGTCACGGCAATCAATGTAAGGATGGGCCGACCAGCAAGGGACCCCAGGGCCACCAAGAGCAGGCGTCCATCCCTCCCGCCCAACAGGAACGCGAGACCCCGCTCAGGGGCGGGGACAAGCCCTAGCGCTGCGGCCCGGTCCTTGGTCGCCATGGACAGGAGGGCGCCTGCCGTGGCCGCCACAGCCAGGACGAGGACGACCGAAGGGCGAGGGGCGCGGGCCAGCGCCCACAGCGCCAACCCTGCCATGATGGCGGCGTCGGCGAGGCGGTCAAGGACGCCGTCGAGCATGGCTCCACGCGGTCGCGCTCTGATCTGGAGGCGCGCCACCTCGCCATCGACCCCGTCGACCACTGAGGCTGCGTGTGCCGTCACGCCGCCAACCACGCCCTCGCCCGCGGCGAGGAGTCCAGCGGCGAGCAGCCCGAGCAGCAACGCTACGAAGGACATCAGGTCCGGTGACAACCGCAAGGGTGCCAGGGCCGAGGACAACCGTGTGGAAAGCGGCCGGTTCAGGTATCGGGACACAGGCCCGTCGCTCTCCCGGACCAGGGATCGGCGCAGCCCCACTCGGGCCGCCCGAAGGTCCTCAGGGGTGTCGACGTCCTGCCACCAACTGCCTGGCGGCAGAGGGATCGCGGTGACGGGAATGGTCTGCGAAAGCCGGGTAACCGCGCCCGCCAAGCCGAAATCACCCTCCGCGGCTGCGCGCCGCTGGCACTCGAAGACCGTCGGGGGGAGCAGGAAGACCCCGCAGTCTATTGCGGGCCGCTCGATGTGCTTCCCCAAGGCGAGCACCCTGGTCCCTTCAAGATGGACTCGGGTGCCCTCGCCCCAGGCGGATGCTTCGGGGCTAAGGTCGACCAGGACGGCCGGCTTCCGTGCCCGGATGAAACCACTCTGCGCACCCTCGCTGAAGACGTGGTCGCTCGTCTGGAGTAGGAACAGCGGCTCATCGGCAACGAGCTCCTCCGCGGCCGCCAGGGACGCTCCGTTCCCCGCCTCCCACCCCTCTGCGTAGACGGCCCGTACCCGTCCGGGAGCGATCCTGCCCACCACTGCGGCCACTGGACTGGCGCGGTACCCGACCACCACGATGACTTCCTCGAGGCCGAGCGCAAGGAGGGATCGCACGGCCCGTTCGACCAGCGGCAGCCCTCCCAGGCGGACCAGAGCCTTGGAGCCGCCGCCGGTCATGGGGTGGAACCGCTCCGACCTGCCGGCGGCCAGGAGGACCCCGATCCGTGGGATGGATCGCGGACCGGCCGAGGTAACGGCCCCGGCAGCCGAATCGGGCTCGGGTCGCCTGGCCAGCCGGCCGACGCCTTCGGACGTGAGTGCCTCCGACACATTCCCTCCAGGATGCGGAAGAGCCCTCGCACTGAGGGCCGACGTGAGTATGGAGCCGGATCAGCCGTCGAGGCAAGATGCCCGGATGCGCGATGAGGCTGGCCTGGTTGTAGCGGCTGCGTAGGTTCGAAACAACTCGCTGGAGGTGCTTTCGGCGCACGATGAGCGTCCAGTCCAGGCACTGCTCCAGGCACTCCGCGCGCGCGTTGCGCCCTCGTCCACTTGCTGGCGACCAGACGGCGTTGCCATGGCCGCGCGGTCTCTGAGCGAACGAGGAAAACTCCCCAGTGCCCGTCAAGCCCAGATCTCACGACACCCGGATCGGCCGAACTCATAAATCGAGAGTTCACGGGTTCCAACCCGCACCCGCGACAAGGGTGAGCGGCCCGCCCTTCGGCGGGCCGCTCACGTCTTCCTCAGCTGGTCTTATCCCCGAGCCGCCGACTTCCTGCGGGTCGTGGATTTGCGCCCAGTTGACTTTCGGGTCGCGGTCTTCCTGCGGCTCGTCGCCCTCTTCACCCTCGCCCTGGCCCGGGTGGTGGCCTTCTTGCCGGTCGAGCGAGCTCGTCTGGTGACCTTCTTGGCGCCGGCCCTGGCCCGGGTGGTGGCCTTTTTGCCCCTGGTCGCGGCCTTCTTCGTTGAAGCCCGGGTCTTACGGGCGGTCTTCTTGGCCGCCCCCCCCGCCCGCGTGGACACCTTCTTTCCCGTGGCCGGGGCCCGCTTCACGACCTTCTTGGTCTCTGGCGTCGCGCTCTCGACCATCTCTCCGGCCGGCTCCGCCACCCGATCGGGAGTTTCCCACGAGCGTTCCGGAGGTGGCTCCGGCGACGGCGCCGGCTGTGGCGCCGGCTCTGGCGTCGGCTCGCCGGGCGTCTCGGGCGCGCCGCCCCACGGCGAGGTATACCCCTCCCTCCTCGGATCTTCCACGTCATACATGGCGACCTCCTTCCCCTGCTTACGGAGCATGCTACTCCGGTTCCTCGACAGTCACGTCGTCAACCAGGTGTACGGGCTGGATGGCACCGTTCTCGTGCCCGCAGGAAGGACGGCTGAATCATTCGGCCATGAGGGCTTGGAGGGTGGCGGCCAGCGACAATGGTCTCAAGAGCGATCGATCGCTGCCCGGAGAACCCGTGGTCAGTCCGGGTCGTCGGCGTGGACGACGAGCCAGGGGATGACTGCGTACGGCAGCGGGGTGACGAAGAGGGGCCAGTACGCGTCGAGGGCGTCCGCCAACACCACCATGGCGAAGCCGAGCAGGAACAGGATCACGATCGCAGCGAAGCGGCGGCCTTCGGTCACGCGCTCATCCTAGGGGGAGGCCGTCCTTCGCGCCGTGCGGTCCGATCGCGATAGGATCCGAGCCTGCTCGGACCAGGCGGTCGCGGCTGCCGCGTGAGGGGGTCGAGGGTTGGGGAAGGACGACGTGACGGAGATGTTGGCCAAGGTCCCACTCTTTTCCGACTGTTCCAAGCGGGAGCTCGCCATCATCGCCCAAGCAGCGAAGGAGGTCAGGCACAAGGCCGGGACCGTGATCGCCCGGGAGGGCGAGCACGGGATCGGGTTGTTCCTGATCCTGGAGGGGAAGTGCCGCGTGACCATCGGGGGCAAGGAGAAGGCCATCCTTGGACCCGGGGACTTCTTCGGCGAGATCGCGCTCATCGACGGCGGGCCGAGGACGGCCACCGTGACCGCCATCACCGACGTCCGGCTTCTCGGGATCACAGAATGGGTCTTCCGAGGGTTGCTGAAGGAGCACCCTTCGATCGCCATCCACACGCTCGAGGCGATCGCCGGGCGCCTGCGAGCCGTGTCGAAGGAGCCTGTCTAGGCCGGTCGGCGGTGGCCGTCCTGCTCATCCTGCCCTTCCCATTCGTTCGGAGGCACCAAGCGTGAGCGACGTGCCCGACGACGTTCGACGACTTGCCGCCGAGCGCGAGGAGCGGCGGAAGGCCAAGGACTTCGCCGCTGCCGACGCGCTTCGCGACCGCATCGCAGATCTTGGGTTCACGGTCGTTGACTCGGCGGAGGGGCCCCGCCTGGCGCCGGTCGGAGGGCCAGCCGGTGACGCTGGGGAGGCTCCCGCCAGGGTGCGGCCGGAGCATGTGCCGTCGGCCCTGGAACAGCCGGCCACCTTCGACGCCACCGTCCACTGGCTTGTCGAGGGATGGCCCGAGGACGTCGTACGGGCCCTCGAGGGGTTTCGGTCCCACCAGGGTGGCCGAAGCGTCCAGTATGTGGTGGCGGACGTCACGGGCCACGATCCGTCCTCCTTCGGTGAAGCCATCGAGGTGATCCCCCTCGTCGAGCGGACGGGCTGGGGAGCGGCCCGCAATGCGGGGCTCAAGCGGTCCCTGGGTCGGATCGTGGTGGTGGTGGATGGCTCGATCGAGCCCGTCGGCGACGTCTTCGGGCCGATCGAGGAGGCCCTGGCCGACCCGGCGGTGGGCGTGGTCGGTCCGTTCGGCATCATCACGACCAACTTGCAGGACTTCGAGGCCGCGGACGGCCCGGAGGTCGATGCGATCGAGGGCTATCTCATGGCGATGCGGCGGGAGGTCCTGCTCGAGGTGGGGCTGTTCGACGAGAAGTTCAAGTGGTATCGGACGGCCGACATCGAGTACTCGTTCCGGTTGAAGGAGGCCGATCTGAAAGCGATGGTC
>DASPWN010000047.1:0-12329 GCA_035637835.1 Actinomycetota bacterium | reverse complement strand
CTCGGCGCGATCGGCGGCGGCCTCGACGACGACCTCGTGGCGGTGATGTGCGCCTCACACAACGGTGAGCCGGTCCACGTGGCGACGGTCCGGCGCCTGCTTCGGGCGGCCGGCCTGGGGCTGTCCGCCCTCCGCAACCCGCCCGGGTGGCCGCTCGATCCCCGTTCAATGGCCAGGGCGGGGAGGCCCCGCCGGGTCCTGCACAATTGCTCCGGCAAGCACGCGGGGATGGTCGCCGGCTGCGAGCGGCGGGGCTGGGACCTCGAGGGGTATCGCTCGGCCGCCCACCCCCTTCAGCGCCGGATCTCCCGAGCCGTCCGGGGCCTGACCGGCCTCGACGACATCGTGGTCGGCGTGGACGGCTGCGGCGTCCCCGTCCACGGGATGCCGCTCTTCACGATGGCCGCGCTCTACGCCCGGCTGGGAAGGCCACAGCCCTTCGGGGCCCTTGGCGAGCGGATCGCCGAATGCTCGGCCGCGATGCGAGCCCACCCCTACCTCGTCGCCGGCAGAAACCGGACCGATACTGCCGTCATGGAGGTCTCGGCGGACCTCCTGGTGAAGTCCGGCGCGGAAGGGCTGGCCTGCGCGGCCGTCCCGGAAGCCGGCCTCGGCGTTGCCGTGAAGGTCGCCGACGGGGGAGAGCGGGCATCGGGACCGGCGCTCATCCGGGCCCTGGCGCTCATCGGAGCGCTCTCCGACGCGGAGCTCGGGGAATTGGAGCCCTTCGCCCGCCGCCCGGTCAGGGGGGGAGGCGCCCGGGTGGGCGATGTGGTGGCCGAGTTCCGTCTTCGACGGGCCCCCAGCGACGCGTAACGCGGGTCGGCCTTCGGATGACGAGGTGCAGGTGCAACCCTATCCGCAAGGTCGCGTAGCATCGTGAGCATGGCCTCCTCGATAGCTTCTCCGACACGGTCCCGCGTGGCCGTCGTCAGCCTGCACACCTCGCCCCTCGATCAGCCGGGCACGGGTGACTCGGGAGGGATGAACGTCTACATCCGGGCCGCCGCCGATTCCCTTGCCGCCCGAGGAGTGGGCGTTGACGTCTTCACCCGGTGCCAGGGGAGGGGCGGCCCCGACGTGGAGGAGCTCGCCTCGGGGTCGCGGATCATCCAGGTCAAGGCGGGTCCATGCGCCCCGGTAGCCAAGGAGGAGCTCCCCCCGTTCCTTCCGGAGTTCCTCGGCGGCGTCCTGCAGCGCCAGGAGGCCGAGTCGTCGCGCTACGACCTGGTCCACTCCCACTACTGGCTGTCGGGGTGGATAGGACGGAGCACCAAGGAGATCTGGGGTATCCCGCTGGTGGCGTCGTTCCATACCCTGGGCAAGGTGAAGAACTCCTCGCTGGCCCCGGGGGAGCGTCCAGAGTCTGCGGCCCGCCTGGCCGGGGAGGAGGCCGTCATCGGTGACGCCGACCGGATCATGGCCGCGACCCCCGCCGAGGCGGCCCAGTTGGTGGGGCTGTACGCGGCCAACCCAGACCGCATCAGCCTGGTTCCGCCGGGGGTCGACCACCAGCTCTTCTTCCCCCGGCGAAGGGACGAGGCCAAGGCCAGGCTCCACCTGGCGGGGGTGCGCCTGCTGCTATTCGTGGGCCGGCTCCAAGCGCACAAGGGCCCGGACATCGCGATCCGCGTCCTGGCCGAGACCGTGGCCCGCGACCCAGAGGGCACCGTCGACGTGGTGCTCGCCGTCGTGGGAGGACCGAGCGGAGCCGGCCATGGTATCGAGGTAGGCCGGCTCATGGAGCTGGCGGCCGCACTCGGGGTGGGCGAGCGGGTCATGTTCTTCCCGCCGCAACCGCAGAGCCGGCTGGCGGATTTCTACGGCGCCGCCGAAAGCGTGCTGGTCCCGTCGCGATCCGAGTCCTTCGGCCTGGTGGCACTGGAGGCGCAGGCCTGCGGGACCCCGCCCGTCGCCGCCGCCGTGGGCGGGCTCCGGTACGTCGTCGCCGACGGCGCGACGGGGTTCCTCGTGGAGGGACACGACCCCGGCGACCATGCCGATCGGGTGCTCCAGCTCCTCCGCGACCCGCGGAAGGCGGCGCGGATGGGCCGGGCCGCCGTGGCCATGTCCCTCCAGTTCTCCTGGGAATCCACCGCGGAGGAGATCCTGTCGGTGTACCGGGAAGTGCTGGGGGGGCGGATCATCACCGGCCGCCGCGTCGGGGGCGCGTAGCCGGAGTGAAGGCGGCCACATGATCCGCGGACGGGCCGTGACGCTCCGGCCGGTCGAGGAGTGGGACCATCCGCTGATCCATCAGTGGCAGAACCAGCCCGAAGTCTGGTGGTGGATGGACTACGAGCGGCCCTTCTCCATTCAGGACATCGCCGAAGCCGAGGAACGCTCGCGCGCGGATGGGTACCCGTTCATCATCGAGGCCGAGGGGATGCCCGTGGGCAAGATCGGGCTGAATCAGTTCCGGCGCCGGGACCGCATCTGTTCGCTGTACATCTATATCGGTGAGCCCAGCGCATGGGGGAAGGGGTATGGGAAGGACGCCGTCAGGACCCTGCTGTCATACGCGTTCGACCGCCTGGATCTGCACATGGTGGAGCTGTGGTCGCTCGCACCGAACGAGCGGGCGCTCCGCGCGTACCACGCGTGTGGGTTCGCCGTCGATGCCACGCTTCGCGAGCGTTCGTTCAAGGACGGTGAATTCGTCGACCGAGTCATCATGAGCGTCACCCGCGAGGAGTTCGACCGAACTCGATTGCAGCGCAACGATTCCCAGGGCTAGCTCGTCTTTTGTCAGACCACCGAACTGTTTGTCACTCTTTCTCCCGATGCTGCGACCTGCGGATATGCCGCGTGACCTGCGGCTTCTTCCGCTTGACGGTGTATAGGGGCACCGCTACATTTCGCCTCGCTCCGAGCAGCCGAAGTGGCTGAGTCAGGGAACCGAAGCGGGGAGCCCTGGGAAAGCCGTAAGGCCGACTGGGCGCACCTGGTCGTACGGTTGGGAAAGCCAACTAGCTGTGCGGCCGGGGAGGCTCGGGAGGCCCCAAAGCCCAACGAAAGGCGTCTACCGCTCGGAAACCGAGACAGTTGCAAGGGGTTGCTCGGAGCACCTGAGCCCGAGGGGCTGACGGTGGTTGGAGGCTCCGGCCTCCGGCGAGCCGAAGGTCCCTCGGGTTCTGTCTTTCTGTACGGTTCGGGCGGATGAATGCCCCGGTCCTTCGGCTCACACAGGTCCGGTGGTTCCGGTGGCTGGCTACCCGGACCCCCCCGGGCCGCGCCCTCGCATCGCGGTTCGTTGCCGGCGAGCACTTGGACGACGCCATCGCGGCGGCCCGCTCGCTGTCCAACGACGGGATCCGGGCGATGCTGGATCACCTGGGGGAGAATGTGAGGGCCCCCGAGCAGGCCTCGGATGCGGCCAACGCCTATGTCCGGGCCCTCGACCGGATCCGCGAGGAGGGCGACCTCGATTGCATGGTCTCGGTCAAGCTGTCGCAGCTCGGCCTGGACTTCTCCGGGGAGCTCTGCATCTCACACATGGAACAGGTGATGGCCGCCGCGTCGTCCGCCGGCTCCGTGGTGATGATCGACATGGAGAGCAGCGCGTACGTCGACCGGACCCTGGCCATCTTCCGTGACCTGCGAGCCCGCCACGATCGGCTCGGGCTGTGCCTGCAGTGTTCGCTGCGCCGGACCGAGGCCGACATCCTGACCCTTCCCGCGGGTTCGATCATCCGGCTGGTGAAGGGGGCGTACCTGGAACCGCCGGAGATCGCCCTCACGAGCCGGCGAGAGGTGGATGCCGCGTTCGCCCGGTGCTTCGTCCGGCTGATCGACCTGGGCCACACCGTGCACGTCGCCACCCACGATCCCCGGCTGATCGAGGGGGGGAAGCGGTTCGTGGAACGTCGCGGCGTGCCCTCGTCTCGTCTGGAGTTCCAGATGTTGTTCGGGGTCCGTCGCGACCTCCAGCATCGCCTGGCGCGGGGCGGATACCCAGTGCGCGTGTACATCCCCTACGGCGCCGAATGGTATCCCTACCTGACCCGGCGCCTGGCCGAACGACCTGCCAATATGTGGTTCTTCCTGTCGAACCTGGTGAGGAGAGGGAGATGAATCGAGGAAAGGACGGTGGATGACTAGGCGGGTGGCGTTCCTCGGCGGCGGCAAGATGGGCGAGGCTCTGGTGTCCGGGCTGCTCCGCTCGGGCGGGCGGAACCCCGACGAGATCATGGTCACTGCCCGTCGCGAGGAGCGCGTCCGCGAGCTGGCCGAGCGAAACGGCGTGGCCGCCACCCTGTCCAACCCCGAGGCCGTGGAGTGGGCCGAGACCGTGGTGCTCACGGTCAAGCCCCAGGACATCGAGGCCCTTCTGGGGCAGGTGGCGGAGCACGTGACGCCAGAGCACCTGGTGGTCAGTTTCGCCGCCGGCGTTCGGACCTCGTTCGTGGAAAAGCAGCTCGCCTCCGGTGTACCGGTGGTGCGCGTCATGTCGAACGTCGCCGTCCTGGTGGACGAGGCCATGTCGGTCGTCTCGCCCGGATCCCACGCCGAGGACAAGCACGTCTCGGTGGCCGAGGAGCTCCTGGGATACGTGGGGAGGGTAATCCGGCTCCCCGAGGTTCACCTCGACGCCATCACCGCCACCAGCGGCTCGGGTCCGGCCTACTTCTTCCTGCTGGCCGAGGCGATGATCGAGGCCTGCATCTTGCTCGGGCTGTCGCGGGACGTGGCGACCGAGCTCATCATCCAGACCATGCTTGGCTCGGCCAAGATGCTGCGCGACACGGGCAAGCACCCCGTGGAACTCCGGGAGATGGTGACCTCGCCCGGCGGCACGACTATCGCGGCCATCCGCCACCTGGAGGAGGCGGGCGTGCGGGCCGCGTTCCTGAACGCCATCGACGCCGCCCGCCACCGAAGCGCCGAGCTGGCCAGAGGCGGCGACGAGGAAGGGGACGGCTGAGCGTGGGGCGGGGAGCTAGGGCCAGGGTGCGCTGGGCGCACGACCGGGAGCGCAGGAAGAAGGCTCGGGAGAAGCGCAAGGCCGCCGAGCTCGCAGCGTCGAGGAAGAAGAGGAAGTAGGGTCCCGCCCTCAGCGCTGGCTGTCGATCCGGTTGCGAAGGATGCCGATCGTCTCCGCTTCCAGCTCGATCTCGGCGCCGGGCCAGATCCGGTGATCCAGCTCGAGGGAGGCGAGAGGGGAGGCGGCGAAGGCCTCACCCGGCTCGAGGGCCTCCAGGCGCGATGCCGCCGCCACCTCCTCCAGCAGGTCGTGAGCCGTGCCGTTCAGGTTGCCCTTGGCCCATTGATCGCCGTCCACGCGCACGGTGACGAATTCGGTCTGGGGGTCGATCTCGTCAGCCGTGAGGACGCACGGTCCGATGGCCACCGGGAGCCCATCGGGCCGAGGGGTCGGGTCGCCGGAGCCGTTCCGGACCGCGAAGTCGCTGACCAGCGTGTAGCCGAACACGGCATCCTCGACCTCGCGTGAGGAGCCAGCGTCCCTCACGCCTCGTCCGAGGATGGCAGCGATCCGAGGCTCATACTCGAGCCACCCCGCACCCTCCGGCCAAGGCACCTGGTCGCCTGGGCCCGCCACCCTGCGAACGCCCTCGATCGTGTCACGGCTCCGAAGGGAGGTCGGGAGGATGGGCGGGAGCAGGCGTGCACCTTTGACGACGAGGGTGGCTGCCTCGTCCCGTTCCAGGGCTGCGCGGGCGGCATCGAGCACCGTGCCCCCGTTGCTCGAAACCAGGGCTTCCATGCTGGTGGGGAAGGCCGGGTGCCCGACCAGGTCGGGCAGATCGACCACCTCACCCTCAAGGAACGCTCCCAGTCGCCGGTGCCCCCATCGGTCGAAGGTCACGAGCCTCAAAGGGAGGCCGATGATACGCCTCCGCCCGGGCCGTTTCTCGATATCCGCGGGTCGGTTCGAGCGCGCGGCCGGCTCGTGCGCGACTTGGGACGGATCTGGCCCCCCGGCTACCATAGAGCCGTCGTTCGAGCGAGATCGTTCGAGCAGGAGGCGACTCCCATGGCAGAGCAGGGCTTCCGCATCACCTACGCGACCATGTCGGCCGATAACGAGGAGCTGCACAAGGCCTACGACCGGGGCATCGAAGTTGCCCGGTCCTGGCTGGGGAAGCGGCATCCCTTCTACGTGAACGGGGAGGCCAGGCAGGGGAGTGGAACCAAGGAGGAACGATCCCCGATCGACAACGACCTGGTGATCGGCGAGTTCGCCCAGGCCACCCGGGAGGATGTGCGGGACGCCGTGGCCGCGGCCACGGCCTTCGCGCCGGCGTGGGCGGCGACCCCGTGGAAGGAGCGGGTGGCCCTGGTTCGTAGGGCCGCCGACCTCATCTCCGAGCGGAGGAGCGAGCTCGCGGCGCTCATGTCCATGGAGGTCGGCAAGAACCGGCTCGAGGCCCTGGGCGACGTGGAGGAGTCGGCCGATCTGCTGCGGTGGAACTGCAACGAGATGGAGAAGCACGACGGCTTCACCACGCCGATGCAGTCCATGGGCTCGCCGGGCGAGTACGTGGATGTGCTTCGGCCCTACGGAGTGTGGGCCGTCATCAGCCCGTTCAATTTCCCCATGGCCCTTGCCGCCGGACCCTCGAGCGGCGCGCTCGTGGCCGGCAACTGCGTGGTGTTCAAGCCGGCCCACCTCGGCGCCTTCACCGGCCTCAAGCTGTACGAGGTCTATCGGGACGCCGGGATTCCGCCGGCTGCGTTCCAGTTCCTGTCGGGTCCGGGGAGCGTGGTGGGCGAGGAGCTGGCGAACCATCCCGACGTGGACGGCATCACCTTCACCGGCTCCTACGAGGTGGGGATGGGCATCTACAAGGGGTTCGCCAAGGACTACCCCAAGCCGGTGATCTGCGAGATGGGCGGGAAGAACCCGGCCGTGGTCACCGAGAAGGCCGATCTGGACAAGGCCACGGACGGCGTGCTGCGCTCGGCGTTCGGCTACGGCGGCCAGAAGTGCTCGGCCAACTCCCGTGTGTACGTGCACCGGAAGGTGTACGACGAGTTCGTGCGGCTCCTGAAGGAGAAGACCGAGAAGATCAGGATCGGTGATCCGCTGGAGAAGGAGGTGTACCTGGGGCCTGTCATCGACGACAACGCCGTGGCCACGTTCGAGGAGGCGTCGGCGGAGGCGAAGAAGAACGGGAACGTCGTCATCGGAGGTGACCGGCTGAAGGAGGGCGACCTGGCCCGGGGGAACTTCGTCCAGCCCACGGTGGTCGAGGTGCCGCTCGACTCGTGGATCTGGAAGCGGGAGCTGTTCGTGCCGTTCGTCTCGGTCGCGCCATACGACGACCTGGACGAGGCGCTCCGGTTGGCGAACGACACCGAGTACGGCCTGACCGCGGGGTTCTACAGCGAAGATCGGAGCGAGATCCAGCGGTTCCTCGACACGATCGAGGCCGGCGTGGTGTACGTGAACCGCCGGGCCGGAGCGACGACGGGCGCCTGGCCGGGGGTGCAGCCCTTCGGCGGCTGGAAGGGCTCCGGGACCAGCGGGAAGGCCGGCGGCGGTCCGTACTACGTCCAGCAGTATCTGCGCGAGCAGTCCCGAACGGTGATCGAGGAGTGAGCGCCCGGGAGATCGCCGACCTCGCGGCGGCCCTGGCCCCCCGGTTGATCACCGAGGTCCCGGGCCCCGAGGCGCTGGCCCGGATCGAGCGCGACCGAAAGGTCACCAGCCCGTCACTTCCGCGCGCGTACCCTTTCGTACCCCGGCGGGGCGCCGGGTCGGTGGTGGAGGACGTCGACGGCAACCTGTTCCTGGACCTGAACGCCGGGATCGCCGTGACCTCCACGGGGCATGCCCACCCCAGCGTCGTGGAGGCCATCCAGCGGCAGGCCGAGGAGCTGATCCATTACTCGGCGAGCGACTTCTTCCTTCCGATCTACTCCGACGTGTGCGAGCAGCTCGACCGGATCGCGGGCATGTCGAAGCCGGCCAGGACCTTCCTGACGAACTCCGGCACCGAGGCGGTCGAGGCGGGCATCAAGCTCGCCCGATACGCGACCGGTCGGCAGTACTTGATCGCGTTCTTCGGCTCGTTCCACGGACGTTCCTACGGCAGCGTGTCGCTGACGGCGAGCAAAGCCCGGTACCGCACAGGGTTCGGGCCACTCCTTCCGGGCGTGCACCACTCCTTCTTCGGCGACTTCGAGTACCTGGAGGAGGTCCTGTTCAAGCGGCTGGTGTCGCCGCACGAGGTGGCTGCGATCGTCGTGGAGCCCATCCTCGGAGAGGGCGGGTACGTCCTTCCTCCCGAGGGATGGTTCCGCTACCTTCGCGAGCTGTGCTCCAGGCATGGCATCCTGCTCGTGGCCGACGAGGTCCAGAGCGGGATGGGCCGGACCGGGAAGATGTGGGCCATCCAGCACTTCGGGGTGGAGCCTGACATCCTGCTGGTCGGCAAGGGGATCGCAAGCGGGATGCCGCTCGGTGCCATGGTCGCCCGCGAGGACCTCATGACCTGGGAGGTCGGTGCCCACGGCTCGACCTACGGCGGCAACCCGTTGTCGTGCGCCGCGGCCCTGGCCACCATCGACCTCATTGAGGACGGACTGGTCGAGAACGCCGATCAGGTGGGGGCCTTCCTGCTCGAGGGGCTCCGCGAGATCCAGGGGCGCCGGCCGCTGATCAAGGACGTCCGGGGTCTGGGCCTGATGATCGGGATCGAGTTCGAGGACCACGACACGATGATCGCGGTGGAGCAGGCGGCGTTCCGGCGCGGGCTGCTGGTGCTCGGAGCGGGGGACGACGTCGTCCGGATGTGTCCGCCGCTCGTGTTCCGCAGGGACCAGGCGGAGACGGCGCTGGAGGTCTTCGAGGAGGCCGTCGCCCAAGCGGGCGGCTCGTAACGGAACGGGGAGGTTCCGTGGCGTCCACCATCAACACGGTGAGCTTCGATTGCGCCGACCCCCGGCGCCTCGCCGAGTTCTGGTGCGTCGCCCTCGGCTACGAGGCCGTGGACGTCGACGACGACGAGGCGTTCATCGGCCCGGGCGGCGGCGGGAACGGGCTTTACTTCCAGCGGGTTCCGGAGCCCAAGGTCGTCAAGAACCGGGTCCACCTGGACCTCCGTCCCCCGCGATCGATGGCCGCCGAGGTGGAGCGGTTGCGGGACGCGGGCGCCACGGACCATCGGTTCGTCGAGGAGGGCGGCAGCTTCTGGACGGTCATGCTCGACCCCGAGGGGAACGAGTTCTGCGTCCTCCGCGGCCCGAAGGACGGGTGGTCGCCCGATCGCTGGGCGTGAGCCGGGTGGGTGGCAGGTGAGCAAGGTCGCCTCGATGAAGGACGCCGTCGCCGACCTCGTCCGCGACGGCGACACGGTGGCCATCGAGGGGTTCACCCACCTGATCTGCTTCGCCGCCGGCCACGAGATCATCCGCCAGAAGCGGCGGGATCTCACGCTCTGCCGGATGACCCCTGATGTGATCTACGACCAGATGATCGGAGCCGGCGTTGCCGAGAAACTCGTGTTCTCGTGGCTGGGGAACCCGGGGGTCGGATCGCTGCACGCGATCCGACGCCGCGTCGAGAACGGCGATCCTGCGCCCCTGGAGATCGAGGAGTACAGCCACTTCGGCATGGTGTGCCGGTACGTGGCCGGGGCCTCGAACCTCCCGTTCTTCCCCATCCGCAGCTACTACGAGAGCGACATCCCGAAGGTGAACCCGAGGATCGTCCCCATCGCCTCGCCGTACGACGACACCGAGGTCTACGCCGTGCCCCCGCTCAACCCAGACGTCGCGATCGTCCATGCGCAGCGGGCCGACGCCAGCGGCAACGCCCAGATCTGGGGGTTGCTCGGATGCCAGAAGGAGGCCGCCTTCGCGGCGAAGCGTGTCGTCGTGGTATGCGAGGAGGTCGTGGACGAGTCGGTCGTTCGTGCGGATCCCAACCGCACCGTCATTCCCGGGCTCATCGTCGACGCCGTGGTGGAGGAGCCGTTCGCCTGCCACCCGAGCTACGCGCAGGGCTACTACGACCGGGACAACCGGTTCTATCTCGACTGGGAGGCGACGTCGCGGGACCCCGAGGCGCTGGCTGCGTGGCTGAAGGAATGGGTGGTCGGCTTGGAGACCCACCGGGACTACGTGGAGAAGTTGGGGGCCGAGCGGTGGGACTCGCTTCGCCCCGGCGACGCGCCGTCGGGCCAGGTCAACTACGGGGAGTACGCGTGACCACAAAGGATGACGACGCCGGCGGCAACCGTACCGGCGAGCGAAGCCTTCGGTGGTCGAAGTCCGAGATGATGATCGTCGCCAGCGCCCGTCAGCTGGCCGGCGGGGGCGTGTGCTTCGTGGGCATCGGCCTTCCGAACATCGTCTGCAACCTGGCCAAGCGCACGGTCGCGCCGCAGCTCGACCTGGTGTACGAGTCGGGCGTCTTCGGTGCCGCTCCCAGGCGGCTGCCGCTCTCGATCGGGGACCCGACGCTGGTTTCCGGCTCCACCGCGGTGTGCAGCATGTTCGAGCTGTTCGCCTTCTACCTCCAGGCCGGGCTCGTCGATGTGGGGTTCCTGGGCGCCGCCCAGATCGACCGGTTCGGCAACATCAACACCACGGTGATCGGCGACTACGAGAGGCCGAAGGTCCGTCTGCCGGGCTCGGGCGGAGCGTGCGAGATCGCCATCAACGCGAAGAAGGTCTTCGTGATCATGCGGCAGGGACGGCGGTCGTTCGTCGAGAAGCTCGACTTTCGAACTTCGCCGGGGCATTCAGGCGACCCGGAGCACGATCGCCGGCGGGGCTGGTGGGGGAGCGGTCCCACGGTGGTCGTGACCGACCTGGCGGAGTACCGGTTCGACGAGGGCACCGGCGAGATGACCTTGGCACGCCTGCACCCCGGCGTGACCCTGGAGGAGGTCCGCAAGAACATGGCCTGGGAGCCGACGGTCGCCCCCGACCTGGCCGAGACCCCTCCCCCCACCGAGGAGGAGCTCCGGCTGATCCGTGAGGAGCTCGACCCTCAGGGCGTCGCGTCATGACGCCAACGAGCCGCGTGTTCCACCGGGTCCTGTCCCGCGATCTCCCCGTTGCCGTCCGGGCACGGGGCGTATGGATCGAGGATGCCGGCGGCGGGCGCTACCTCGACGCGGCCGGCGGGGCCATCGTGGTGAACGTGGGACACGGAGATCAAGCGGTGGTCGAGGCCATGGCCGACCAGGCCGCCCGCCTTCCCTACGTGCACGGCACGGCGTTCACCACCGAGGCGCTCGAGTCCTACGCCGAGGACCTCGCCCCCCTCCTTCCGGTGGACGAGGCCCGGATCTATCCCGTGTCCGGTGGAAGCGAGGCCGTCGAGACCGCCATCAAACTGGCGCGTTCGTACCACCTGGCCAGGGGGGAGGACCGGGCCGTCGTCATCGGGCGTGCGGGGTCGTACCACGGGAGCACGATCGCCGGGCTCGACGCAGGCGGCAAGGAGATCTTGCGGAAGCCGTACGCACCGTGGCTCGGCCGGTTCGCCCACGTCGAGGCGGCGTACGAGTATCGCTGCCCGATCTCCGTCCATCCCGAGGCCTGCGGCGCGCGGCACGCCGAGGCCCTCGACCGAGCCATCCGCGACATCGGTCCGGGCAACGTCGCTGCGTTCATCGCCGAGCCCGTGTCGGGCGCGACCCTGGCCGCCGCCGTCCCCACCGACGACTACTGGCCTGCGGTGGCAGAGGTGTGCGGTCGCCATGGCGTCCTGTTGATCGCCGACGAGGTCATGACCGGTTTCGGACGGACCGGGACGTGGTTCGGCCTCGATCACTGGGACGTCAAGGCGGACGTCCTGGTCTGCGGGAAGGGGTCGACGAGCGGGTACTTCCCCTTCGGCTTCGCCGCGGCGAGCGGGGAGGTGTTCGACGCGGTCCGGCAGAAGGGCTTCGTTCACGGGTTCACGTGGTCGCACAACGGTGTCGGCGCGGCGACGGCCGCCGCGGTGCTTCGGCGACTGCGCGAGGGGAACCTGGTGGAGGCGAGCCGGGCCCAGGGTGAGCGATTGCTGAAGGACCTCACGTCGGCTCTTGCGGACAGCCCGGTCGTCGGCGACGTGCGCGGGCTCGGGCTGATGATCGGGATCGAGCTGGTGGCCGATCGTGCCACCAAGGCTCCGTTCGCCCGGAGCGACCAGGTCACAGAGCGCGTCGTGGCCGCGGCCAGGGGCCTCGGGCTCCTCCTGTACTCGAGTACCGGACACGTGGATGGGACCGATGGCGACCTCGTGATGCTCGGTCCGCCGTTCGTCATCACCGACGACGAGTGCGCCCTCGCCGTGGGGCGGACCGAGGCCGCGATCGATACCGTCGCCGCGGTGTCCCCTCGGTGACATGAGTGGCCGGGCCGGC
>DASPWN010000046.1:0-21416 GCA_035637835.1 Actinomycetota bacterium | reverse complement strand
CCAGGGCAAGGGCATCCTGATCGAGGCCGTGCTGGCTTTCCTCCTGCGGGACGTGACGGTCGTCCAGGAGGGTGGCGAAGACCGTGAACACCAGGAAGAAAGCCAGCACGGCCTCGATCAGGATGCCCTTGCCCTGGCCGATCCCGGTGGCGAGCAGCGGCGTCCCCAGGTTCGCCGCCTTCCACACCGCCTCGGGAATCACGAACCGGAGCAGGAGGCAGGCGAAGATCCCTCCACCGAACTGGGCCGCCACGTAGGCCAGCGCCCTAGCCGATGCGATCTTCCCGGCAACCCAAACGCCGACGGTGACGGCCGGGTTCAGGTGCCCGCCCGAGATGGGAGCGGTCACCGAGACCATCACCGCGACCCCTAACCCGGTCGCCAGGGCCACCCCGAGGAGGCCGCTCCCGTAGGGGCCGGCCACGATCACGGAACCAGCGCCGACGAACACGAACCCGAACGAACCGATGAACTCGGCCAGGGCGGCTTTCCAGGTGGTTTCCACCGCTTCTCCTCACCGGGGCCCGCCGGACGATATCCGACGAGTTGGAAGAGGGCAAAGGGCACAAGAGCCCTTGGTAGGATGCCGCCCGTGAAGGTCCTGCTCGTGTCCCCGGATCCTGATTCGAGAACCTTGACACGCCTGGCGATTGCGAACATCGAACGGCGCCTGGGTGAGCAGCTTGAGTTCATCGAGGCGGCGGATGGCGAAGACGGGCGAAGGAAGGCCTGGCGGGAACGCCCAGACGCCGTGGTGGCGGACGAGATCGCTTCCCGGATGGGCGCGTTCGCTCTTGCACGGGACCTTCGGGGCGCGAACGAGCCGTATCCCGGGGCCATCGTGATCCTGCTGGAGCGCCGCCAGGACGAATGGCTGGCCAACTGGTCGGGGGCCGACGCTTGGTTCGTCAGGCCCGTCGACCCGTTCGAGCTCGCCGACCGCGTGCTCGAGCTCGTGATGGCGAAGGAGCGCGCGTGAAGATCAAGGGGACCTGCCGCCGGTGCGGGCGCGAGTTCCTCGTGGAGCAGGTCATCGGAAACGGCGGTCGTTGCCCTTGGGACGGGAAGCCCTTCCAGGCCGACTACGCGGTCGTTCTGGTGGATTCCCTCAGAGACGCCGAGACCGCCGGGAACACCCTGGAGAACGCGCTGGAGAAGGTGGCCGACATCGAACCCGAATTCGTGCTGGACATCGACTCGGTCATCGGCCGGATCCGGGAGCACCTGGAGCGGCTGGAGCGCAGCCACGGAACGTAGCGGCGCTGCCGATGCACGGGAACCAAACGGCTACCGCGTCGACGTCCGCCGGGAGGAAGCGGGCCTGGTCGTCGTGATCCTGGATCCTTCCGGCAGTGAGGTCTCAACCCGCGCATGCGGCGACGAGACGGAGGCCCGGGCGTACGCTTCGACGGTCCGCCAACACGCGTACTGGCTGTCGGAGGCGAAGTTCCGGGAGTACTACCGGCTCTCGGGCCCTGCCGAGGGAGGCTGAGGTGGGCTTCAACGCCATGCGGCCCGGGAAGGTGAAGGCGGCCGACCTGGTCATGCTGGTGGCGGCCATCGTCGTGATCGTCGCGTTGGTGATCTGGGCCGTCCGATAGCCGTGGAGGAAGCTCAGCTCTCCAAGCTCGACTTCTGCTACGTGACCACCACGGGGAGATCCTCCGGCCGTCCCCACACGATCGAGATCTGGTTCGCCCTCCACGACGCCAGGGTCTACATGCTGTCGGGTGGCGGGGATGCCAGCGACTGGGTGAAGAACATCCGGGTCAATCCGACGGTCGGGCTTCGGATCGGCGACCGCGACATGATCTGCCAGGCCTACGTGGTCGGGGACACGGACGAGGACGCACTGGCCCGTCGGCTCCTGGTGGAGAAGTACCGGCCGCGCTACACCGGCGACCTGGACGAGTGGCGGGAGGCTTCCCTGCCGGTCGCCATCGAACTTCCCGAGGGCTAGGACTCGTCGAAGCCGATCGAGAACAGGCGCTCGAGGTCGTGCTTGGAGTAGACCTGGAAGGCGATGAGGGTCTCGGTTCTGACGATCCCCTCGACCTTCGTGATGCCCTGCGGGATCACGTTCGCCAGGTCGTCGTGATTCACCACGCGCACCACGGCGACGAGGTCGAACTCCCCGGCCACGGAATAGACCTCGCTCACGCCGTCGATACCGGCGATGGCCTGGGCGGCCTCCTGGATCTCGTCGATCTCGCATTGGATGAGGACGACCGCGTGGACCATCAGGCTCGCTCCAGTACGACGGCCAGGCCCTGGCCGCCCGAGATGCACAGTGTGGCCAGGCCGAGCGCGTGGCCCATCTCGCGCATCTCGTACGCGAGGGTCAGGAGGAGGCGCGCCCCGCTCATCCCGATGGGATGTCCGAGAGAGATGCCGCCGCCTCTTGGGTTCAGCCTGTCGCGGTCGAACTTGAGGTCCCGCTCGCACGCGATAACCTGTGCGGCGAACGCCTCGTTGATCTCGATCACGTCCATGTCGGCAAGCGACAGCCCCGTCTTCTCCAGCACCTTCTTGGTTGCCGGGACCGGACCGATGCCCATGACGGCCGGGTCCACGCCGGCCCAGGACATCCCGGCGATCCGCGCGATCGGCTGACGGCCTTCGGCGCCGGCTCGCGACGCGGACATCAGCACCAGGGCGGCCGCGCCGTCCGTGATCCCGGAAGAGTTGCCCGCGGTCACGCTCCCGTTCTCCCGGAAGACCGGCGGCAACGCGGCCAGTCGCTCGAGCGTGGTGTCGGGGCGCGGATGCTCGTCCTCGCCCACCGTGATCGTGCCCGTGCGCTTGGGGTCGGGGGCCTCGACGGGGAAGGTCTCGGCTGCCCGGCGACCCTTCGCCGCCTCAGCCTTCTGCTGCGATTCCACGGCGAACTCGTCCTGTTCCGCCCGCGAGATGTCGTACATGTCGACGAGATTCTCGGCGGTCTCGCCCATGATGAGCCCGCACAGCGGGTCCAGGAGGCCGTCCCGGTACATCGCGTCGTAGGCCGTCGCATCCCCGGCTCGGTAACCGGTCCGCATCCGGTCGAGGAGGTACGGCACGCGGGTCATGTTCTCCATGCCGCCGGCCAGGACCACCTCCGCATCGCCCAGCGCGATCTGCTGCGCAGCGAGCTGGACGGCCTTCATCCCCGAGCCACAGGCGATGTTGACGTTGTAGGCGGAGACCTCCTTCGGCACACCGGCTCGGATCGAGACCTGGCGTCCGGTGTTCGGCCCGTTCCCGGCCTGGCGGGCGTGGCCCATGATCGTCTGGTCGACCTGCTCGGGCTCGATCCCGGCCCGACGCATCGCCTCCTGGGCGGCGAGCGTTCCGAGCTCGACGGCCGGGACCTCCGAGAACGCGCCGAGGAAGGTGCCGATCGGCGTTCGCGCCCCCTCCAGGATCACCGCGGTCTCCACGAGCACAGTCTAGTGGGCGCCCTCGTGAGTCCTGTCCGCGGAGCGCAATCGGGTGAGGAGCCGGTGGAGGGCGGCCCCCCCTTCCACCGGCTCCGCGGGCGGACGGTCGGCCCGCTCCACCCGGGCAGGGTTGTGGAGCAACCACGACCGGACCGCCGCGACCTCGTCGGCGCGTTCCCTGGGGCACGGCCGCGAGATGGGCAGCTCGTCGCCCCCCCGCACCAGCGCGCCGCCGGCCAGCGGGAGCTGGTTGGCGTCGGCGTCGCGCAGCTCGAGCCGGCCCGGCCGGAGCAGCCACTCGTCCACGCGAGCCCGCGCCAGCGCGTCGGCGAGCGCACGCAGCCGGTCGCGGGCCAGTGCCGCCTCCTCGAACCGTTCCTGCCCCGCGAGATCGTCCATCCGCACCTCGAGCGCCGCGAGGAGCCCGCCCGGAGACGAAAGGGAGGAGAGGAGGCTCCGGACGAGCTCTCCGTAGCGCTCGAGGCTCGCGCGGCCGTCGCAGGGGGCCACGCAGCGACCCATCTCGCCGAGTGCGCACGGCGAGAACCTGGTAGAGGCCCGCATCGCCTTCGTGCACCGGCGGATGGGGTACGCCTCCTCCAGCGCCTCTTTGGCCAGCCGGGCCAGCTCGGTCGTGCCGAAGGGCCCGAGGAACGCGCCTTCCCCCTTCGGCTCGCGGACCACCTTGATGCGGGGGAACGCCTCTGCCGTGTCCACCTTCAGGTACGCGTACCGACGCCACCGCTTGCCTCTCCGGTTGTGCTTGGGCCGGTGCGACCGGATCAGCCGGGCTTCGAGCACCAGTGCCTCGAGCTCGGATGTGCACCGGATCCCCTCCACCGCAGCGGTTTCGGTGAGGAGGTCCTGGATCTGCTTGCGGGAGTCGCCGTAGAAGTAGCTCTTGACCCGGCCCCGGATGTCCTTGGACTTGCCCACGTAGAGCACTCGACCGTCGCAGCCTTTGAACAGGTAGACGCCGGGCCCCCGGGGAAGGTGGTCGGCCAGCCGGATCTTGCCGAAGTTCGGACGTCCCCGTGCCGTCACGGCCTGGTGGAGGTCGCCGAAGGTCAGGATCCCCAGCCGCCTGCCGAAGTCGAGCAGGCCATGGAACACCTCGGCGCACGCCTCGGCGTCGGGGAGGGCTCGGTGCGTGGGACGTGCGCCCGTCCGGAAGTACTCGGCGAGCGTACGGAGCCGCACGTTCGGCACGTCGGGCCACACGACGCGGCGAGCCAGCCGTGCAGTGCACACGGGAGGGGGTGGAAGCGGCTCGTAGTCCAGGCGAACCAGACTCGCGTTCAGGGACCTGAAGTCGAATCGGGCGTTGTGCGCCACGAATACACACCCCCGCGCGAACTCGACGAACCCCGGGAGCGCCCATTCCAGGGTCGGTGCGTCGCGGACGACGGCGTCGTCGATTCCCGTGAGGTGGGTGATGAATCTGGGGATCGCCGTCCCGGGAGCGACGAGCGTCTCGAACATCCCGATCCGCTCACCACCCCGGTATTTCACCGCTCCGATCTCGGTGATCCGCGAGTCGGCCGGGGACCCCCCGGTGGTCTCCAGGTCGACGATGCAGAACGTCACCTCCCGGAGAGGGATCCCCTCGTGCAAGGTGGTTTGAACCGGTTGGGCCAGCACGCGTCGGCCTCCGCCGGGGCCGCGGACATGCGACGATACCGAACGCGTGTTCGATGGTCAAGCCCATGCCGAATGCGAGGCGGGGCGCTAGGGCCGTGGGTAGAGCTCGTCCTCCACCAGGAAGGCGATGAGCTGCTCCACCGCCAGGTGTGCCTCCTGCACATGCGAGGTCTCCGAGCTGGGGACCAGGATCGCGATGTCGGCGAGGCGCCCCAGCTTCCCGCCGCTCTCGCCGGTCAGCGCGACGGTCCGCATCCCTTGCCGCGCGGCCTGCTCCATGGCCAGGACGACGTCCTCCGAGTTCCCGCTGGTCGAGATGCCCATCAGCACGTCGCCGGCCGTTCCGAGGGCTTCCACCTGACGCGCGAAGACACCCTCGAAGCCGAAGTCGTTGGACACCGCCGTGAGGATCGACGTGTCGGTCGTGAGAGCCACGGCCGGGATGGCCGGCCGCCGGCGATCCAAGGTCAGGGTGCTGACCAGCTCGGCGGCCAGGTGCTGGCTGTCGGCGGCGCTCCCACCGTTCCCGCAGATCAGGACCTTGCCGCCGCCGCGGACGCTGTCGGCGATGGCTGCGGCGGCCCGGGCGATCTCCTCGGAGCAGTTCTCGGCGGTCGCCGAGACGGTGTCAAGGGTCTGGCGCAGATATTCCACGATGCGGTCCGCGACGGTCACCGCCGGGCCCCCGACAAGACGATGTCGAGGATCACGCCGGCCGCCTCCGGGAGATCGGCCACGACGTGGTCCGTCTTGGCGCCCGCCCCCGTGGCGAGCTCCTCCTCTCCGTGCCCCGTGCGGACCAGGATCGTGGTGGCCCCGATCGCTCGGCCCAATCCCATGTCTGCGGCGTGGTCACCGACGACGAAGGCGTCGTCCGGCCTGAACCCGTGGTCCGTGGCGGCGCGGAGGGCCAGCCCCGCCCTTGGCTTCCGGCAATCACACCCGTCCTCCGGTGCGTGCGGGCAGACGTAGAGCCCGTCGAGACGCACGCCCTCGTCCAGGAGGAGCGCCGTGAGTCGGGCATCGATCTCCTCCAGCCGGTCCGGCGGGAGGAGCCCGCGCCCCACGTTCGCCTGGTTGGTGAGGACGACGAGCCCGAGGCCGGCCGACCGAAGATGCCGCAGTGCCGCCGCGGCGCCAGGGATGAGCGCTACCTGATCGGGCTGGTCGAGGTGGTCGACCTCGTGGTTGATCGTCCCGTCCCGGTCGAGCAGCACGAACCGTCCGGTCATCGGCGCGCGGGCCTCCACACCACGTTCCCCACCCGAGCCTCGACCCCCGTCGGCGTGAACGCGAACGAGGTCAGCCTGCCCCCCAAGCTCTCGAGCGCGGCCCGGACCTCGGGCTGGCGGTCCGGCCGGCAATAGAGGAGGAGGTATCCACCGCCGCCGGCCCCGCAGATCTTTCCGCCAGTCGCGCCGGCCTTCGTGGCCGCGTCGAATAGCCGCTCGATCCTCGTGCCCTCAGCGATGTGCGGATTCATCCGCTTCTTGCTCTCGTACGCGTCGTGGAGCATCTCGCCCAGGCCGTCGACGTCCCCCGACTCCAGGGCCTCCCGCATCTCGTAGGCCATCACCTGGAGCTGCTTCATCCCCTGCATCGTCTCCTCGCGTCCCTCCCGGAACAGCCGGATCTGCGTGTCGATGAGCCCGAGATTCGCCCGGACCTGTCCCGTGTAGCAGAGGAGAAGGTTCGCCCGCAGCCGCCGGAGCACCTCGGGCCCCGCGCGGACCGGGGTGACCTCGACCCGCTGCGCGGAGAACTCGAGGAGGTTGAACCCCCCATAGGCCGCCGCGTACTGATCCTGCCAGCCTCCGGCGATCCCCAGGTCTTCACGTTCGATCGCATAGCTCGTCCGAGCCAGCTCGTCCGCGGTGAGCGAACGACCGGCGAAGGCGGCGAGCGCGCCGGCCATCGCGGTGACGACCGCCGAGGAGCCGCCGAGGCCGCTTCCCGGCGGCGCGTCGCAGCGTACGTCGACGTCGACCCCCCGGTGGATGCCGACCCGATCGATGGCCGCCTTCGGCAGGTCCATGACGCCGTCGTACTCGGGCGACTCGTGCAGGCGGTACTGGACCATCTGGTGCAGGTCGAGCGATCGAATCCGGATGCGATCGTCGTCCCGGGGCCGGAGCGTGGCCTCGGCATGATGGTCGATCGTCGCGGAAAGGACCGCGCCCCCGTGCGGCTCATACCAGTGGGGAAAGTCGGTCCCACCCCCAACGAAGCTGATGCGAAGCGGCGCCGCCGCCTTCACCGTGACGTCGCTCATGGCCAGCCAGTATGGGCGGCCCGGGCCCGGGCTGACCAGCGGGGATTGCTCAGGCCACG
Organism: Actinomycetota bacterium; assembly: GCA_035637835.1. Classification (GTDB taxonomy): domain Bacteria; phylum Actinomycetota; class UBA4738; order UBA4738; family HRBIN12; genus AC-69. Next base: position 14,025 of record DASPWN010000046.1, on the reverse strand, counting down.
AACCGGACCAAGCGCCGGCGTTGCTGCTCCGTCAGGCCGCCCCACACCCCGTAGCGCTCGCCGTTCTTGAGTGCCCAGGCCAAACACATCTCCCGGATGCCGCAGGCCGAACAATAGGCGAGCGCCGGCCCTGCCTCCTCCTCGGAGGTGGGGAAGAACACGTCGGGGTCAAGGCCATGGCAGGCCGCCTTGTCCTGCCACATGTCTGGCGGTGAAGGGTTTCGAGGAAGTGTCTGCAGGTCGATGCCGCTCGTGCGCTCCTTGCTCACCAGTCGATCCCCCCCGAAGCCCATATCGAGTCTGACCAGCGGCCGGGCGGCCGTTCGAGCATGCAGCTCATTCTCGTCCTCGGTCGAGGGCCAAATGAAGTCTTGAAAAGTCGCGACCGCCGTAGTAACGGGCGGACCGAACATGGTCACGCGGGCGTCAGCTCCCCACCCGAGGCCGTGGTCAGCCGACGCGTCCTCGCATCCCACCGAACCCGCGCGAGGACGGCGAACCCCTCGCGCGACGGCGCCGCGCTCGAGACAGCGCCCACCTCCCGGCCATCCGCCAGGACCGGTTCACCGGACCGGACCGGGACCGCTGCCCGGAGGGCAAGGACGGCCCGTGGTGGGTGACCGAGGTTCCTGACCTTGGCCACGGCCTCCTGGCCCAGGAAGCATCCCTTGGTGAAGTCGATGAGGTACTCCAGTCCGGCTTCGGCGGGAAGCGATTCCTCGTCGAGATCCGTCGGGAACCGCGGCACCCCTCGCCGGATGCGCCACACCTCGCCGGCCTCCGCGCTCGCTTCCACGGCTCCATCGCCGGCGGCACGTGCCACCATCCATCCGCGATCCGAGGGCACGAGGACGACGTGAGCGCCGGCCGCGCGTTGCAGGGCAACCTCGGATGACAGCACGTACGGCCGGAGCAGGTCGTCGATGGCTGTGGGTTGGTCCGGCTCCTGGAGGAGGAGGAACCCGCCATCGGTCCGAACGATGTGGAAATCGGCTCGCACCCGGCCAGTGGGGGTGAGGAGGAGTGAGCGGGCCATGCCACCCGGGGGGATGTCCTCCACGGGTGCGGTCACCAGGTCGTTCAACCACCGGCCGGCGTCGGTTCCGGTCACCTCGACCGCGCGGAGCCGAGTACCGTTGACGAACGCCCGGCTCTCGTCGAGCGCATCGACCTGGTGCTCGAGCCTGTGCGCATCCACCGTCTGAGAGGATAGGCGGCCGTGGAGATCCCGCGGACGCTGCTGGTCACGAACGACTTCCCCCCGCGCGTGGGCGGGATCCAGCGGACGCTTCACGCGTTGGTCCGCGAGCTCCCGGCGGACCGGATGACCGTCCTCGCCCCTTCCTGGGAAGGGACCGAAGTGTTCGACCCGGTCGAGCCCTACCGCATCGTTCGAGCCCCTCGTCGTTTCCTGTGGCCGACGCCCGCGACCCGACGGCTGCTGTCGGAGCTCCTCGGTGGATCGGGTGCGCAGGTGGTGGTGTTCGGGGATGCCATGCCCCTGGCGGCCATGGGACCGGGCCTGGCGGCCCGGGGCATCCCGTACCTCGTGGCGGCGCACGGGTTCGACTACTGGCTATCGCTCCTCGCTGGAGCCCACGCCGGGCTCGCATACATGACGTCGCGGGCCGCGCGCGTCCCCGTGATGTGCAGCGCGTTCGTTGCGCGGGTGGTGCGGACCGCGGTGCCCGAGGGCGTCCCGGTGTCCGTGATGTATCCGGGCGCCGACGTCGAGGCGTTCCGTCCCGACCTCCCCACCGATCGGATCCTCGAACGCCACGGGCTGGCCGGCCGGCCGGTGGTCGCATGCGTGAGCCGGCTGGTGCCCCGGAAGGGCCAGGACGTCCTGATCCGCGCGATGCCACTCGTCCGACGGCGCGTGCCTGACGCCGTGCTGCTCGTCGTAGGCGACGGTCCGCATCGCTCGCCGCTGGAACGGATGGCGGCGCTTGCGCCCTCCGGGTCGGTCGCCTTCGCCGGACAGGTTTCCGAATCGGATCTGCCCACCTACTACGCCGCGGGAGACGTGTTCGCCATGCCGTGCCGCACTCGCCTCGGCGGTCTGGAGGTGGAGGGATGGGGCAACGTCTTCATCGAGGCCGCGGCGTGTGGGCGCCCGGTCGTCGTGGGGGACTCCGGGGGCGCCCCGGAATCGGTGGTCGACGGCGAGACAGGCATCCTGGTGGACGGGCGGAACGTGGAGCAGGTCGCGGACGCCGTCTCCAGTTTGCTCGAGGACTCCGCCCTGGCCGAACGCATGGGCAAGGCCGGCCGGGAGCGGGTCGAGCGCTTCTTTACCTGGCCCCGGGCCGCGGCGCAGCTCGCCCGGTGGCTGCGGGACGCCGAGGCCTGAGGCCTCGCCGTCCTCGAGGCATGCCCAGGGCTTCACCGGGTGGCGATCCGCGCCGAAATAGGTCGGGTGATGAGCGCGATGAGCGTGGAACGCCGCTGTCCAAGCTGTGGGGCGCTGGCCGGGGCCGACGCGGAGTGGTGCGGACAGTGCTACGCGGCCCTGGAAGCGCCACGAGCGGTCAAGCAGGCGAAGGTCGAGGCTGCGCCGCGGCGCTCCGACGGCGAGGCGACGTGGCCGTGTCCGGTATGCGGCAATCCGAATCCCATCGACATGAACCTCTGCGCGGCATGCGCCACGCCCTTCGCCCGGCTGTTCCAGGAACCGGAGCGGCTAGCCGAGATCGACCCAAAGACGGCGGCCCTGTGGTCGCTCCTCTTCCCGGGGCTGGGACAGTGGAAGTGCGGCCGCTCGCTGGACGGCATCGCCCGGATGGTGGCGTTTCTCGTCCCGTTCGGCACGATGTTGCTCCTCCTGGTCTCGAGGCTGGGACGGGGCGGCCTGGGCTCGACCACGTTGCTGTTCTCCTTGTTTCTGATGGCTTGCCTCGTCGCCTGGTCCACCTCCGCCATCGACGCCTACCGCGCGGCCTCGGGGGTCGGCCCCCTCATCGCACCGCGAAAGCTCCTGTGGGGCCTGGTCGGCCTCATCCTGGTCGCGGTGGCCCTGGCCACCGCGGTCGCCCTGCCTGCGGTCCGCAACCGGTAGCGGCCGTTACCATTCTCGCGGCATGGGGGAGCACGCCGAGGGGTCCATCGTCATCGAGGCATCCGCGGCCGCGGTCATGGACGTCATCACCGACTACGAGGCCTACCCGGAGTGGGCCGACGTGAAGACGGCACGGGTCCTCCAGCGGGGGGCCGGCGGGGTGGGGACGGAGGTGGCCTTCGAGGTCGACGTGCCGGTCCTCGGACGGGCGTCGTACACGCTCGCGTACCGCTACGCGCCCGGCGACGCCGGCGTCTCCTGGGTGACGAAGGAGGCGCGGGGGGCCGTCAGCAACATCCGCGGGGAATATCTGCTGGACGAGCTGGACGACCGGGAGACCGAGGTCACCTACCGGCTCAGCGTCGAGCTCGGGGTCCTGCTCCCGGGATTCGTCAGGACCCAGGGGGCCAAGCGCGTGATCGAGAATGCGCTCGAGGGGCTGAAGCGCCGGGTCGAGCTAGGGTAGGCGACCTTTCGCCGGGCCTCGGAACACCGTCCCGAGTACCATCGGCCGGCCTCCGGTTGGTTTCCGGGACTCGCTAAGCTAGCCGGAGATGCGAGTCCTGCTCTTCACGGGAAAGGGCGGCGTGGGCAAGACCACCATTGCCGCCGCGACCGCCGTGAAGGCGGCTCGGGCCGGCGCCCGGACGTTGATCATGAGTACCGACCCCGCGCATTCACTCGCCGACTCCTTCGACCGCGACGTGGTGGACCAGGCCACCCCGATCGCCCGGAGCCTGTGGGCCGAGCAGATCGACGCCCAGGCCCGGCTGGAAACCAACTGGCGGGAGATCCAGGAGTACTTCATCCAATTGATGAACTGGGCCGGCGTCGAGACCATCCAGGCCGAGGAGCTCTCGGTGATCCCCGGACTGGACGAGATCTTCAGCCTGATCGACGTCAAGCGCCACGTCGACGAGGGCAGGTACGACCTCCTGGTGGTGGACTGCGCACCGACCGCCGAGACGCTCCGCCTCCTCTCACTCCCCGAAGTGATGAACTGGTATATCGAGCGGATCTTCCCGGTGGAGCGCCGAGTGGTGAAGGCGGTCCGCCCACTCGTGACGAAGATCACCACGCTGCCCATCGCCGGCGATCAATTCTTCAGTGCCATTGAGCGGCTGCACCACAACCTGGAGGCGGTGCGGCGGATCCTGACCGACGAACGCACGTCGACCGTCCGGCTGGTGGTCAATCCCGAGAAGATGGTCATCGCCGAGGCCAGGCGAACGTACACGTATCTGGGGCTGTTCGGATATCGCGTCGACGCGGTGATCGTGAACCGCATCATCCCCGACGACGTCACCGACCCCTACTTCGGCAAATGGAAGGACATCCAGGCAGAGCACCTGCAGACGGTGCGCGAGTCCTTCGCACCCGTCCCCATCCTGACCGCCCGGCTGTTCGATCGGGAGATGGTCGGCGTCGAGTTGTTGGAAGCCATGGCGCAAGAGGTGTACGCGGAGACCGACGTTACCGAGATCCTGTACCGGGACGATCCCATCAGGGTTCGCCGCAGGGGGAACGGCTACTCCCTCACCATGCGGCTGCCGTTCGTCTCCCGTGACGACATGGACATCCACCGCCGGGGGGACGAGCTGTTCGTCCGAGTGGGCTCGTACAAGCGGAACCTGATCCTGCCTCAGACGCTCAAGCGCCTGGAGGTACGGGGGGCGAACTTCGTCGGCGACCATCTGGAGATCGCGTTCTCGAAGGAGCCCGAGCCGGGGTCCTCGCGGGACGCCCGGAACGACCGGAAGGGGAGAGCCAATGTCTGATGGACGTCCCGGAAGACGCGGAAGCGCAGCCGCCTCGCCGAAGGATCGGGACGGGCAAGGCCAGCACGTGTGCCCCGTGACGTTCTGCCCCATCGGTCTGGCTCTTGCAACGGTCGACCGGTCGAGCCCGGAAGCGGTGGGTCACCTCCTCGTCGCGGCCCGGGAGTTCCTCCTCGCGGCGAAGACCCTGATCGACACGCGGGTCGCCGACACGGGCGGTGCGGAGACCAAGCTCGAGAGGATCGAGATCGCATGAGCATGACCCGCGTCGACCACTCCGTGGTGCGCAAGCTGGCGCAATGGAACCCCGACGGCATCCCCATCACGTCGTTCTACCTCACGGTCGACGGGCGCCTGTACCCTCGCAAGTCCGACTATGAGGTGCGTTTGGACAACCTCTTGCGCCGGGGTCGGGCCCAAGCAGAAGGCGAGGGGCTGTCGAAGGATGCGCTGCGCTCGGTCCTCGGTGACCTCGAAGCGATCGGCCGGTTCGTGCGCGAAGAGTTCGAACGGGGGGACACGCGAGGTTTGGCGTTGTTCTCGGCCAAGGCAGCAGGATTGTGGGAGGAGGTCCGCCTCCCACGGCCGGTTCGAGATCGCGCGACGGTGGCGTCGGCGGCCGACGTCCTTCCGCTGGAGCAGGTGCTGGAGACCTACCGCCCGATGTGCCTGGCCCTCGTTGACTACGAGAAGGCCCGGGTGTTCCTCTCCGAGCTCGGACGGATCGAGGAGGTCACCGACGTCATCGACGACGTCCCCGGCCGGCACGACCAGGGTGGCTGGTCCCAGATGCGCATGCAACGTCACGTAGACGATCACCGCCTACGACACCTGAGGCGAGTGGCCGACGCGCTCTTCCAGCTGCTGAAGACGAACCCGTTCGACTCCCTGGTGCTGGCCGGCCCTGCGGAGGCTCGTCTGGATCTCGAACGCAACCTGCATCCGTACCTTCGGGAGCGGGTCCGGGCCGGCCTCACCCTGGCGATGACGGCGACCCTGGACGAGGTGGCCGCACGATGCCTGGAGCTGGAGGAGGAACAGGAGCGAACGAAGGAGGCCGCCAAGGTGGAGGCCCTGCGAGCGGCAGCCGATTCCGGGGGAAAGGCCGTGACCGGCCTCCCGGGGACGCTCGCGGCCGTGGCCGAAGGGCGCGTGGCGGAGATCATGGTCACCCTCGATCTGTCGGCCCCGGGGTTCTCCTGCCCCTCCTGCGGGCGGCTCACCGAACGGGGGACGAGGTGCCCGGCGTGTGGCTCGACGATGGAGCCGGTGGCCGACGTGGTCGAGGAGGCGGTGGCCCGGGCCGTGCGGCAAGGGTGTCGCGTGGAGACGATCGTGCACCCCGACGGGCTGGCCGCATACGGCGGCATCGGCGCGCTGCTCCGCTTCTAGAGAGGGCGGACGTGTCGGAGGCGGCCCAGGCGCTCGGCATCGACGTGGGGGGCACGAAGATCGAGGCCCTCCGGGTGGGCAGGGACGGGTCCATCCTGTCCCGCTCCCGCTCGATCACGCCCGCGGATGACCCGGAGGCGACCATCGCGGCGATGATCGAGGCTGCCAAGGGGTTGCTCGAGTCCCAGGTGGTGGCGATCGGCGTGGGCGCCGCCGGCCTGGTGGACGCCAACAGCGGAGTCCTGCGGTTCGCGCCGAACTTGGCATGGCGAGAGCTCTCGATCGCCGAGCGGATGAGCGATGCGCTCGGGCTGCCCTGCCAGGTGGACAACGACGCGAACGTGGCCGCGTGGGGGGAATATCGATTTGGCGCCGGCCGCGGGTACCGGCACATGCTGCTCGTGACGGTAGGGACCGGGATCGGGGGAGGGATCGTGGCGGGCCGCCGCCTGTTCCGCGGAGCGCACGGGTTCGCCGCGGAGATCGGGCACATCATCGTCGAGCCCGACGGGCCGCTCTGCGGGTGCGGGAACCGCGGATGCTTCGAGCAGGTGGCCTCGGGACAGGCGATCGGGCGCCTGGGACGGGAGGCGGCCGCCGACCGTCCCCAGTCGCTCATCGCCGAGCTCGCGGACCACGACCCTATGCATGTGACCGGCGAGACCGTGACCAGAGCGGCCAAGGCCGGTGATGACATGGCCATCCGGATCCTGTCCCAGGTCGGCAGGCGACTCGGGGAGGGGATCGCCGGGCTGGTGAACGTGATCGATCCGCAGATCGTGGTGATCGGGGGCGGGGTGGTGGAGGCGGGGGAACTGCTGATCCGCCCTGCGGAGGCCGCGTTCATTGATGCCGTCGAGGGGTACGAGCACCGGCCCGCGGTTCCCCTCGTCGCCGCGCAGCTTGGCAACGACGCAGGTGCCGTCGGCGCGGCGGCGCTGGCCCTGGAGGAGCTGGGGGCATGAGAGGTCGGCGAAGGGCAGGGGCGCTGCGGTGAACGTCGGCCTGATCCTCCCGTTGTTCTCGGGGGATCCCGAACGGGTCGTGTCGTTCGCCGTGCGCGCGGAGGCCCTGGGCTACGACGGGGTCTTCGCCTTCGACCACTTCTTCCCCCCGGGGGCGGAAAGCGACCGGCCTTCGCTCGAGGCATTCGCCTCGCTGTCCGCGGTGGCGGCGGTGACGGAGCGGGTCACCATCGGCACCCTGGTGACCAGGGCCTCCATCCGCCCCGCCGGGCTCTTGGCCAAGATTGCCGCCGGCGTGGACGACATCAGCGGCGGGCGCATGGTGCTCGGTATCGGAACCGGGGATCCCATCGACAGGCCGGAGCACCAGGCTTATGGCCTGACGTACCTGGAGAAAGGGGAACGGCGCGAGCACCTGGTCGAGACGGTCCGCGCGGTCAAGGCGCTCTTCGCGGGAAGCCCGTGGCCCGGCGGCGCCCGCATCCCCCCGTTGAGCGGGCCGCTGCTTCCTCCGCCAGGGACGCCCGGAGGGCCTCCGGTCTGGGTCGGTGGCTTCGCCGACGAGGTTGTTCGCATCGCCGCACGGGAGGCAGATGCGTGGAACGGTTGGGGGATGTCGATCCCGGAGTTCGCCCGCAAGGCGACCTTGCTGCGGGACGTCGCCGAGGGCCGGGAGGTGGCGGCCACGTGGGCAGGCATCGTCCTCGTCGGCGAGGACGAGGACGATGCGAGTCGGCTCCTCGACGCGCGGGTCAGGAAGGGCCTGTTGGAGACCAACGTGTGGTCCGGGAGCGTCCGCTCCCTGTCTCGGTGGCTCGACGGACTGGAAGGCGCGGGTGCCTCGTGGGTCGTCCTGGTGGCTGCCGGTCCCCGGGACCGGGTCGAGCTGATCGCCGAGCACGCCCTCCCGAACGCCCGACCCGGAAGGTGAGTTCGGCGGATCTGAAGCGGCGCAAGCGCGCGCTGCGGAGGGAAGCCCGAGCCCTCCGGGATGGCCTGTCCCCCGGGGAACGTGAGCGGATGAGCGACGAAGTGACCCGAAACGTGTTGGCCCTTCCCGCCGTCGAGAACGCCACGACGGTCGTGGCGTTCTCGTCCTTCGGCTCGGAGGTGGACACCCGCCCGATCATCGAGCGGCTGGAACGCGATGGACGGCGCGTGGCGCTCCCTCGGGTGGAGGGCCGGATCATCGTGGCCGTGGCGTACCGCTCCGGTGACGTGGTGAAGCCCTCATCGTTCGGGGCGCTCGAGCCCGCGGGAGGGGAGAAGGTCGCTCCAGAGGAGATCGACGTGGTGATCGTGCCGGGTCTGGCCTTCGACCGCTCCGGGCACCGGGTCGGATACGGCCGGGGGTTCTACGACCGATTTCTCGGGGCCCTGCGGCCGGATGCCCTCACCGTGGGCATCTGCTTCTCCCTCCAGCTGGTGGATGAAGTCCCGCACGGGCGAGGGGACCGGCCGGTCGACCTGGTGGTGACCGAGCACGGGTTGAACGGCCAGTCAGGACCGTGATTCGATAGGCCCCGAGCACCGAGGAAGCGGAGGCGAGCAGATGGCCGAGGACGAAGAGGCCCTGAAGACCGCGTTCCACGACGTGATCGTGGCCGCCGGCGGCACGCACGTCGCCGACGGCGGGTGGATGTGGACGGAGAACTTCGGCAACGTGCAGGAGGAATACGATGCCGTGCGGGACGACGTCGCCGTGTGGGATGTCTCGCCGCTGAACAAGTGGGACTTCCGAGGGCCGGACGCGCTGAAGGCGGCCCGCCGGGTCCATTCGAACGACATCCTCGGCCTCGCCGTGGGACAGGTTCGGTACGGCGCGTTCCTGGACGAGGGCGGCCAGATGGTCGACGACGGGACGGTCTTCAAAGTGGCGGAGGACCACGCCTGGGTCATGACCAACGGGAAGGACCACAACGAGTATTTCCGTGACGCGCTGAAGGGACTGGGGGTGGAGTTCGAATGGATCGCCCCCCGCATGCCGCATCTCGGCGTCCTCGGACCACGGTCGCGAGACGTCGTACAGGAGTTGACCGAGACCGACATCAGCGGCCTCAGGTACTTCCGCTTCATCCCAGAGCCGGTCCAGGTGGGTGGCGTCCCCGTGTTCCTCTCCCGCACGGGCTTCGGGGGCGAGCTCGGGTACGAGCTGTTCCTCACGGACCCGGCGAATGCCGAGGAGCTGTGGGACGTCGTGGTGAACAAGGCGGGGATCACGCCGTTCGGGGCCGACGCCATCGAGATCCTGCGCATCGAAGCCGGTCTGATCGTCACGGACTACGACTACGAGGCGCACCAGCGATCCCCCTTCGACTTCAACTTCGACCCCTTCGTCAAGCTCGACGCGCCGGGGGAACCGCTGGGCCGGGACACGCTCAAGGACGCGGCGAAGAATCCACCCAACCGGTTGGTGACCCTTCGATACGAGGCCGGAGCGCTCCCCGAGTACGGCGCCGCGGTGACCAAGGAGGGCGAGGACGTGGGCGTGCTCACCAGCCCCACGGACAGCCCGCGGTACGGCAAGATCGGGATCGCAGTGCTCCGAGCAGACCAGGCGAAGCTGGGGAACGCCGTGGAGGTGGCGGTGGAGGACGGGACGGTCCCGGCCACCGTCGACGTCCTTCCCCTCTACGATACGGAGAAGACTCGGCCTCGCAGCTGATCTCGTCCGGCTCGTTCGCTCTCATCGGCCTTCCCATGCGATAGGCTTCTCCGAAATCACAGGTGTGTGATTTCGAGCCGGGAGGTCGGATCATGCCGTTGCACACGTGCGCCCCGCCCATGCACACGGAGCCCAAGGCCCAGAGCCTGTGGACCTGCCCCGAGTGCGGCGCGGTCTGGGAGGCAGCCCCCGAGGGGGGCGGGATCTTCGACTTCGACCGGAACGACGTGGTCAGCCGGGCCGCGTGGATCCGGGTGGAGGGGGGGTCGCTGCTCGCCGGCTAGTACAGCCCGAGGGTGCGGCCGTCCCGGTCGATGTCGATGTTCATGAACGCCGGGGTCCGGCCCAGCCCGGGCATCCGTTGCATGTCGCCGCACAGCACCACGACGAAACCGGCGCCGGCCGAGGGGACCACACCCCGGACCGGCAGTCGCCATCCCTTCGGCCGGTTCAGGACGGTGGGGTCGTGCGACAGGGAAAGCTGGGTCTTGGCCATGCAGACGGGATACTGCCCGAATCCCAGCGACTCCAAGCGGACGATGTCCCTCTCGGCCTGCGGCAGGTAGTCCACTCCGTCGGCGCCGTAGAGGCGCGTGGCGATGGCCTCGACCTGGTCCTTGATCGCCGCGCCCGGCGGGGTCAGCTGGGAGAAGGCGCTCGGCCGCTCGCACGCCTCCACGACGGCCCGGGCCAAGTCGACGGCACCCTCGCCTCCTCGGGCGAACCCGTCGTTCACCACGACCCGCTCCGCGCCCACATGGGTGGCCAGATCGTCGACGAGGGCCACCTCTCCGTCGGTGTCGGTGGGGAACCGGTTGATGGCGACGACGCACGGCAGGCCGTACGCCTTCACGATGTCGATGTGGGCCGCCAGGTTCTCCGAGCCGCGGCGAAGGGCATCCAAGTCCTCGGTGCCGAGCTCATCGAAGGTCATGCCGCCATGGAACTTGAGCGCCCGAACGGTGGCCACCAGGACGGCGGCGCTGGGGACGAAGCCGCCAAACCGGCACACGATGTCGGCGAACTTCTGGAACCCGAGGTCGCTGGCGAACCCGCCCTCGGTGACGACGTAGTCGGCGAGCTTGAGGGCGATCCGATCCTCGACGATCGAGTTGTTGGCGTGGGCCACGTTCCCGAACGGCCCGGCGTGGATGAGGACCGGCTGCCCCTCCAGCGTCTGCACCAGGTTGGGCTTGATGGCGTCCTTCATCACCACCGCCATGGCCCCTGCCACCTTGAGGTCCTCGGCGGTGACCGGCTTGCCCTCGACGGTGTCCCCGACCACGATGCGACCGAGTCGGGTGCGGAGGTCCTGGAGATCGGACGCCAGCGCGAGCACGGCCATGATCTCCGACGCCGCCGTGATGACGAAGGAGTTCTCGCGGGGAACGCCGTGCGCCTTCCCGCCGAGCCCGACCACCGTGTAACGGAGCTCGCGATCGTTCACGTCGAGGGTCCTCGGCCAGGTGATGGTCCCCGGGTCGATCCCGAGCGGGTTCCCGAAGTAGATCGACGCATCGAGAGCAGCGCAGAGCAGGTTGTGCGCCGCGGTGACGGCGTGGAAGTCGCCGTTGAAGTGAAGGTTGATGTCCTCCATCGGCACCACCTGGGCGTACCCACCGCCCGTGCCGCCGCCCTTGATGCCGAACACCGGGCCCATCGATGGCTCCCGGAGGCAGAGCACGACGCTCTGGCCGATCTTCCCCAGCCCTTGGGTGAGCGAGATGGAGGTGGTGGTCTTTCCCTCGCCGGCCTTGGTCGGGGTGATGGCAGTAGTCACCACGAGTTTCCCGTCGGGCCGGCCGGACAGCCGCTGCATCGCCGAGAGGGAGACTTTCCCCCGATAGCGGCCGAAGGGCTCGAGCTCGCCGTCCTCGATCCCCACGGCGGCGGCGATCTCGGCGATGGGCCGCAGGACGGCGTGCTGCGCGATCTCGAGCCCACTCTTCATCGGTCCCACGGCCTCCCATTGATCGGTCGTTCAAACGCCACGTGAGGATACTGCGCGACCGGCTCGAGCCGCCGGAGTCGCATAATGGATCCCGTGGGCGAGCCCGTCCCCCTGCGCCGGAATATCACCCAGGCCAGGGTGCTCGCCGTCCGGGACGGCGCGGCGCACGAACTGGCCGATCGCCTGGCCACCGAGGAGCCCATGGAGATCAGGGCCCAGGGACCGGGCCAGGACCCCGTGTCGGTCGCGGTCACCATGCGCACCCCGGGTGCCGACTTCGACCTTGCGGTGGGGTTCCTGTTCACCGAGGGACTGATCCGGGCACGCGACGACGTCCGCAAGGTGAGCTACTGCGAGGACCTGGACCAGGATGAGCAGCACTACAACGTTGTCACGGTGAACCTGGCCCGCCCGTTCGACCCGGACACGCTGACCCGAAACTTCTACGCCAACTCCTCGTGCGGGATCTGTGGGAAGGCCAGCCTGGACCACGTGGAGGTCGAGTGCGCCTCGGTCGGTCCGGGGCCGGAGGTAGCCCGCGAGGTGATCGAGGGCCTGCCGGGCGAGCTACGTCGGGCCCAGAAGGTGTTCGAGCAGACCGGGGGGCTCCATGCGGCCGGGCTGTTCGCCCCGACCGGCACGCTGTTGTCGCTCCGAGAGGACGTGGGCCGCCACAACGCAGTGGACAAGATCGTCGGGGAGGCCTTCCTGGCCGGGGACCTGCCGCTGTCGGAGCGGATCCTCCTGGTCTCGGGGCGAGCCTCCTTCGAGATCGTGCAGAAGGCCGGCGTCGCTGGGATCCCAGTCGTGGCGGCGGTCTCGGCGCCCTCATCGCTCGCGGTTGACCTGGCAGCGCGCGTGGGCCAGACCGTCGTCGGCTTCGTTCGCGACGGCAGGTTCAACGTCTACTCGCATCCCGAGCGCATCGCCCTGACCTGATGCCTGACGCCGCGGACTAGAATCGAGTGCGTCCGGAAGGAAGGAGGCCAGCTCGATGGGGAACGGCCGGACCCGACTCACCGAGCCGTTGGTCCGCGAGAACGGTGCGCTTCGCGCGGCGACCTGGGACGAGGCCCTGGACCGGGCAGCGGCAGGCCTGCGTGCGGCGCGGGAGCGGAACGGCGGCGACGGGGTCGGCCTGTTCAGCTGCTCCAAGGCCACGAACGAGATGAACTTCGTCGCACAGAAGTTCATGCGTCAGGTCCTGGGCAGCAACAACATCGACAGCTGCAACCGCACCTGACACGCTCCCAGCGTGGTCGGTCTGGCCACGGTGTTCGGAGCAGGGGGCGGGACCAGTTCGTACGAGGAGATCGAGAACACCGATCTCATCGTGCTGTGGGGGTCGAATGCGCGGGAGACGCATCCGATCTTCTTCCATCACGTCCTGAAGGGCATCCGGAACGGGGCCAGGCTGTACGTCGTCGATCCCCGCCGGACCAGCTCGGCCGAGTGGGCCGACGTGTGGCTCGGCATCGACGTCGGTTCCGATATCGCGCTGTCGAACACGATGGCTCGCGAGATCATCCACGCCGGACTCCACGACCCGACGTTCATCCGGATCGGAACCTCCGGGTTCGACGACTACGCCGCTTCGGTCGAGCCCTGGACACTCGAGGAGGGCGAACGCGCCACCGGGGTGCCGGCGGAGGTCATCGGCGAGTTCGCGCACGCGTACGCTCGGGCCGACCGGGCCGAGATCTGCTGGACGCTCGGCATCACCGAGCACCACAACGCCGTCGACAACGTGCTCGCACTCATCAACCTCGGGCTGCTCTGCGGGCACGTGGGGCGGTACGGCTCCGGCCTGAACCCACTTCGGGGCCAGAACAACGTCCAGGGCGGCGGCGACATGGGGGCCATCCCCAACAAGCTCCCCGGCTTCCAGGACATCCAGACGATGCCGGAGGCCCGGGCGAGGTTCGAGAGGGCGTGGGACTGCACCATCCCCCCGAGGTACGGCTGGCACCTGTCCCTGATGTTCGAGGCCATGGGACGGGGCGACCTCACAGCCCTGTATGTGATCGGAGAGAACCCGGCCACCTCGGAGGCCGACGCGAACCGGGCGAAACACTTGCTCGAAGGCCTGGACTGCCTGATCGTGCAGGACATCCTCCTGACGCAGACCGCGGAGATGGCCGACGTGGTCCTGCCCGCCGCCGCAGCCTGGGCGGAGTCCGAGGGGACCGTGACGAACAGCGAACGCCGGGTGCAGC